>JBBRPG010000001.1:0-66586 GCA_038228485.1 Alphaproteobacteria bacterium
GCACGGGGGCGCGGATCGAGCCGCGCCATCTCGCCGAAGAACTCGCCGCTGCCGAGTCGGATGCGCGCATCCGGCAGCACCACCTCGACCGCCCCCGACGAGATCAGGAACATCTCGCTGCCGCGCTCGCCCGCGCGGAAGACGACCTCGTCGGGCACCAGCAGGCGCGGGCGGAAGTGCCGCGCCAGCGCATTCAATTCCTCGTCCCTTAAACCGGCGAACATCTCGAAATTGCGGATCAGCTCCTCGGTGCGCAGGCCGAGGTCGAGCGGCGGATGCTCGACCGCCAGCAGCCCGCCGGTGGCGTGTTCGCGTTCGAGGTCGTCAAATAGCTCGCGGCCGATCAGCCCTTCCTCGAACAAATCGTTGTAGCGGGCGATCAGCAGCCGCAGCCCCGATTGCTGGAGAAACCGGCGTTCGAGCGCTTCGGCATGCCCGGGGTATTGCAGCCGCAGCGCGTCGAGCGCGCGGGTCGTGGCTTCGGAGCGGGCGGCGATGATCGTGCCGAGCGCTTCGCACACGTCGCTGCCGAGCAGCGCGTGCAACCGGCTGCCGGTGAAACGCGCCAGCTCGCCCAGCGTCAGCCGGCGCACCAGCAGCGTCTCGAAACGGATCGATATCTGGCGTTGCAGCGGCCCGTCGACATGCAGGGTCCGGTGCAGGAAATTGGCGAAGCGAAAACCGCGCGGGAATTGCAGTACCTCTTGCCCGGCCTGCGTGTAGCCTTCCACCCCCTCGTCTTTGGCCGCGTCGAGGATGCGGTTGGTGTTGCGCAGCAGCCGCTCGATCGCCGCGCCGGAGACGGTGTGCTGCGCGTGATGGTCGAGGATGATCCGGCGTTCCTGATTGGCCGCCGCGACCAGACCGATGGTCATGCGGTCGCGGTCGGAAATCGCGGTTTCGAGGTCGGAATGGGTCGCCACCTCGCCGATTGCCTGGGCATAGCGGTGGCCGACCTCCTGCGCCGCGGTGGCGGAGATCGCGTATTCGTGCGCGGTCTCGCGCACCGCATCGCGCACGTCGGTTAGCGACAGCGCCTGCACCTTGTCGCGCAGCGCCTGGTCGAGCGGCGACAGCTTGTCGAGGCCCAGGATGCTGATCAGCGGCCGCAGGGTCAGGCCGTTGACCAGCAGCGTGAACAGCACGAAACCGGTGGCGAGCACCGCGACGAGATCCTTCATCGCCGTTTCGATGTGCTCGTTCTCGGTCACCGACAGCGCCAGCGCCAAGGTCACCGCGCCGCGCAGTCCGCCCCAGGTGATGGTGAAATTATAGGCGGCGCTGACGGTCTGGCTCAGCTTCAGCGCCGACAGCAGCGGCAACAGGCAGAACAGCACCGCGGCGCGCGAGATCAGCGCCGCCGCGACCGCGATCAGCAGCAGCCCGATGTCGCGCGGGTGCATCCCGCCCAGCAGCTTGGGCACCAGCGCCGAGGCGGTGATGAAAATGAGCGAGCTCGCCCAAAAGCCAAGCTGCTCCCACACCCGCTCGAGATAGCGCCAATTGTCGGGTTCGAGCCGGACCCGGGCAAGCGTCCCGGCAGTAAGCCCGGCGCTGGCGACCGCGACGACCCCAGACACCTCGATCTCGTCGCCGACGAGGTAAACGATGTAGGGCAGCGCCAGCGCCAGCGTTACCTCGGCCATCTTGGAGCCGCGCAGAAACGGCAGGATCGCGCCATAGATGCGCCCGCCAATCAGGCCGAGCACGATGCCGCCCAGGAACGAGACGATGAAATGCTCGGCCGCGGCCGCGATATGCGGCTCGCCGCCGCCGGACAGCATCTCCACCAGCACCGTGAACAGCACGATCGCCGCGGCGTCGTTGAGCAGGCTTTCGCCTTCGAGTAGTCGCGTCAGGCGCGGCGGGGCGCCGACCTCGTGCATAATCGCCACCACCGCCGCCGGGTCGGTGGTGGCGACGATTGCGCCCAACAGCAGCGCCACGATCAGCGGCACCCCCGCCGCCAGGTTGAGGCTAAAGCCGATCGCCGCGGCGGCGGCGAACACCGCGACGATCGCCAGCATCAGGATTGGCGCGGCGTCCTCGGCGATCTCGCGCACGTCGATCATCAGCGAGGCGTGGAACAGTAAGATCGGCAGGAACACGATCAGGAAGATTTCGGCGTTGAACGGCAGATTCACCACCGGCCCGACGATGCCGTCGAAGGCGGTGATCCACGGCGTGTAGAGCAGAAAGCTCGACAACCCCCCGACCGCAACCCCCACCATCGCCAACAGCACCGCGTAAGGCAGGCGCAGCCGCTCGGCCGCGGGCTGCACCAGGCTGACCAGAACGAGAAACCCGGCGATCACCAGGGTCGTGGTGGCGATGCTGCTCAAATTCCCCCCCTCCCCGGCACTCGGCGCCCGCTCCTCGCCAAAGGATACAGCAGCGTCGCCGTCGTGTCGTGTCGCCGCCGCCGCAAACAGGGTCGCGAACGCGACAGCGGGAATTATGCGGCCTCGCGATTGTTACCCCACCGACGGCGCCCCTTTACCGGGCGCGCCATGTCGAGGAGGTAACATGATCCGCTACATCGTCCCCGCCGCGCTTGCGGCGCTCGCGCTTTGCGCCCCGGTCGCGTCCCAGGCGCAGACCGTATCGGTCAACGGTCCGGTCAACATCCAGAACTATCCCGACGGCCCCAACGTGACGGCGGCGCCGACCACCTACAACGACGAAGGCCGGTTTGGCGCCGGCTATTACCAGGGCGCCTACGCAGCGCCGGTGGCGCCGATGGCGCCGATGGCGATGCCGGGCACGCCGCCGAACACGACTTGGGTACAGGGTCACTACAATTGGGATCCCACCCGTCAGAGCTATGTCTGGATAGACAGCCAGCTCGTCCAGCAGCCGCATATGAACGCGCAGTGGTCTCCGGGTCATTGGCAGCAGACCCCCACCGCGTGGATTTGGGTCGACGGCCGCTGGAACTAGCGCGGCAGTAGATTATCGTTACGGCCACCCCGGCGGGACGCGTTCCGCCGGGGTCGTCGGCGCTTCACGATCAAGATGGAGGTTCGGCGATGGGCGAATACGAGGATCGCTATCCCGAGGCGTACGGCGAGCGGCATGTTGGCGGGCTCGGCTTGCCGCGGCAGGTGCGCGGCGACCTCCCGGCCGATGATCGGCCACGGCTCAACGAGGCCGGGCCGGGCGAAACGCCGCCGGCGCCGATTGCGCGCCCCATGCATGCCGATCTCGTGCGCACCCCGCGCGAGATTTGCGACGACATCTGGCAGCAACTCGACCATAGCCCGTTTATCGACGCTTCCGGCGTCACGGTTTCGGTCGCCGATTCCGAGGTCACGCTCGACGGCACGATCAACAGCCTGATCGCGATCTCGCTGGCGCAATCGCTGGCGGCCAACGTCGCCGGGGTCAGCCGGGTCCAGATGCGGCTGCGGGTCAAGCCGCACCATGCCTACGAGCCGGAACCGGTCCCGGTAGCGAAGCCGGACTGACGATCACACCGCCGGGCGGCTGCGGATGTCGTCCGGCACCTTGCGCGACAGGTGCTTGCCGTCGCTGAGGGCGCCCTTGAGCGCGCCGCCTTCGACGACGATCTTGCCGCGCAGCAAGGTCATCGACGGCCAGCAGGCGAGGTCGCGCCCTTCCCACGGTGAGTAGTCGGCCTCGTGCATGTCCGCGGCCTTGACCGCATGGCGCTGCCGCGTATCGAGCAGCACGATATCGGCGTCCGACCCCACCGCCAGCGCGCCCTTCCTCGGATACATCCCCATGATCTTGGCCGCGTTCGACGAGATCAGATTGACGAACTGGCCGAGGTCGTAGCCGCGCTTCTCGACCGTCTCGGTGTAGATCAGCGACACCCGCGGCTCGACCCCGGCGTTGCCGCCGGTGGTGTCGTCGATCTTGTCGCCCTGGAGCTTGAATTTCAGCGGGCAGCAGATTTCGTCGGTGGCGACGGTCTGGATTGCGCCGTGATCGGTGCCGGCCCACAGCGCCGCGTGGTCTTCGGCAAATTTGAGCGACGGGTAGGTATGGTAAATCTGCCCGTTCGGCCGTTTGTAGTCCTCGGCCGAGTACATCAGGTACTGGTGCAGGGTCTCGCCGTAGATCGGCACGCCATCCGCTCGGGCGGTGGCGATCGCGCGCACCCCGGTCGCGGCCGACGTATGCAGCATGTAGAGCGCCGACCCCGGGATGTTGGCGGCGAGCCGGATCACCCGGTTGAACGCCAGATCCTCGCTGAGCGTCGTGTGGACTTCGGCCATGTTGTGAAAGCTGGTGCGACCCTCGCGCGTCAGCTTTTCGTACATGTGCATGACCAGGTCGTTGTCCTCGGCGTGGATCGCGGCGAGCCCGCCCGCCTTCGCCAGCGCCGTCAGCACCTCCATGATGCTGCCGAACGGCACCATGCGGCCTTTGCGCGACGGGGTGATGTCGGTGGTGAACATCTTGACCGTCGGGTGCCCGGCGGCGACCGCCTCTACGAGCTGGTCGGGGATCGACCAATCGAGCTTGCCCTGCACCATCGTATGGAACGCATAGTCGCAATGGCAGTCGCCGGCCCATTCCTTTTGCCGCCGCTCGATCGCCTGCTGCACCGTATTGTCGCCGTCGACGAGCGCGAAATCGAGGATCGTCGTGGTGCCGCCGAACAGCGCCGCCTGACTTACCCGGTCCGGCCCGTCGGTGAGGTTGTGCTGAGACTGGCCGGGGGTCGGCATCGGCCAGCGGCAATGGACGAGCGGGTCGATGCCGCCGGGAATGACGATCTGGCCCGCAGCGTCGACGACACGTCCGCCCAGCCCGGCGAGCGCGCCCGGCGCGCCGATCGCGGCGATCTTTTCGCCGGTGATGCCGATATCGGCCTTTTGCGCGCCTGACGGCAAAACCGCGGTCCCGCCGGTGATCACGACATCGAGCATGCAAACCTCCCTCTAATGATGATGGACCGCGGGCGTCTCGCCCGCATGCAGGCGGGACGCCTGCGGTCCTAAGACCGTCGGTGACGCGAAGGCGAAATGCGCGAGGATTTCCGCCCGCGGAATCTCGTTGACGACAAAGACGAGGCGGCTGCGTCGGTCGGAATCCGGCCAATCATCGAGCCATTCGGGGGCGAACATCGTGTGCTGCGCCGCCTGCACCAAGGCGGGCTGGCCGCCTCCCGTAATCCCTGGGCGGTCGGCAAAGGCGACGATGCCCTTGACCCGCAGCAGGTCGCTGCCGTGGGCGCCGGCGAGCGCCCCCAGCGCCTTGGCGAAATCGAGCCGGGTAATGGCGCCGCCCAGGATCACGGTAAAGCTGTCGATGCCGTGTGTATGCACGGTCTCTGGCCCCCACCCCAGCCCTCCCCCGCTTGCGGGGGAGGGAGCGCGCCGGCGCTTGCCATCTCCCTCCCCCGCACGCGGGGGAGGGTTGGGGTGGGGGCTTCGAGCGCCGCCGAACAGCACGTTCTCCGGATTGTTCGCTTCCTGTCCGACGATCCGTTCGGCATCGGGGTTGAGCGCGGCCAGCGCCGCCTCCAGCTGAGCGGAAACCGGCGCGAGGTCGGTCTTCGAGATCACCAGCGCGTCGGCCATCGCCGCCTGCCGCGTCGCCTCGGCAAAGCGGGCGAGCGTCGCGGCGCCGTTCTCGGCGTCGATCACCGTCACCACCCGGCCGAGCCTCAGCCGCGCATCGAGCATCGGATCGGCGCCGAGCGTGTAGAGGATCGGGGCCGGGTCGGCGAGGCCGCTGGTCTCGATGACGATGCGGCGAAACGGCCGCACCGTGCCGGCGTCGCGCCGGTCGATAAGCTCGCGCAAGGTGCGCGCCACATCCTCGCGCACCGCGCAGCACAGGCACCCGCCGGGCAGCTCCAGCACCGCGCCCTCGACGAAGTCGACAAGGTAGTGGTCGATCGCCACCGCGCCGATCTCGTTGACGATGACCGCGGTGTCGGTGAAGTCGGGCGCGGCGAGCGCGCGGCGCAGCAAACTCGTCTTGCCGCTGCCGAGAAACCCGGTCAGCACCGTCGTCGGCAAAATGTCGTCGCATGGGGCGGCTTCCATCGCGCAATCGTTCCACGAAGCGTCTGCGGCGGCAAGTCGCGGCCAAATGTCCTGCCCGCTCCAATCGGTTGCCTTATTGACCCAGCCCCAGCATCATGCCAGCCATAACCAGGGCGCATGCAGCGCCGGAGTGGGAGGAATCCGAACTTTATGACGGTTGCTGCGGCGACGCGATCGGCCCCCACAACCGGTCATCGAGCCCGCGACGAGGTGCAGCTCGTCGTTTCCGGGGCGTCGAAGCGGTTCGGCGGCGTGCGCGCCGTCCAGGATGTGTCGATTTCGGTAAAAACGGGGCGGATCGCCTCGATCATCGGCCCGAACGGCGCCGGCAAGACCTCGCTGCTCAACATGATCAGCGGCTTCTACACCCCCGACACCGGCTCGATCACCTTCGAGGGCCACGACATCACCCGCAAGCGCCCGGCCGAGATCGCCGCGCTGGGGATCGCCCGCACCTTCCAGAACATCGCGCTCTTTGTCGGCATGACCGTGCTCGACAACATCATGCTCGGGCGGCATGTCCACATGCGCTCGGGGGTGCTGTCGTCGCTGATCTATTGGGGGATGGCGCAAAAGGAAGAGGTGGCGAACCGCGCGCGCTGCGAGGAGCTGATCGAGTTTCTCGAATTGCAGGATCTGCGCAAGCAGCCCACCGCCGGCCTCGCTTACGGCCTGCGCAAGCGGGTCGAGCTCGGCCGCGCCCTGGCGCTCGACCCCAAGCTGCTGCTGCTCGACGAGCCGATGGGCGGGATGAACCAGGAAGAAAAAGAGGACATGGCCCGCTACATCCTCGATGTGAACCAGCATTGGGGCACCACGATCATCCTGATCGAGCACGACATGACCGTGGTGATGGACATCTCCGACCATGTCAGCGTGCTCGACCGCGGCCGCAAGATCGCCGACGGCACCCCCGCCGAGGTGCAGCGCGATCCCGCCGTGATCCAGGCCTATCTCGGCGGCAGCCACGTCACCCTGGGGAGCGAAGCGGCGGCATGACCATCGAGACCACCCTGCCGCAATTGCTGCGGCGCAACGCCGGGACGATGGCAACCCGCCCGGCGATGCGCGAAAAGGATCTCGGCATCTGGCAGCCCTATAGCTGGCGGCGGTATTGGGAAGAGGCGCGGGACTTTGCCGCCGGCCTCGCCGCCCACGGCTTCAAGGCGGGCGACAAGCTGGCGGTGATCGGCGAGAACCGGCCGCGGCTCTATTTCGCCCAGCTGTCGGCGATGTGCCTCGGCGGCTTCGCGGTGCCGGCCTACCAGGACGCGATTGCCGCCGAGCTCGCCTATGTCCTCGACCATGCCGAGGTCTCGGTGGTCGTCGCCGAGGACCAGGAACAGGTCGATAAGGTGCTGTCGCTGAAGGACCGGCTGCCGCACCTCAAGCTCGTCGTCTATGACGACCCGCGCGGCCTCGCCGAGTACGACGACCCGCTGCTGCACTCGTTCGAGGCGGTGCAGGAAGAAGGGCGCCGCGCCGGCTTCAGCGCGGTGGAAGCGGCGGTCGATGCCGGCAAGCCCGACGATGTCTGCCTGTTCTCCTATACTTCGGGGACGACGTCGCGGCCCAAGGGCGTGATGCTGTCGCACGCCAATTTGTTGAGCGCGGCCGAGGCGCTGGCCAAGGCCGAGGATATCCGCGCCGTCGACGACTTTCTCGCCTATCTGCCGATGGCATGGATCGGCAACTCGCTGTTTGCGATCGCGCTGCATTCGTGGATGGGCTTTACCTGCAACTACCCGGAAAAGCCCGAGACCTTGCTGCGCGACCTGCGCGAGCTGGGGCCGACCATCGCGCTCGCGCCGCCGCGTTTCTGGGAGAACACGCTGACCGCGGTGCTGGTGCGCGCCACCGATGCGAGCCGGCTTAAGCGTACCCTGTTCAACCTGTTCCGCCGCATCGCCGAGCGCGCCGAGACCGCCCGCGCCGCTGGCAAGCCGGTGTCGCCCGGGCTGCGTCTCGGCGCCGCGATCGGCGAGGTGGTGGTTTACGGGCCGCTGCGCGACCAGCTCGGCCTGCGCCGCGCCCGCTGGGTTTATACCGGCGGCGCGCCGCTCGGAGCCGACACGTTCCGCTTCTTCCGCGCCTTCGGGGTCAACCTGAAACAAGTCTATGGCGCGACCGAGTTGTCGGGCCTGTGTTCGGCGCAGGCCGACGGCGATGTCGATCCCGATACCGTCGGGCGCGCCTTTGCCGGCACCGAATTGCGCATCGGCGAAAGCGGCGAGGTGCAGGCCCGCTCCGACGCCGTGTTCCAGGGCTATTACAAGCAGCCCGAGGCGACCGCGGCGGCGATGACCGAGGATGGCTGGCTGCGCACCGGCGACGCCGGGTTCATCGACCGGCGCGGCCATCTCGTCATCATCGACCGGGCGCGCGATGTCGGCAAATTGGCTGACGGCAGCGCCTACGCTCCGCAATTCGTCGAGAACAAATTGAAGTTCAGCCCCTATCTCGGCGAGGCGGTGGCGTTCGGCGATGCCAGGCCGTTTGTCGCGGCCATCGTCGCCATCGACCCGACCACGGTCGGCAATTGGGCCGAGCGCCAGAACCTCGCCTACACCTCGTTCCAGGACCTCTGCGCGCGGCCGGAGGTCGCCGGGCTGATCCGCGAGGAAATCCGCAAGACCAACGCGATGCTGCCGGAGGCGGTGCAGATCCGCCGCTTCCTGGTGCTCAACAAGGAATTCGACGCCGACGACGACGAGATCACCCGCACCCGCAAAATCCGCCGCGGCTTTGTCGCCGAGAAATACGCCGTGGTGGTCGAGGCGCTATACGCCGGTCACCGGGAAGTCGAGCTGTCGGCCGAGATCACCTACGAGGACGGGCGCAAGGCGATGCTGCGCTCGAACCTGACGATCGCCGATGTCGACGAGGCGTCAGCGCCCGTCGAATTGGTCGCGGCGCAGTAGGCGGGAAATGCCTGAATTCGATCTGCAATTCACCCTGTTCCTCTTAACCAACGGGGTGATGATCGGTCTGATGTACGCGCTGATCGCGCTCGGTTTCGTGCTGATCTACAAGGCGACCGACGCGATCAACTTCGCCCAGGGCGAGTTCGTCATGTTCGCCGGCTTTCTCGCCGCCGGGGCCGCCGAATATGCCCATGCGCCGTTCTGGCTCTGCGCGCTGCTCGCGGTTGGCGGCATGGTGGCGCTGGGCTTCGGGCTCGAGCGGGTCGTGCTTCGGCCGCTGATCGGGCGGCCGATCATCGCCGTGGTGATGGCGACGATCGGGCTGGCGGCGGTGCTGCGCGGCACCGCGGTGCTGGCGTTCGGCGCCGGCACCAGGGCGATCACCATGCCGATCCCCGACGACCCGATCCCGCTGGGGCCGGTCACCCTGCCGCCCGTAGAGGTCGTCGGCGCCGCCGTCAGCCTGGTTTTCCTCGCTGGCTTCACCTGGTTCTTCCTCAAGAGCCGCACCGGCATCGCCATGCGCGCCGTTGCCGACAGCCAGCAGGTGGCGATGGCGATGGGCATCAACGTGCGGCGCTATTTCGCCTTTGCCTGGGCGATGGCGGGGATCGTGTCGGCCTTGGGCGGGATTGTCTGGGGTTCGATGCTCGGGGTCGACAACCAGCTCGCCCTGGTCGGGCTCAAGGTATTCCCGGTGGTGATCCTCGGCGGCCTCGACTCGGTGATCGGCGCGGTGGTGGGCGGGCTCATCGTCGGCATCGTCGAGAACCTCGCCGCCGGCTATTTCGATCCGCTGGTCGGCGGCGGCACCAAGGATTTCGTGCCCTATCTGCTGATGATCATCGTGCTGATGGTGCGGCCCGAAGGCATCTTCGGCCGCCGCCGGATCGAGCGCGTCTAGCCCGGCGCGGGAAAAGCCATGTTCCACCGCGAATCCGGCGTCTTCAAGACCAGCTACGCCGCCGATATGGCGCTTTATCCGCTGCCGATCGCGCGGTGGGCGGTGGCGGCGCTGGCGGCGTTGTTTATCGTCGCCGCGCCGCTTGCCTTGGGCAACTATCCGCTTTCGATCCTCAACCTGATCCTGATCGCGGTCGTCGGCGCGCTCGGGCTCAACATCCTGGTCGGCTATACCGGCCAGATCTCGATTGGCACCGGCGCCTTCATGTCGGTCGGCGCCTATACCGCCGCCAAGCTGGTGGTCATTTTCCACGCGCCGTTCTGGATCGCACTGCCTGCCGGCGGGCTGATGGCGGCCGCGGTCGGCGCCATCGTCGGCATCCCGTCGCTGCGCATCAAGGGCATTTACCTCGCCATCTCCACCCTGGCGGCGCAGCTGATCATCGAGTGGACGATCAACCACGTCGAATGGATTTCGGGCGGGGTGCAGGCCTCGATCAATGTGCCGCGGCCCTCCGTCTTCGGCACCCAGCTCACCAGCGAGTGGCAAATTTATCTGTTCCTGATGTTCTTTGTCGTGCTGGCGCTGGTCGCAACCTTGAACCTGGTGCGCAGCCGCATCGGCCGCGCCTTTATCGCCATCCGCGACCAGGACATCGCCGCCGAGATCATCGGCATCAACATCTTCAAGTACAAGCTCTACGCCTTTGCCATTTCGTCGTTCTTCGCCGGGATCACCGGCGCGCTGGAAAGCTATTACCTCGGCATCGCCAATTACGAGCAGTTCCAGATCGACGTCTCGATCGACTACCTGGCGATGGTGATCATCGGCGGGCTCGGGTCGGTGCTGGGGTCGGTGTTGGGTGCGATTTTCGTCACCCTGCTGCCGATCGCCACGCGCTGGTTTCTCGAAGCCTCGGGGGGACTGTTCTTTGCCCAGGCCGACATGCTCAACGTCATCCCCAATCTGCGGCTGGTCATCTTCGGCGGGCTGATCATCTTTTTTCTGGTGGTCGAGCCGGAAGGGCTCAACCGGCTGTGGCGCAACATCCGCAATTACTTCCGCGTCTGGCCATTTTCCTATTAACTGGGGCGAGTTGAAGGGAGGAACGACAATGAAAACACTAGCAAAAAGCGTGCTCGCGCTGGCGCTCGGCGTGGCATTCGCCGGCGCCGCCGCGGCCGAGGACAAGGTGTTGCTGATCGGCGACCAGTGCGACCGCACCGGCCCGACCCAGATCGTCGGCACGGTGCTGTGCCCGGCGATGCAGGACTATTACAAGCTGGTCAATTCCAAGGGCGGCATCGACGGCTGGATGATCAAGGGCGACGAGATCGACAACGCCTACAAGGTGCCGGAAGGCATCGAAGCCTATGAGCGGCAAAAGCAGATGGGCGCGCTGATGATGACCTTTTACGGCACGCCGCAAGTCGTCGCGCTCAACCAGCGGCTCGAGCAGGACCACATGCCGACGACCTCGCCGGGCTTCGGCATTTCGGCGGCGGGTGACGGCAAGCGCTTCCCGTATCTGTTTCCGATCGCCGCAACCTACTGGTCGCAAAGCGCCGCGGCGGTCCAGTTCGCGAAGGACAAGCTGGAGGGCAACCTCAAGGGCAAAAAGATCGCCTACGTCTATTACGACAATCCGGCCGGCAAGGAGCCGATGCCGATCCTCGAAGCGCTGCAGAAGCAGGAAGGCTTTGAGCTGCGCACCTTCGCGGTGCCGCCTCCGGGGGTCGAACTCGGCGCGCAGATTCTCGATGTCACCCAGCGCTTCCACCCGGATTTCGTGATTGCGCACCTGTTCGGCCGCTCGCCGTCGGTGTTGATCAAGGGGCTGAAGGGCGCCGGCTTCCCGTTGTCGAAGGTGGTCGGGCTGGTCTGGGCCTCGGCCGAGGCCGACATCCTGGCCGCGGGCGGCTGGCCGACGGCGGAAGGGTACAACACCATCCAGTTCGCCGGCGCGGGCGACGACTACCCGGTTCGCCAGGAAATCAAGGCCATGTACAAGAAAGAGGGCAAGGAGCCGCCGAAGGAGATGGAGAACACCGTGGTCTACAATCGCGGGCTCCTGCAGGCGGCGATCCAGGTCCAAGCCCTGACCAATGCCTTGAAGATCAGCAGCGGCAAGCTGCCCACCCGTGAGCAGGTCAAGGAAGGCATGGAGCAGATCAAGGACTTCACCCTCGGCGGGCTGGTGCCGCCGCTGCAGGTGACCGCGGCCGACCATGAGGGCGGCGGCTGGGTGCGGATATTCACGGCCAAGGGCGGCAAGTTCGTCGCCGCTACCGACTGGATCCACCCGTATCGCGAGGTCGTCGAGAACGCGCTCAAGACCGCCGAGTAAGGCGGCCGCGCAGCGCCGGAAAAACCCGTCGGGACAGCTCGATGCTGGCGATCAACAACATCGAAGTCGTCTATGACGGCGTCATCCTGGTGTTGCGCGGCGTCTCGTTGCTCGCCGAGGAGGGCAGGATCACCACCCTCCTCGGCGCCAACGGCGCGGGCAAGACCACCACCTTGAAGGCGATCTCCGGCCTCCTGCACAGCGAGCGGGGGCAGGTGACCAAGGGCAATGTCGAGCTCGACGGCAACCGGCTCGACCGCCTGCAGCCGCACGAGGTGGTCAAGCACGGCGTCGTTCAGGTATTCGAGGGACGCCGCGTCTTCGAGAACCTGACGGTCGAGGAGAACCTTATCGTCGGCGCCCACAGCCGCACCGATTTCACCGCGGTAAAGCGCGGCATCGACCGGGTCTACCAGTCCTTCGCCGTGCTCAAGGAGCGGCGCGGCCAGCCGGCCGGCTATCTCTCGGGCGGCGAGCAGCAGATGCTGGTGATCGGCCGGGCGCTGATGTCCGACCCCAAGGTGGTGTTGCTCGACGAGCCGTCGCTCGGCCTCGCGCCGATGATCATCGAGGAGATTTTTGGGGTGATCCGGCGCCTCAAGGACGAGCAGAAGCTGACGGTCCTGCTGGTCGAGCAGAACGCGGCGCTAGCCCTCGAGGTCGCCGACCACGCCTATGTCATGGAAAACGGCCGCATCGTGCTCGAAGGCCCGGCCGAGTCGCTGCGTCAGAACTCGGACATCAAGGAATTCTACCTCGGCCTCAACGAGACCGGCGCGCGCAAATCCTACCACGACGCCAAGCACTACAAGCGCCGCAAGCGCTGGCTGGCGTAGCCGCACCGGCTGTCATTCCCGCGAAAGCGGGAACCCACGAACACCACCGATTGACCGGACTGGCACCAATCCTGCCATGCCTTTAGGATTCCGCGTTTATAGGTTCCGGGTCTGCCCTTTCGGGCATCCCGGAATGACAGAGGAGGACGTAAATGCCCGACCTTCCCCGCATCGCGGTCATCGGCACCGGCGGCACGATCTCCTCGCTCGGCGCGGGCCCGCTCGACGTCCTCGACTACCCCGATTTCGGGCAGAAGCTGACCAGCGAGGCGCTGCTCGACAAGTTTCCCGAGACCCGGCTGGTGGCCGATCCGGTGCCGGTCACCTATCGCCAGGTCGGCAGCACCGCGATCGGCCCTGACGACTGGGTCGAGCTACGCCGGATGATCCACCGAATCACCAGCGACGACCCGAAAATCGCCGGCTTTGTCATCCCGCACGGCACCGCGACCCTCGAGGAGACCGCGTTCTTTCTCAACCTCACCCTCGCCACGCCGCACCCAGTGGTGCTGGTCGGGGCGCAGCGGCCGGCAAGCGCGCTCGGCACCGATGCCGGCACCAATCTGGTCAACGCGCTGCAGGTCGCCGGGTCGGCGGAGGCGCGCGACAAGGGGGTGCTGGTCGTCCTCAACAATGAGATTCACCCCGCCCGCGACGTGGTCAAGACCTCGACCTACCGGGTGCAGACCTTCCGCAGCTTCGATTTCGGCGCGCTCGGCCATGTCGACGGCGATGGCGTCCATTTCTACCGCGCGCCGTTGAAGGCGCACATGCCCGACACCGCCTTCGCCAATCGCGAGATCGGTGCACTGCCGCGGGTCGACATCGTGCTCAGCTATGCCGGCGCCGACAGCGCGCTGATCGACGCTGCGATCGGCGCCGGGGCCAAGGGCATCGTCTCGGCCGGGTTTGCGCCGGGCATCGGCAATCCCGAGCAGCAGGTTGCGTACGCCGCGGCGGCGAAGGCCGGGATCGTCGTCGTCCAGTGCAGCCGCGCGGCCAGCGGCCGGGTCGCGCCACGACGCAAATTGCGCGAGGCCGGCATCGTCGCCGGCGAGGATTTCTCGCCGCAAAAAGCCCGCATCCTGTTGATGCTGATGCTAGCCACGACCAGCGCCGTCGCCGAAATCCAGACGGCGTTCCAGACGTATTGACGCCCTCGTCATTGCGAGGAGCCTGCAGGGCGACGCGGCAATCTCGATCAGCGAGGATTCCTACGGCGCGAGACTGCTTCGCTCCGCCCGCAATGACGACTAGGACACTGCCGGTGGGTCCTCGGCGACGGCTCGGTCGGCCAGCGAGTTGTCGACCGCGACGGCGTAGTCGACGCCTTGGCAAAACCCGCCGGAAACCAGCCCGTCTTTCAGCCGCTCGTAGCCGTCGCGCGGCAAAATCGGTGTCTTGCCCCAGATGCCGAGCGCCTTGTATCGCGCCAGCGCCGCCGCCAGTAGCGGCCGTTTCACCGCCGGGAAATAGCTCTGCACCACATCCGCCAGCGCCTCGGCCGGCTGCGCATGCAGCCATTTCTGCGTGCGGTAGAGCCCCCGCACCAACAGCCGCATCTCGTCGCGCTTGGCTTCGAGCACCCCGCGCCGCGCGTAGAAGGTCGTGTACGAGCACGGCCCGCGGCTCGCCGCCGCGTACCACAGATGACCCGACCCGTCGGCGAGCAATTCCTCCGCCAGCGGCTGGAACAGCTGGACGACATCGACCGTGCCCGCGCCCAGCGCCGCCATGTTGTCGGCCATGCCGCGGTCGGCGACGCGGTCGAGGCTCGCCGGGTCGATCCCGGCCAGCCGCAGATCGTGCTGCAGGCACAACCACGGGGTCGGCACCTCGCTGACCGTGGCGATCCGCGCGCTCGCCACATCGGTCAGCGCAAAGTCCGGTCGCGGCTCGCGGCCCACCAGCAGGAACGGGTCGCGCGTCACTGCCTCGCCAAAGCACACGACATCGCAATCAGTGCGCTCCGCATAGAGCTGGTTGACCCGCATCGGCCCGCCCCAGGCGACATCGGTGCTGCCGTCATAGAGGCCGGTCGGCGCGTTGCCGAACCCCGGCGCGCCGGCAAAGCGCACCTCCACCCCTTCCTTTTCGTACGCGCCCAGCGCAAACGCCGCGTAATAGGGCGCGTAGAACAGCCCACGCAGCGATTCCTGCAGAATAATTGTCATGCTCTTTCAACACCTCAGGATATACAGATAAATTAGATCTCGTCGAGATGCCGACCTATAAATTCTGCAGACTCTCTCCAAGCAGGTTTTATTTCACTACTATCTGGGTCTTTATACCAAGATGGTCCCCATATATGGTGCATATTCCATTCCCAGGACACCTCTTTTCCTTTTTGGAAATATGATTTAGTGGTTGGAAAAATTCGATATGATTTTCTTGCATCGTCTAGTGATTTGGTTTCTATAATAACGCCTTTGGCGTCAAGAACCGGAGCGATGCACTTTTCATCAGAGAAAAAAATAACACCTGGATGATAAATAGTACTGATTTCACGTGGAAGTTCATTAAGTGTTTTAAGTATTATTATTCCCGAATCGATCGCGCGCACTATGTCATCATCGTTCGCAGCGCCTCCATGGATTATTTTGTTTCGAATTTCTCTGAATAAATTAAAAGACCCAGCCATATGTGTCGGGAAGCCATACGGCACTAATTCGGTAAGCGCCTGACTGACTTGTAGATTTCGACGGTCTCGAAGCAGTCCGCGGGCAGCTAAAGAACGTCGGGCTTGTTTATCAATTTCGGCTGATAGCATTATCAAAGATACTCTTGGAGCTACCGCGGCTTGTTTGAGTATGTTATCAATAATATTATTACCGCTATATTCTAAAGATTCTGCTATGTTATCAGATATCTCTAATGGAGGTAACAATACGGTTTCTTTTTCGGCGACAGCTATGGAGGTTTCCAGTTTTTGCAAATTTTCGTCCAATTCAAACTCTTGTCCAAAGATTTTTCCTTTTTTCAACCGCCCAAAGGCTTGGCGAATATCCTGCCTAAACATCCATAGAGCGACAAACCCTAAAATAGGCCAGAGTAATGCAGCGAAAGCCTTAAGCAGCGCCGAGACCTCCGCCATCTTTCCTCACCCCGCCTTGAGAATATCCGCCGCGGCGTCGGCGAATACCTGGGCGCCGAGCACGATATCTTCTTCGCGCGTGTCTTCTGACCAATGGTGGCTGATGCCCTTGAGGCTGGGGATGAACATCATCCCAGCGCGCAGCTTGTGCGAGATCACCTGCGCGTCGTGGCCGGCGCCGCTCGGCATGCGCAGATGGCCGCCGGGCACATGGGCCTCGGCCGCCGCCTCGATCAGCGCCTGGAACTGGCCGTCCATCGCCCTGGGCTCGGTCTGCGACATGTTCTCGATGGTGCAGCGGCACGGGCCGGCGCGGTCGCTGGCGCCGCACAGCTCCTGCAGCGCCGCGGCAAAGCACGCGAGGATCGCCTCGTCGGTGTCGCGGAACTGCACCTGCATCTCGGCGCGGCCGGGAACGACGCTCGGCGCGTTGGGGTCGAGCAGCATGCGCCCGATCGTCCACACCGTGCGCGCGCCGGCGATCTCGGCAAAGCGGTCATGGATCGCCGTCGCTAGCCGCACCAGCGCCACCCCGGCGTCCTTGCGGCGCGGCATCTGGGTGGTGCCGGCGTGGTTCTGCTGGCCCTCCAGCACGACCCGGTAGTTCCAGATGCCAACGATGCCTTCGACCACGCCGATCCGCCGGCCGCTGCTGTCGAGCGTGTCGCCCTGCTCGATATGCGCTTCGAGATAGCCGAGGTGCCGTCCCGGCTCGGCCGCGATGCGCGGGCGTCCGGCAAACCCGGCCTTGGCCAGCGCATCGCGCAGCGCGACCCCGTCGCGGCTTTGCGAACGATCGATCTCCGCCTCGTCGAGCGCGCCGGTGAAACTGCGGCTGCCGAGCATGTTGCCGTAATGGCCTTCCTCGTCGGCCCAGGCCACCACATCGATGCCGAGCCCGGCCAGCGCCGGGTCGCCGCGGAACGCGCGCGCCGCCTCCAGCGCGTAGATCACCCCCAGCGCGCCGTCGAGCCAGCCGCCTTTCGGCTGGGTCTCGCTGTGCGAGCCGACCAGCAGCCGGCGGCTGGCATCCGGCGCGCGCCCGAAGACGTTGCCGATCCCGTCGATCACCGGCTCCAGCCCCGCCTCGGCGAATTTCTCGGCGAGCCAGTGGCGCGAGGCGACATCGACCGCGGAATAGGTCGGGCGGTCGACCCCGGTCTCATAGCGGCCGAACTCGGCCAGGCGCTTGAGGTCGGCGACGATGCGGGCACCATCGGTTTTCGGCATGGCCTAATTCCAGTGAGGGACAAACCTGTCAGCGAATTAATCCGGCGGCCGGGGAAGCCGCCGCCGCCTGAAACGTACTCTATGCGGTAACCCCGGCTTGCGAAAACGGGCCGGGCCGAAATGGAGGATCGACGATGAACAAATCGATGTTGGCGGGCGCCGCGCTGATCGCGGCCGCTGCGGTGGCGGTGCCGGTCATGGCCTGGTCGGACGACAACCCCAACCCGGCGCCGCAAGCCGAGCAGGGCCAAGACTGGCACGGTCATGGCGGCATGGGGCGGCATGAGGGGATGCGGCCGGACATGCGCGGCGAGATGCACGGCGAGGGCCGTTGGGATGCGAACCGCTCGCCGCAGCAGAAATGCGAGGAGCACCTCGCCCGGCGCGCCGGGTTCGTCGCCTATATCGGCGCGCGGCTCAACCTGACCGCCGAGCAAAAGCCCCTGTGGGACAAGGTGCAGGCCGCGACCCAGGCGGCGCAGGACAAGCAGCGCCAGGTCTGCGGCGCCTTGAAGCCTGCCGCCGAGCGCGGGCAAGAGACCGTGCTCGACCGCATGGGCCGGCGCGAGCAGATGTTGTCGGCCAAGCTGCAGGGTTTGCAACAGGTGGAACCGGCGCTGCAGTCGCTCTACCAGTCGTGACCCCGGAGCAGAAGGCCATCGTCGACCACCCCTTCCGGCGCGGATGAGGAAACAGCCCGTAGGATGGGGGAGCGAAGCGAAACCCATCGCATCGCGATTTCTTCGGTGGGTTTCGTTGCACTCAACCCATCCTACAGTCCCTCGCAATGCCGGTGGAGAGGGGTAGGATAGGGCGCAAATCCACAACCCGGCGCCCTCTCCATGCCCGCTCCCGCCAAATCGGATACACGACCGCCGCGCATCGCCATCCTCGGCTTCTCGATCGAATGCAACCGGTTCGCGCCGGTCGCGACCGAGGCGCATTTCGGCTATTTCGCCGGCCACGGCATTGTCGCCGAGGCGCGGCTCCCGGCGCCGCGTATGCTCGGCGAGATCCCGGGCTTTGTCGCCGATATGGATGCGGCCGGACCGTGGCAGCCGGTCGGCATCGCCTTTGCCGCGGCCGAGCCGAACGGCCCGGTCGATCATGCTTTCTTCACTCGGCTGATGGCGGATATCGACCAGCGGCTGCGCGCCGCCTTGCCGGTCGACGCGGTTTATATCTGCGAGCACGGCGCCGCGATCACCACCGAGGACGACGACCCCGACGGTGCATTGTTTGCGCTGGTGCGCGAGATCGTCGGGCCCGACGTACCGGTCGCCGCGACGCTCGACCTCCACGCCAACATCTCCGAGCGCATGGTCGGCTCTATCGATGCGTTTATCGGCTACCGCACCAACCCGCACCTCGACATGCGCGAGCGCGGCGAGGAGGCGGCGCAGACGATCCGGGAGATGCTGCCAAATGGCGACAAGCCGGGCACCAAGACCGAGCTGGCGTTCACCCGCCTGCCGATCGTGCCGCCGACGGTGACGATGCTGACCGCCGCCGGCCCCTACGCCGACATGATCGATTTCGGCCAGACCAAGATCGGGCCGGAGATCATGAACGTTTCGGTGATGGGCGGCTTCGCCTTTTCCGACACGGCGAAGAACGGGCTGACCGTCGTCGTCACCGCGCGGCGCAACCGGCGCAATTCGCGCGCCGCCGAGGCGGTCGCCCGCGAGATCGCGCAGTTCGGCTGGGACAACCGGGCGCGGTTCTATCCGCGGCTAACCCCGGTGGGCGAGGCCGTGGCAAAGGCGGTCGCCGCAGCGAACGATCCCGCGTTGCCGGCGCTCTGCTTTGCCGATGTCGCGGACAATCCGGGCGGCGGCGGGCGCGGCAACACGATGTACCTGTTGCGCGCGCTGCATGAGGCCGGTGTCAATGGCGCGCTGGTCGGGATCATCTACGACCCGCCTCTCGCCGCCGAGGCGCACCTTCATGGGCTGCACTACAACTTCGATGCGCGCTTCAACCGCGACGAGGCCACCGAGTTCTCCGATCCATGGACGGCGCCGGCGCGGGTGGCGGCGCTGAGCGACGGCGATTGCGTCGGCCGCCGCGGCATCTATGCCGGCATGCGGCTGGGGATGGGTCCGTGCGCCGCGCTGCGGATCGGCGGCATCACCGTCGTCGTGGTGTCGCAGCGCCGCCAATGCGCCGACCCGGTGTTTTTCGAGATGCTGGGGCTCGACATCGCCACGGCCCGGGTCGTCGTCGTCAAGTCGCGCGGCCATTTCCGCGGCGGCTTCGACGAGTTCTTTGCCCACGAGCAGATCGTCGAGGTCGACCTGCCCGGCCTCACCTCGCCGGTGCTCGGCAATTTCAACTGGACCCGCCTGCCGCGTCCGGTGATCCCGCTCGACGATGGGGTGGAATGGAAAGCGCCGGAAGCCTAACCGGGCTTGCCGTCGGCGTAGAGCTTCAGCGCCGCATAGATGAACCCGTTCGCTGGCGTTGCGATACCGTGCTTGCGGCCGAGCTCGACCACCTTGCCGGCGAACCACCGCAGCTCCAGCCGGTTGCCGCGCAGCAGGTCGTTGCCCATCGAGGTCATGTGGTGCGGCGGCATCGAGCGCAACAGCGCGATGCCCTTATCGAGCGCGTCCGGCGGCAGCGCCACCCCCTCGGCGCGGCCGACCGCTATCGTCTCGCGCAGGGTCGCCTCGCATAGCGCCCACAAATCGGGGTCTGCGCGATAGATTCCAAGCGGCAGCCGGGTCAGCGAATTGACGCCCGACAGCGGCACCAGCATGACGAATTTTTCCCAGATCGGCACCATGACGTCGGGGCTGAACACGCCCTCGAACCCGGCCGCGGCACATAGCTCGGCCAGGCGCTGCCCGCGCGTGCTCATCGTCCCGTCGAGCTCGCCAAAGGTCATGGTCTGATAGGCGCCGGTTTGCCGGATCACCCCCGGCGCGATTATCGAGCCGGTGACCCAGGCGGTGCCGCCCATCACTGCGTCGCGCCGGAGGATCGGGATCAGCCGGTCGTGCGCGTCGACCCCGTTCTGCAGCGGGATCACCGCGGTCCGCGGCCCGACGATCGGCTTGATCGCCGCGCCGGCGCTTTCGACATCCCACAGCTTGGTGCATAGCAGCACGTAGTCGACAATGCCGATGCCGGCCGGGTCGTCGGTCGCCTGGGCGGGCGCAACGTGGGTCTCGCCGCGGTCGCCCTCGACCCTAAGCCCGTTCGCTTGCATCGCCGCCAGGTGCGCGCCGCGTGCGACAAAGGTCACGTCCGCCCCGGCCTGGGCCAGCGAGGCGCCGTAAGGGCCGCCGATCCCGCCCGTGCCGATGACCGCGATGCGCATCTGCTTCTCCCGCTTCCGCCCGACTTTACTTTAGGCTGACCGCCTCACCGACACAGGAGAAAATCATGGCCAAATCGGCAAGCTCACCCGCGCGGGAAGCAATCCGCGGCACCGTGCCCAAGCTGGCGGAGATCGCCGACAGCTTGACCGAAACTCGATCTGGAATCCGTGCCTCTTAAGCCGCACGGGCAATTTTATACTGAATGTAGATTGATCCTGCTCAGCCGAAAATCGACCCAGAGCGCTTGTTGGAGCCTCGACCTGTTTCGACTTGTTACGCGACCAGTTTCGCACCTGTTAACGTAACGGCTTTTACGCGCTCGCCTGCGCAATGGCGTGCTTCGCCTGATAAAAAGCCCACCGTAACAGGTAAAACGGGAGAAACAGGTGACGGAGCGGAGACCGCCCCTCCGCTACCACACCGGCTTCTTCCCCCAGGCCAGGAAGGCGTCGTTTTTGAGGCCGGGCTTGCCGTAGGCGAGCGGGCCGCCTTCGACGCGGACGATGCTGCCGCCGGCGGCTTCGAGGATCGCCTGCCCGGCGGCGGTGTCCCACTCCATCGTCGTGCCGAAGCGCGGGTAGAGGTCGGCCTCGCCCGCCGCCAGCACCCCGAACTTGAGCGCGCTGCCGCAGCTGATGCGTTCGAGGATCGCGCGGCCCTCGAAATATTCGGCGAGGCGGCGGCTGTTGCTGTTGGTGCGGCTGTGGATCACCGCGACCCCCTCGGGCGCCGGCAGCCGCGCGCCGATCGGCTCGGGCGCGCCGCCATCCTTGATACGGATCGCGGTGCCGGGGCCATGCGCGGCATAGGTCGTGGCGATGGCCGGCCCGTGCACCACCCCCAGCACGGGCCGCTGGTCCTCGATCAGGGCGATGCACACGGCAAACTCGCCGTTCTTGGCGATGAACTCCTTGGTGCCGTCGAGCGGGTCGACGCACCAGAACCGCGCCGCCGGCGGCTTAAACCCGTCCTCGGGCGCGGTCTCCTCGGAAACGATCGGGATGTCGGGAAAGGCCGCGGTCAGCATCCGCACGATGACCCGCTCCGAGGCGAGATCGGCCTCGGTGACCGGGGTCTGGTCGCTTTTCTGCATGACCTCGAACGGCTCGGCATAGACGCGCATGATCGCCTCGCCGGCCGCGAGCGCGGCGCGCAGCGCGGTATCGAGCAGCCCGTCGCTCATGCCGCCCGCACCGGGGTTGCGTCCCGGGCGGCGCGCCAGACGGCCTCGGTGGTCAAGGGCATATCGATATCGGCGATGCCGAATTGCATCATGGCGCTCCGCTGCGGCTAAGCGTTTGAGGATAAGGCGACAGGCCCTCACCCGTCCATGCGCCCAAATCGGACAAAGTTTGGCGACAAAATCGCGCGTGGGGCGTTTAGCATGGGAATGGCGGCGCAAATCCTCCTGATTTGCGCCGCAGCACCTTGGGAGGAACGGACATGAAACTTGCAACCGGGCTCTGTTTCGGCTTGCTGTTGACCGGCGTCTGCGCGGCATCGCCGGTATACGCGGAGGGTATCCCCCGCGGCTCGTATCTCAATACTTGCGATGGCGCGCGGGTCGAGGGCGACAGCCTGATCGCCAAATGCCGCACGCGGAACGGCTTCGAGCAGCGCAGCGCGCTGGCCGACGTCAACCGCTGCGTCGGCGACATTGCCAACGATAACGGCGTTCTGCGCTGCACCTATGGCAGGCCGGGCGCTGTCGTCGTCGCGCCGGGCCAGCCCGGCGGAGTACGAACCGCCGAACGTTGCGACGGCCTGCGCCATGAGGCGCGCGAGCTGCGCGAACGGATGGATCGCGAATGGAACCCGCTTGAGCGCTCCCGCCTTGAGGGACGCCTGAACGAGGTCCGGATGCAGGAAGAACGCTGCCGCTAACGGATCGCGCTAAAAGGCGGTTCCGGG
Source organism: Alphaproteobacteria bacterium (assembly GCA_038228485.1). Taxonomy (GTDB): domain Bacteria; phylum Pseudomonadota; class Alphaproteobacteria; order ATCC43930; family CGMCC-115725; genus DATARH01. The sequence goes on from JBBRPG010000001.1 coordinate 22,596, forward strand.
CTCAAGCGGGCGGCGGAACCGCCTCGTCGTTCCTGCCGGCCTATCCCGGTGTTGACTTGCACCCCGTTCGGGTGCACCGATCCGCATCGGGAAAGTGCCGCTGACAGGAGACGATCATGGCGTCACCGAAAAAGCTTTCGCATCTGGTGCTGCAGACCAACCGGCGCGACCAGATGGTCGAGTGGTATTGCACGGTGCTGGGCGCCGAGCTGCTGTACCAGAACAAGTTCATCGCGTTTATCAGCTTTGACGACGAGCATCACCGGGTCGCGTTTATCGATCCCGGGCCGCTCGCCGAGAAGGCGCCCTCCGAGGGCAAGACCGCCCGCGCCGGCGGCGAAGTCGGTCTGCACCACGTCGCCTTCACCTTCGAACCAGAAGAGCTGGCCGACCATTACGAAGAGCTGAAGGCTCAGGGGATCAGCCCGCATCGCTGCGTCAACCACGGGATGACGACATCGATGTACTACTACGACCCGGACCATAACCAGGTCGAGCTGCTGTTCGACAATTCCACACCGCGCGCGCCGGCCGCGACTACATGACGAACCGCTCGGCCAGCGACAAGAACCCGGTCGGCATCGACTTCGACCCCGACGAGATGGTCGCCCGCATCCGCAAAGGGCTCGACATCGAAGAGCTGGCGGACATCAACGCTTAATTTTCAAAACTCCATTCCGGCGAAGGCCGGAACCCATCTATCCGCCCCTCATAGGGCTGAGCGGTGGGTCCCGGCTTGACGCCCTCAAGGATCGATCAGCTCACCAAATGGCACGAGACCCCGTGCCCCGGCCCAATCTCCTTTAACACCGGGACTTCCTGGCGGCAGCGATCCATCGCATAGGGGCAGCGGGTGTGGAAGGTGCAGCCGGGCGGCGGGCTGATCGGGCTCGGCACGTCACCCTGCAGCAGGCGCTTCTCACGCCGCAGCTTGGGGTTCGGCACCGGCACCGCCGACAGCAACGCCTCGGTGTAGGGGTGCTTTGGGTTGGTGAACAGGGTCTGCTTGTCGGCGTATTCGACGATCCTGCCGAGATACATCACCGCGATGCGGTGGCTGATATGCTCGACCACCGCGAGGTCGTGGGCGATGAAGAGATAGGACAGCCGCTTCTCGCGCTGCAAATCCATCATCAAATTGATGACCTGCGCCTGGATCGACACGTCGAGCGCCGAGACCGGCTCGTCGGCGACGATCAGCTTGGGATTGAGCGCCAGGGCGCGGGCGATCGAGATGCGCTGACGCTGACCGCCAGAGAACTCGTGCGGATATGCGTTCATCTGGCTGCGCCGCAGCCCGACCTGGTCGAAGATCTCGCCGACCTGGACATCCTGCTGCTTGCCGTGAGCCAGCCCGTGGACGGCAAGCGGTTCGCCGACGATGTCGCCCGCTGACATGCGCGGGTTCAACGACGAGAACGGGTCCTGAAAGATCATCTGCATCTGGCGGCGGTAGGGCCGCATCGCCGCCTTGCCGAGGCGGGTCACGTCGTGCCCATCGAGGAGGATCGAACCTTCGGTCGGCTCGATCAGGCGCATCACGGTGCGCGCCACGGTCGACTTGCCGCAGCCCGACTCGCCGACGAGGCCCAAGGTCTCACCCTCGCCGATCGAAAAGCTGACCCCGTCGACCGCGTAGACCTGGCCGACGGTGCGGCGCAACAGGCCCTTCTTGACCGGGAAGTGCTTTTTTAGGTTGACGACGTCGAGCACCTTCTCGATGGCGGCCGGCCGCGGCGCGATATCGTTCATGACGGGGGCGGGGCTAGCCATAGAGCCGCTCCGAGTGCCAGCACGCCGCCCAATGGCCCGGCCGCTTCTGCTCGTAATCGGGGGCCAGCGAGCGGCAGCGCTCGTCGGCAAAGGCGCAGCGCGGCGCAAACGTGCAGCCGGCCGGCAGGTTGGTCAGCGCCGGCACCATGCCGGGGATCTCCTTGAGTCTTCCATTGGCCACCGGCGACTCGCCGCCGATCACCGCCAGTTGCGGGATCGAGGCGAGCAGCCCGTGGGTATAGGGATGCAGCGGCTCGGCGAACAGGTTTTCGACCTCGGCCTCCTCGACCTTCTTGCCGGCGTACATGACGATGACCCGCTGCGCCGTCTCGGCGACCACGGCAAGGTCGTGGGTGATCAGGATCACCGCCGTGCCCAGCGTTTTTTGCAGGTCGAGGATCAGGTCGAGGATCTGCGCCTGGATGGTGACGTCGAGCGCCGTCGTCGGCTCGTCGGCGATCAGCACCTTGGGGTTGCAGGCCAGCGCCATCGCGATCATCGCGCGCTGGCGCATGCCGCCCGAGAGCTGGTGCGGGTATTCCTTGGCTCGCTGCACCGGCTCGGGGATCTTGACCAGACGCAGCATGTCGATCGCCTTGGCGAGCGCCGCCTGCTTGCTCATGTCCTGGTGCAGCCGCAGCGTCTCGGCGATCTGCGCGCCGATCGTCATCACCGGGTTCAGCGACGTCATCGGCTCCTGGAAGATCATCGAGATGTCGTTGCCGCGCACGTCGCGCATCTCGGCTTCGCTGATCGCGACCAGGTCGCGGCCGCCGAGCTTGATCGAGCCGCCGACGATGCGGCCGGGCGGGCTGGGGATCAGACGCATCAACGATAGGGCCGTCATCGTCTTGCCGCAGCCGGACTCGCCGACGATCGCCAAGGTCTCGGCGGCGTGCACCGCGAACGACACGTCGTCGACGGCCTTGACCACGCCGAGGCGGGTGAAGAGGTAGGATTGTAGGCCTTCGACGTCGAGGACCACCTCAGCATTGCCGCGCGGCATCGGCCGCACGGCTGTGCCGGGCTCGGGGGATTCAGTCGCTATCGCCAAGCGGTAGGCCTCCAACTACTAAATGTGCTTCCGTGGCAACATCGCCGCTTAGCTGCGCTGCCGCGGATCGAGCAGATCGCGCAATGCGTCGCCCAACAAATTCGTGCCAAACACGACGAAGCTGATCGCCAGGCCGGGAAAGATTACCAGCCATGGCGCGGTGCGGACATATTCGGCCGCCGACTCCGACAGCATCCGGCCCCAGGACGGGTGCGGCTCGGGGACGCCAAGGCCAAGGAACGACAGCGACGACTCGGTGAGGATGGTCGAGCCGAGCTGCGCCGTCGCCAGCACGATCAGCGGCGCCAGGGTGTTGGGCAGCACATGGCGCAGCGCGATGCGCTTCTCGCTCATGCCGATCGCCTTCGCCGCCTCGACAAACGGCTGCTCGCGCAAGCTAAGCGTGTTGGCGCGGATGACCCGGGCGACATAGGGCACCAGCGGGATCGCGATCGCCAGGATCGTATTGTGCAAGGAGGGACCAAGCGCCGCCGCCATGATGATCGCCATCACCAGCAGCGGCAGCGACTGCATCATCTCGAGAACGCGCTGGGTGATCAGATCGAACCAGCCGAGCAGATAGCCCGACACCAGCCCCAGCATCACGCCGATCGACGAGCCGAGCAGCATCGAGCCGACGCTGACCGCCAGCGAAATCCGCGCGCCGTAAATAATGCGGCTGTAGACATCGCGTCCCATAAAGTCGCAGCCGAGCCAATGCGCCGCGCTGGGCTTCGCCAAGGAAACCGCCGCGTTGGTGGTCAGCGGGTCGTAGACGGTGATCAGCGGCGCGAAGACCGCGGCCAGCACGAACAGCGCCATGATTACCGCGCCGATCGCCCCCAGGGGGTAGCGGCGGATGAAGAACCGAACGGCGCCCCAGCGGGAATGGACATTGGCGCCGGCGGCGGCCAATTCGGCGTTAAAATCGAGCGTGCTCATGCGGATCCCCTGTCCACGGTGCGTTCTGCGACGCTAGTTGCCGTACTTGATACGCGGATCGACCGCTGCGTACAGCATGTCGATGATGAAGTTGATCGTCACCACCACGATGGCGATGAACATCACCAGGTTCTGCACCATCGGATAGTCGCGCCAGCGGATCGCCTCGACCAGGAAACGCGCCACCCCGGGGATGTTGAACACGGTCTCGGTGACGATCAGCCCGCCCAAAAGAAACGCCGCCTCGATCCCGATCACCGTGATCACCGGCAGCAATGCGTTTTTAAGCGCGTGGTAATAGTTGATCGCGCGCTCGGGCGCGCCTTTCGAGCGCGCCGTGCGGATGTAATCCTGGCGCAAGACCTCGAGCATCGACGAGCGGGTCAGCCGCATCATCAAGGCCGAGCTGCGGAAACCGACCGCCGCCGCCGGAACGCTGTACATCAGGATCGCGTTCCAGAACCCGGTCGGCTGGTCGCTGTAGATGGGGATCGTGCCAAACGAGGCGACAAAGCCCATCAAGATCAACAACCCCAGCCAGAAAGCGGGCATCGACAACCCGGACAGGCTGATCACCCGCAGGAAATAATCGAGGATCGTGTTCTGCTTGACCGCGCTGATCACCCCAAGCGGCACGCCGATCAGCACCGAAAACGTCAGCGCGATCGCCGCGAGGCGCGCGGTGATCGGGAGGCGCGGCAGGATTTCTTGCAGCGCCGGCTTTTCGGTTTGGTAGGAATAGCCGAGATCGCCGTGCAGCAGGCCGCCGATCCAATCGACGTATTGCATCGGGATGGATTTATCGAGGCCGAGATCGTGCTCGATCTTCGCCTTGTCGGCCGGGTCGACGTAGCCGCCGGCGTCAAACAGGATGTCGGCGATGTTGCCGGGGGTCAGTCGCAGCAGGATAAAGATCAGCATCGAAATGCCGAACAGCGTCAGCAGCATCAGGCCGAAGCGCCGTACGATATAGGCCCCCAACGCTGCCTCCCTCACTACCCTACCGGCGAAACGCTCGCCGGCGATCGCCGCGGTCTCCGGTTCCGGTTGTACCGCCTGTTCTGCCGTTGGCAGAGGGCGTACCGCACTCCGCGCCGCTCGGCAAGGCGAGCCAGCCTTGCCGTCGGTCAAAAGCGCGTGACGCCAAAGCAGACAGGCGGCTGGCCCCTCGTCACCCGATCACGACAGACACGCTATCACGGCGGCGAAGGCCGGTCGAATCGTCGCGCAAGGGAAAGCCGAATATCTTTGAGTAACGGTTCGCCGAGACAATCACCTCTGCTCTTGCGCTATTCTGCGGCATGATCAGCGCCGACGACATCGCCGCCAAACGCGCCCGGCTGGCCGCGGTTGAAACTGAGCTGGCCCGGCTGCGCGACCAATACGACTTGGCGACGAGCGCCTTCAAATTCGACGAAGCGCGCGAGCTTCACGCCCGCATCGAGACGAGCGAGAGCGAGCGGCGGACGCTGGCGGAAGGCCTGCCGCCGCAGCCGCCCATCACGGCGCAGCCTGCGATGCGGCGTCGCTTGCCGGTGCGGCGGCGGAGATGGCGCTAGCCGCCGCCCTTCAGCGCGGCGATCTCGCGGCGCAGTGCGCGCATCTCCTCGAAGCGGGCGGTGGCGTCGCGCAGAAAGGCGGCGATGCCGACGAGGCTTCCGGCGTCGTCGCGCACCGGCAGGATGGTGAACTCGATCGAGATCTGCCGCCCGTCCTTGTGCGCGGCCGGCACCGCCAGCACCGCGCCCTCGCCGTAGCGGCTTCGGTCCCGGCCATGACCTGATCGTAGCCCTGCCAATGCCGCCCGCGCAGCCGCTCGGGAATGATGAGGTCGAGCCGGGCGCCCAGCGCTTCCTCGGCGGTAAAGCCGAAAGTCCACGTCGCCGCCGCGTTCCAATAGCGGATGTGCCCGGCGGCGTCGGCATAGATCACCGCGTCCGGGCCCTCGGCAACGAGCCGGTCGGTGAAGTTCGCAGGCAACAGATCGATCATGGGCCGGCTCCCAACAGGTCGAGCAATCCGAACAGCACTCCGCCTGCCGCCAGCAACGGCACGGGGTGCATCCTCGGCCAGTAGAGCAGCGCCGCGGTCGCGGCGCCGGCGGCGATCCACACCGCCGGTCCGGCCGGCGAGGCGCGCAGCACCGCGATCCCGCCCGACAGGAACAGCCCGGCGGCGACCGGCGCCATGCCGCGCTCGACCGCCTGATGCCAAGGCGAACCCCGCCAGCGCCCCCAGAGTTTCGCGACGACGAACAGCAGCAGTGCGGCCGGCGCGTAGAACGACACCGTCGCGACCAAGGCGCCGGCCAACCCCGCCAGCTTCCAGCCGATCAGCGCCGCCAGCATCGAGCCCGGTCCCGGCGCGGCGCGCGACAGGGCGAAGAGGTCGGCGAACTCGCGCTGGCTGGTCCAGTGCTGCACCGACACCGATTGCTGGGCGATATCGGCGATCACCGAATTGCTGCCGCCGAACGACATCAGCGACAGCGGGGCAAAGACCAGGAACAGGGTAGCGAGAGTGCCACCGACTGCGTCGCGCATCGCTAGGCGCGTCCCCGCGCCCAGGCAATGCCGATGCTGACCGGCGCCAACCCGAGCATCACCGGCAACATCGGCCAGCGCAGGATGCCGACGCACAGCACCACCCCCATCGCGATGCCGATCGAGACGGCGTCCGCGGCGCCCTTCGCCACGCTGCGGATGCCGGTCGAGAAGGTGAGGCCGACCACCGCCGCCGCGACCCCGTCGAGCACGGCATGCAGCGTCTTGTGGTCGCCGAGCCGGCCGTAGACCGCGCCGACGACGAGAATGATGACGAACGGCCCGAGCAGGAAGGCGAACGGCGCGGCGAAGGCGCCGATGCCGCCGCGCAGCCGCCGGCCGACGAGTACCGACAACTTGACGCCATTAGCGCCGGGAAGGCTCTGTCCCAGCGCCATCTCGGTAAGAAATTCCTGGTCGTCGAGCCAGCGCCGGCGCTGGACGATGTCGCGATAGATCCACCCCGCCGAACTGCCGCCAAAGCTACTGCAGCCGAGCTGCAGGAAGGCGAGAAAGAGGGCGGAGAGGCCGACACCCGCTACGGTCGGGATGTCAGCTGCGCTGTCCGTCGGTTCGCCCACTCGCCTCTCCTGCTATCCGCCAATCCAGAATAGACGGCTTTGGCCGAACTTCCTCCGGCCATCCACGAATTGGTTGTCCTTTACTCGTGGATGCCCGGGCACAAGCATTCGCAGTCGATTATCGGCGTGGTTCAGCGACCGCCAATCCACTACCCCGCGATGATCCGATCTTGTAGCCTCGCCAAAAAGGGGAGGCTATGGCGGACATCTCGGTCGCGGGCGAGGAGCTTGAAGCCGCGATTCCGCGCCACCGCGGTCCGTTTGCCGGCTTTTCCGCCGCGCTCGCCGCCGAGGGCGAGCGCCGTATCCTGTGGGCGCCGGTGTGGTTCGGCGCCGGCATCGCGCTTTATTTCACGCTGCTGATCGAGCCGCCGCTGTGGCTCGCGCTCACGGCACTGGCCGCCACCACGGTGTGTGCGGCCCTGGTCTGGCGCTGGCGGCCCTGGCGCAGCGCCGTCTTGTGCGTGACGTTGGCCGCCGCCGGGTTTGCGCTAATCACCGAGACCACGCGCGAGCGCACCGCGCCGATGCTCGAACACCGCCTAGCCGCCACAACCATCACCGGCCGGGTCATCGACATCGATACGCTCGACCGCGGGTGGAGGATCGTCATGGCCCCCGATGCGATGTCCGGTCTCGACCCCGGTCAGCAGCCGCGCCGGCTGCGCATCCATGTCTCGGCGCAGAGCGACCTGCTGAGCCCCGGCGACCGGGTACAGCTCAAGGCCAGCCTCTACCCGGTGCCGGCGCAATCGATCCCCGGCGGACATGACATGCAGCGCGAGCTGTTCTTCGCCGAGATCGGCGGGGTCGGCTACAGCCTCGGCGGTGCGCACCGGCTGGCGCCGTCCGAGGATGCCGGCGCGCCTGGCGGGTGGCGGCAATGGGTCCTGCAAATCCGCACCGAGGTGACGCGGCGCATCACCGCGGTGCTGCCCGGATCGACCGGCGGGGTCGCCACCGCCGTCATCGCCGGCAAGCGCGGCACGATGGACGAGACCATCAAGGAGGCGTTTCGCAACTCCGGCCTGTCGCATCTGCTGGCGATCGCCGGGCTGCATCTGGGCCTGGTCGGCGCGTTCGTGTTCTTCACGGTGCGCGGCGGGCTGGCGCTGATCCCCTACGTCGCGCTGCGCCTGCCGATCAAGAAGATCGCCGCCGGCGCGACCCTGATCGTGCTGTTCTGCTATCTGCTGCTGTCCGGCGCGGCGATCCCGACCGAGCGCGCCTTTGTGATGAACGGCATCGTCTTTGCCGCGATCCTGATCGACCGGCTGCGCATCTCGATGCGCATCTGCGCGATTGCCGCGGCGGTGGTGCTGGTGCTCGAACCGGCGAGCCTCGCCGGGGTCAGCTTTCAGATGTCGTTCGGCGCGGTGGTGGCGCTGATCGCGGTCTACGAAACCTGGGGCGGCAACCTCGCGCGGCTGCTGCACCGCGGCGGGTTCGGCCGCAAGGTGCTGGCCTATTGCGCCGGGAGCGCGGTGACGACGGTGGTTGCGACCATCGGCACCGAGCCGTTTTCGATCTACCATTTCCACAAGCTGACCCTGTATTCGCCGCTCGCCAACGTCATCGCGGTGCCGATATCGGCGCTGTGGACATTACCGTGCGGGGTCATCGCCTGCCTGTTGATGCCGTTCGGGCTGGAGCGACTGGCGCTGGTGCCGATGGGCTGGGGCATCGACGCGACGATCTGGGTGGCAGAGCGCGTCGCGGCGCTGCCCGGCAATATCTGGACGATGCCGCGACTGCCGGTGTGGGGGCTGGCGCTGGTCGCGTTCGGCGGGCTGTGGCTGGCGCTGTGGCAAGGCAAGTGGCGGCGCTGGGGTGCGCCGGCAATGGCGATCGGGTTGGCGTCGATGGCGCTGACCCGACCGCCCGACATCGTCATCAGCGATCTCGGGCGGTTTGTCGCCGTCCGCGCCCCCGACGGCGACTATTACGCCGGCGGCGGCAATGGCGAGCGCATCGTCCGTAGCCTGTTCGCCAGCGAGATGCACGCCGAGCTGCTGCCGTGGCCGGCGGCAAATACCAATGCGGGCGAAACGCTGACCTGCGGCGACGATGCCTGCACCTACACCGCGCGTAACAAGCGGGTGGCGGTCGTCAGCGACGAGAAAGGCTTGCCCAGGGGGTGCGACGGGGTTGACGCGATCGTCAGCCAAGTGCCGGCCGGGTTCGCGTGCCGGCAGCGTCTCACGGTGGTCGACCGCATCGACACCTGGCGGCGCGGCGCGGTGGCGCTGTGGCTCGACCCCGGCGGCATCACGGTGATGGGCGCCAATGACAGCCGCGGTGATCGGCCATGGGTCCCGCATCCAGTCTCCCGCGCGGAGCGCGAGCGGACCAAAGCGGCGGAACCCGAATAGCTATTTCCACGCAGTCTTGGGCGCCTTGCCGAGGTTGACCGGCCCCAGGAACATGTCGCCGTCCTTGACCGTGAAAAAGGTCGAGATCGCCGGCCCGATCATCGCCAGCCCCAATTTGATCGGGGTCACATCGCTTTCCGGCACCAATCCCGCCAGCGACAGGGCCGTCAACAACTGGTCGTAACCGGCGACCTCTATCGCGACCGAGCCGTTCGGCTGGAGGTTCGGATCGAGCGCGAGGGCGCCGTTGCCGGTGATGTCGACCTTGTCCCAGGCGATTTCGCTGTGCTCGAGCTTGAGCGTGCCGCCGGCCTGACGCCAGCCCGCTATCGCATCGGCGAGCGGCCCGCCGGGCACCGGGCCCATCACAGCCAAACCCAGCGAAAGATCGTCGAGCGTGTTGCTGAACGGCGGCGGCGGCGCTGGGACCGTGACGCCGCGCAGCTCGGCGGCGAAGCTGAGATACGGGTCGGTCGGCGCTTTCGGCGGCTGCGTCGGCAGGATCACCCAGGTGATTGCCTGGTCGAACGCGATGGGGCCGAGCGCGCCGATGGGGGGGGGTGTCGGTCTTCGACTTGCCCAAGGTCAGCCAGATCGTCGAGCCCCCATCGGGCCGCACCGAAACCGCGCCGGTTGCGCTCTGCGCGCTGAGCTTGGGCGGCGCGTCGCCACCACCGGCGACCGCTGCGTCGAGCCCGTTCGGCAGGGCGAACCGCCAATTCGCGAAATCCCCGGGCAGCGCGCTGGCGACCAGGCGCGGCGCAGTCGCGTCGATCCCCGCCGGCGCCACATTGATGTGCAGCCCGGTCAGCTCGATGCGGAAGCGGAACGGATACCCGCCGGTGTCGAGCGCCTGCCAGGTGATGTCGGTGTTGTCGGCCTTCGCCGAGGCGGCAAAAGCGGCGAGCTCGGTCTTGATCTGCTTCGCCGCATAGAGCCAGAAGCCGGTGTACGCCGCCGCCACGACAAGGAGGATCGCAACGGCGACCGCCGCGCTATGCCGTACCCAGGGATGGTTCCACCGCCCCAGCATCGTCACGCGGCGCAGGACGCCGCTACCCCGCCTGATGCAGCTTCAACCCCGCGCTCGGCCACTCGACCGCGACCAGCTTTCCGGTCCACGACAGGGTGATGAACGCGGTCTTCATCTCGGGCCCGCCAAAGCAGATGTTGGTGGTCATCGGGTCGGGCATCGGCGTGTGCTCGACATGGCGGCCGTCGGGCGAGATCACGGTAATGCCGCCATTGATCAGGGTCGCGACCGCGATGCGGCCGTCCGCCTGCACCGCCAGCGAGTCGAAGCGCTGATAGCCGCCCATCCCGGCGACGATGCGGCCGCCATGCGGCGACGGCCACGTGTCTTTTTTGACGACTCCCGGCTCGACGATGTCAAAGGCCCACAGCCGGGCCGCCTCGGTCTCGGCAACGTAGAGCGTCTTGCCGTCGGGCGACAGGCCGATGCCGTTCGGCGTAATCAGCGGGTGGGCGACCTCGACGATGCCGGAGCCGTCGCGCTTGGCGTAATAAACGCCGCCGACATCCATGTCTCGCGCGCGCCGCTTACCGAGATCGGTGAAATAGATGCCGCCGTGCGCGTCGCAAACCAAATCGTTTGGCCCGCGCAACTGGTGTCCGCCGCACTCGCGGTAGAGCACGTCAACCGCGCCGGTGGCGAGGTCCACCCGCTCGAGACGTCCGCCGCTGTAATCTCTGGCCTGGACAAGCGGCCGGCGGCGACCCTGGTCGTCGACCGCCCATTCGAAGCCGCCATTGTTGACGACATAGGCTTTCCCGTCAGCCCCTATCGCCGCGCCGTTGGGGCCTCCACCAGGTCGGGCGACGACCGTCTTGGTTCCGTCCGCCGCGACCCGGGTCAGCGAACCGGCGGCGATCTCGACCAGGATCACCGAGCCGTCGGCGCAGGCGACCGGGCCTTCGGGGAATTGCAGCCCCTCGGTGACCGTGCGAATGTCCATCGCCATCGCGGCCGCCGGATCAGGCGGCGTCTGCCGGCTTCATGTGTCTCCAGTACCAGGCATAGAAATCGCGGTCGAGGTTGCCGCCCGGCTGTCCGGCGATCTTGTCGCCCTCGACGCGCAGCGCCTCTTCGATACGCGCTTCGTCGCCGCCTTCGGTCGAGTTGTGGCCCGGCTGGGCGATGCGCACGAGCTCGAAGTCGCTGTGCCCGGCATAGCGCGGGATCAGGCGGATCAGCGCGGCGTCGCCGTTCTTGGTCAACAGCTTGCTCAACGGCCCGAACTCGGCCGCCGTGTCGTGGCCGCCGCCTGCGAAAATCAGATCGTCCGAGCTCCACAGCAGCTGGCGCAGGTGCTTCCAGTTCCAGGTCGTCTGGAAGCGCTTGCGGGACACCACCTTGCCCCGGCCGAGATCAGGCACATCGTTGGCGCCGATCGGCTTGGGCTCGGGCGCGTTGGGCGCCGCCAGCGACGGATCGATAAAAATCAGCCCGTTCCAGATCTGCATCGCGTAGCGCGGCAGGCGAAACCGCGATCGGTCGGTCTCCTCCGGCCGCAGCTTGGGTTCGGTCAGGGTGCCGTCGATGGCATAGTCCCAGCCGTGGTAGCGGCAGAACAGATGGTTGCCGCGGCCTTCCTCCTCCTCGCAGATGCGGTAGCCGGCATGGAGGCAGGCATTGCGCATCGCGTAGATCTTGTCCTCGGCCTCGCGGGCGATGACGACCGAGCGGCCGCCGATATCGACGCGGAAATAATCGCCGTCGGCCGATAGCCGGCTGGCGTGATCGGCGGCCAGCCACGGCTTGACGAATAGGTTGGTCAGCTCGGCGGCGAAGACCTCGTAGGTCTCGAACAGATCGGGGTCCGGGGTGATCGCCCCGCCCGCATCGAGTTGCGCGCCGATCTCGGTAATTTGGTCGGGAAGTTCCATCGCCCTGTCCAGCATCCGTCCGGTTTTACGACGATACCGCTATAGCGGCGATTGCGCGCGGTGCCTACGGCAAAGATCGCCGAACTGCCCTGCTTTGAGCGCTGGCGGCCCGCCTAATGGTGCTCCGGATCGGGCTCGCCAGGCTTGTGTTCGGGTTTGTCGCCCGGTTTTTTCTCCGGCGGCTTGCCCGGCGGATGAGCCGCAGCAGGCGGCGGCCCAGGTGGATGCGCCTGGGCAGGGGGCGGGGCCGCGGCGGCGGGATGCGGTGGCGGAGCTGGCGGGGCCGCAGCGGCGGGATGCGGCGGCGGGGCCGGTGGATGCACCTCGGCGGGATGTGGTGGCGCAGCTTGCGGGGCCGCTGCGGCGGGATGCGGTGGCGGGGCCGGCGGATGCACCTCGGCGGGATGCACTTCTGCTGGATGCGGCGGCGCGCCCTGCGGATGAGCCTCAGCCGGGTGCGGCCCCGGCCCAGGCGGGTGAACCTCGGCCGGATGCGCTTCTACCGGACGCGGCGGCGCTCCCTGCGGATGTGCTTCTGGCGGATGCGGCGGTCCGCCCTGCGGATGCGCCTCAGCTGGATGCGGCGGTCCGCCCTGCGGATGCGCCTCAGCTGGATGCGGCGGTCCGCCCTGCGGATGCTCGCCTCCGCCGGGATGGTTGAGTTCGGCGGGGCGGCCGGCTTCGGCCGGGTGCCGCTGCTCGGACGGCGAGCCCGGAGACTGCATAGCCGCGGCAGGATGCGGCGGCTCGCCGGGACGCGCCGCCGGAGCAGCCTCGGTCGCGGCGGGGCTGGGATGTGACGCCGGGGCCGCGGGACCCGGCGTATGGTCTGGCCCCCCGCCAGGACCGGGATGCGCCACGACGGTCGAGGCTACCGTGCCGCTCGGTTGCGGCCCGGCAACCGCGGCCGGATGCGGCCGCTGCGCCTCGGGCACCGCAGCGACCGGCGCTGTGCGGCGCCAGGTATCGTTCTGGATGACGATGTGGTTGTTGGTGTTGTTGGTTGTGTTGGTGATCTGGGTGAAGCGGCCGCGGTCGACCACGACCTCGTGGCGGCGCCAATCGGGATGGCCCCATCCCCATAACGGACGGACAACGCCGAACCCGACGCTAAAGCCGATGCCGGCGCCAATTGCGTCGGCAGCGAAATTCGGCGGCGGCGGGATATACACCGGCGGATAGTCCTGATCGGGCCAATCGCCGTAAGCCTCCGCCGGGTTGTAGACCGGCAGATAGATCATCGACGGGTCGACCGGCTCGATGATGATGTCCGAAGCGCCGCCGGAGACGGCCATCTGCGGCGTCGATTTGAGGCGCCCGGCTGCGACGGCGCGGTCACGCAGGAACTGGATGCGCGCCATCACCTCGATCTGCTGGTTGGCGAAAGCGGCGCCGAGAGCCTCGGTCCAGTCGAGATGATCGTTCATCATCACGACGACCTGCGGAAATGGAACCAGCGATTTGACGCTCGGGTCCCACGGCAAAGGCTCCAACGCGGCGGCGAGAGCGTCGCCCTTGAGCGCGGCGTTGGCCGAATCCTGCAGCCATTTGCCCGCGTCGACGATTTGCGGTGGAAAAGTCGCCGCCATCAACAGCGCGGTCAGCAGCTGATCCGGATAGAGCGCGATCGGCGCCAGCATCTGATCGAGCTGCTGCCGGGTAAAGGCAGCCGACGCCGGCTTGAGCGCCGCGGTGGCCTCCGCGCGCGTGGGCGGGACGGGCTGCTGGGCGATATCCGGCGGGCTCGCCAAGAGATAGGGCAGGGTCGCGGCGTGCAGGCGATACCGAAGGTGCTGCATGGGGCCTCTGATGGCGACGCCGTTCGGAAAAGTCGGCGGTGCGATCACAACGGCCCCGGCGCTCCATAATTCCCGGCTCGCGCCCAGCCTCGATCCATCATCACATCGCGGAAAATGCGGGCTTTCCTGATGCAAGTGGAGCCGGATGAGTAGCCGCATGAGAAAATGGTCAGGGAATCGCCCCGTCATCCGCTTTTGGCTATAATGGGCCGATCAACATCCGGGAGGTTGTCATGCCCGTCGTCAAAGTCACCGATCTCGCGTACGGGCGGCTGCGCTCGCCCGATCTCGACAAGCAGGAGGAATTCCTCACCGCGTTCGGCATGGTGCGCGCCGACCGCACCAAGAACGCGCTCTACATGCGCGGCACCGATGCGCCGCACCACATCCACGTGACCGAGCTGGGCGAGCCCAAATACTTCGGCATCGCCTTTCATACCGGCAGCGAGGAAGACCTCGAAAAACTCAGCCGCGTAGAGGGCGCCTCTAAGGTCGAGGACATCAACGAGCCGGGCGGCGGCAAGCGTGTGCGCCTCACCGACCCCGACGGCTTCCAGGTCGAGGTTGTGCACGGCATGGCGATGCTGCCGAAAATCCCGGTCACGCGACCGAAGATCAATTTCGGTGAGGACAAGACGCAGCGGCGCAACGCGCTCTATTACAAGGAGGTTGCGCGCGGCCCGTCGCACGTCAAACGGTTTGGCCATTTTGTCGTGCACACGCCGCAATTCGAGAAGACGCTCGGCTGGTATCGCGAGATGTTCGGCTTCCGCCCCTCGGACGAGGTCTATGTCGGCAGCAAGGACAACATCACCGGCTCGTTCAACCGGCTCGACCGCGGCGACGATTTTGTCGATCACCACGCCTTCTTCTGCATCCGCAGCGACAAGGCCGGGCTCAACCACCTCAGCTACGAGGCGGCCGATATCGACGACATCATGATCGGCCACGATGTTCTGGCGGCGAAGGGCTACGAGCATTTCTGGGGGATCGGCCGGCATTCGCTGGGCAGCCAGGTCTACGACTACTGGGGCGACCCGTGGGGCCGGGTGCACGAGCATTGGGCCGATACCGATGTGCTCAACGCCAGCGTGCCACCCAATCTGATCAGCCGCGAGGAACTCGCCGGCCCGTGGGGCGGCCCGCCGCCGGAGAAGTTCATGCACCACGCGGTGCGTTAGTCTTGTCATTGCGAGGAGCCGTGGGTGACGAAGCAATCTCGATCGGCCGGTCTGTTTGGCCCGAGATTGCTTTCCCGCGGGTCAAGCCCGCAGGTCGCAATGACGATTTGAAGTAGGGAGTCCTGTCCGATGAAGACCTTTGTCCGTTGCGGCCAGTTGTTCACCGGGCGGGAGGACGAGGCGCAGAAGGACGCCGCGCTCGTCTATGACGAGGCTGGCGAGCTGCTTTACGCCGGCCCGGAGGCGGGCGCGCCGAAGCGCGGCAAACTGGACCGGTCGATCGACCATCCCCGCCACTTCGTGATGCCGGGGCTGATCGACGTGCATACTCACCTCGCCTATGGCAACGCCAAGACCGAGGAGGACATCGACCTCTACAGCCCGCTCGAGTTCCGCGCACTGCGCGGCATGTTCTTCGCGCAGAAGGTCGCGGCGGCGGGCTACACCGCGATCTGCTCGCCGGGGGACGCCGGGCAAGTCAGCCTGTCGATCCGCAACGCGATCGACGCCGGCTTGTTCGACGGGCCGCGGGTGATGGCCGCCGGTCCCTATATTACCTCGCACCAGGGTCTGACCGACTGGTACCCGACCTGGATCGGCGCGCCGTCGACCTCGATCGGCAAGCTGGTGACGACGGTCGCCGAGGCGGTCGAGGAAGTCCGCTGGCAGGTCAAAAACGGGGTCGACTGCATCAAGATCGCGATGGACGGCATCCAGCGCCGCCCGGACGGCGAGCTGATCGCCGCCTTTACCCAGGAAGAAACCGACATCATCGTCCGCGAGACCCACCGCATGGGCAAAAAGGCGGTGGCGCACGCGGTCGGCCGCGAGGCGACCTTGTATTCGGCACGGGCCGGGGTGGATTTGATCTTCCACGGCTTCGGCGCGGACGACGAATGCATCGCCGCGATGAAGCAGAGCGGCAGCGCGCTGTGCCCCACCCTGACCCAGCCGAAGAACGTCATCGAGTTTACCCAGCCGCACGAGCCCGCCGCACAAAGGGGCCGGCCCGAGGCGACCGAAAAGCGCTATCGGATCGGCTGCGCCAACCTGAAAAAGGCGAAGGCGGCAGGAATTCCATTCCTGACCGGCACCGATACCGGGTTCGCGGTTACCCCCTATGGCGAGTGGCACGCGCGCGAATTGGAGCTGTTCGTCGACGATCTCGGCTTCTCCAAGGCCGCGGCGTTGCGGGCGGCGACCGAGGTCAACGCCCGGTTCATGGCCGACACCGCCAGCATCGGCGTGCTGGAGCCGGGCCGCGCCGCCGATTTCATCGCCTGGGACGGCTCCCCGCTCGCCGATATCGGCATCCTCCAGGACAAGCCGCGGCTGCGCGGCGTCTACATCGCCGGGCGCGAGATCAAGATCGCCGCCCGGCCCTACGACCCGCGCAAGGTCAGCGACTTCTCGCTGAGCAACTGGACCGACCTCTACACCCAGGAGCGCGTCGCCGAGCTGCGCGGCCAGCGCCCCCGGCTGGAGGCGGCCGAATAGCCGCCCGGGGCGCGGCGATGTTTGAGATCAAGCACCCCAAGCTGCAGCAGCTTTACGACTACTGGTCGGCGAAACGCAGCGAGCGCGAGATGCCGGCGCGCGCCGATCTCGACCCGATCGACATGACTTTTATCATCGGCAACGTCATCCTCGTCGATGTACTCGACGAGACGCCGCCGCGCTTTCGCATCCGCCTGCACGGCACCAACCTGTCGCAGCGCGTGGGCTACGAGCTGACCGGAAAGATGCTCGACGAGCTGCCGGTCACCGAATTCCGCGCCCTGGCGCAGCAGAGCTTCGAGCATGTGGTGCGGACCCGCGAGGTGTTGTATGCCAATCGCGACCGGGTCATCGACGACAGGTTTGCCCGCTACGAAACGGTCATCATGCCGCTATCGGCCGATGGCGCGCGGGTCGACCGGCTGCTGATCGGCTTGATCTACGACGACGAAAACCGCTGAGCGCCGCCGTCGTGAAGATCCGCGACATCCAGATCTATGTCCTGGAGGCCGCGCTGGCCGAACCGTTCGCCTACTCGCAGGCCTGGTACGAGCGGCGCGGCGCGTGCCTGGTCGAAATTATCGGCGAAGACGGCAACAGCGGCTGGGGCGAAACGTTCGGCCCCGCGCGACTGACCGCGCCGATCGTCGAATACTATAAGCCGCTGCTGATCGGCGAGGACGCGCTCGCCACCGAGCGCCACTGGCAGAACCTCTACAACCGGCTGCGCGACCACGGGCAGAAGGGGCTGGCGATCGAGGCGCTGTCCGCGATCGACATCGCGCTGTGGGATCTGAAGGGCCGCCATCTCGGGGTATCGGTGGCGCGGCTGATCGGCGGGCCGTTGCGCGATCGGGTTGAGGCTTACGCTACCGGGTTCTACCGCAAGCGCGGCGGCGACCCTCTCGTCTATCTGGTCGAGGAGGCGCACCGGCGCGTCGCTGAGGGCTTTACCGGCATCAAGCTCAAGCTCGGTTTTGGCCTTGAGGGCGACGCCCGGCTCTGCGAGACAGTGCGGCGCGCCATCGGGCCGGACATCCGCATCATGGTCGACGCCAACCATGCCTACGATGCGGTAGGGGCGATCCGCCTCGGCCGGCTGATCGAGCCTTACGACATTTCTTGGTTCGAGGAGCCGGTGCCGCCCGAAGACCTTGCCGGCTACCGCGAGGTCAAGGCCGCGCTGTCGATCCCGATCGCCGGCGGCGAAGCCGAGTTTACCCGCTGGGGGTTCCGCCCGCTGATCACCGAGCGGCTGGTCGATATCCTTCAGCCCGACATCGCCGCGGCCGGCGGCATCTCCGAAACCAAGAAGATTTGCGACATGGCCAATGCCTTCGGGGTGCGGGTCAACCCGCATGTCTGGGGCACCGCGGTGGCGCTCGCCGCCTCGCTGCAGCTGATCGCCTGCCTGCCGCACAACCCGCCGGGGCTGCACCCGATCGAACCGCTGCTGGAATTCGACCAGTCCGAGTACCCGATGCGCATGGCGGTCGTCACCGAGCCGATCGTGCAGCAGGACGGCTGGGTCGCGATCCCCGGCGGGCCGGGCCTCGGCATCGAGATCGACCGCGCCGCGCTCGCTCGCTTCAAGGCGGAATAAGCCGCGACAAGTACCGGACAAAGTTCCCGAGCGACGGTTGTCTGTGGGATGCGGGCACCCGACATGAAATCCGCCCCGCAACGTTCCCCCGACCCGCATGCCGCCAGACCTACGCGAGACCCTGCTGCCTGACGCCACCCATGCCGACGGGCTGGCGCGGCAGATCGGCGACTGGCTGATCCGCGACGCGCGTCTGCTCGACACCAACAGGGAAGTGCTCGAAGAATTCTGCGAGCGGGTCGCCAATGCCGGCGTTCCGATCGACCGGGTCTCGCTGCACCAGCGCGCGTTTCACCCGCAATACCGCGGCGTCTCGCGCATCTGGCGCCCCGACCGCGCGCTTGAGGAGCTTTATCTCGACCACGGTATCGAAAAGACCGCAACCTATCTCGAAAGCCCGGTGCGCGGGGTGATCGAAGACCGCAGCAGCTACGAATGGCGGCTCGATGGCGACGCGGCATTGCCGTTCCCGATGCTCGACCAGCTGCGCACCGATGGCTACACCCATTATGCGATCGCGCCGCTGATCTACGCGGGCGGCCTGGTCAGCGCCCTTTCCTGGGCGACCCGTCGAGCTGCCGGGTTCAGCGCTGCCGAGATGCAGGTTTTCCGCGATATCCTGCCGTTTTATGCCGCGGTTGCCGAAGCAAAAGCCTTGCGCCGCTTCATCGGCGGCATGCTCGACACCTATGTCGGGCGCGAGGCCGGGCAGCTGATCCTCGACGGACAAGTGCGGCGCGGCGACACCAAGACGATCACCGCGGCGCTGATGCTGATCGATTTGCGCGACTTTTCGATGCTGTCGGACCAGCTCAGCCCACAGGCGGTGATCCGCATCCTCAACCAGTATTTCGATTGCGTCATGCCGCCCATCCGCGACGAGGGCGGCGAGGTCGTCGAGATCATGGGCGACGGCGTCTTGGCGATGTTCCACCACAGCCGCGAGCGCAGCGCCGCCGAGGCCTGCGGCGCGGCGCTAGCCGCGGCGCAAGCCGGGCTTGCCGCGCTCGCCGAGCGCAACCGGCGCCATCCGGCGATCTCGCTCAGCGCCGGCATCGCGCTGCATTACGGCACTGTCTCCTATGGCAATATCGGCTCCGGCGAGCGGCTCGACTTCACCGTGATCGGGCCCGACGTCAACATGACCAGCCGCATCGAGCGGCTGTGCCGCGAGTTGGACCGCGCGCTGATCATGTCCGAGACGTTCGCGGAAACGCTCAACCGGCCGATGTGGGAGATCGGCCATTTCGAGCTGCGCGGCTTCGCCAAGATGGTGCGCCTGTTCGAGCTGCCGCCGGGTTAGCGTTTCAAATCCCGCGGGTCGCCGCGGTGCACGTCGGCCGGGTTGAGCGGTCGCTCGACCGCGTTCCATGTCGAGCAGCCGATTACCAGAACCCATATCGTCAAGGCCGCCGTCGCCGATCCGCGCCGCCAGTGAGGACGCCGCATCAGCGGCAGGCGCTCGATGTAGAAGGCATGGACAAAGCCCAGCGTCACCAGGATCAGCTTGGGCAGGAACATCGTATGCAGCCCGGCGCCGATCGGGTCGTAAAGAAATAGCAGCACTCCGGTGAGGATGGTTAGCGCGAACATCGCGTTCATTAGGGTGAGTACCGGCCGCCGCACCGGCCGCAGCGAGGCACCGGGAAAGATGCCGAGGCGCATCACTTCCAACAGCAGCAGCAGGCCGAGAAAACCCGACATCCCCAACAGGTGCAGAAACCGAGTCAGCCCGTAGACCGAGCGCAGCCCATAAACCCACAGGCGCAGATCGGTCGTCGCCAGCCAGGTCAGTAACCCGGGCGGCAGATGTACCCCGCCGCTGCCGTAAACGTCGGGCATTTGGTTTCCTTATCCCGCTCGCGGCCTCGCGAATGCCAATCATGCGCATTTTGTCGTTGACGTGCAATTGAGAACCATTTTCATTATCACATCGCTACAACCACCCGGATCGACTATGCGCCACCTCCCAACCCTTGCGGTTCTTGTCTTTGCCGCCGGGTTCGGCATCGCCGCCGCCCAAGCGCCGGCCGACAAAAATGCCGCCGATACCGATTTTCTGTTCCGCCTTGGCTTGATGGAAGGCCATTTGATGGTCGGCCACGAGCTGGTCAAGGCAAAGCAGGTGCCATTGGCGCTGCCGCATTACGGCCACCCGGTCAAAGAATTGTGCGAGGACATGACCTCGTATCTGAAGGCGAAGAAATTTGCCCCGTTCGACAAGGATTTGATCGCGCTGGAAGCCGGGGTTACCGCCGCGCCAGATGCGCCCGCCACCGAGGCGAAATACCAGACGGTGATTGCGACGATCCACATGGCGCGAGCACTGGCCCCGGCCCCGTTGCGCGCCTCGCTGCCGGAGATGATCAAGGTCTGCGCCAGCACGATTGATGCCGCCTCGGGCGAATACGGCGAGGCGCTGGAGCAGGACAAGATCGCCTCGGTCGTCGAATATCATGACAGCCGCGGCTACCTCGAATGGGTCGCCCAGCAGGTAAAGGAGCTGAAGGCGGCGCATGCCGACGCGGCATCGCAAGCGCTGATCGACCGCTTCTCTGCGGTGCTGGTCAAGGCGCAGGCGATCGTTGCCGACCTGCTGCCGGCGCCGACCCCGAAAGCGTCGCTCGCCGACTATCGCGCCATCGCCGCCGAAGCGCGCGAGGTGGCGCCGAAATAATCTACCGGCGCGTCCGAAAGAATGCCCGCAGCAGCGCAGCAGCGCGGCGCTCGTCGATGCCGCCGTAGATTTCCGGCCGGTGATGGCAGGTCGGCTGGTCGAAGATGCGCGGGCCGTGCTCGACCCCTCCGCCTTTCGGATCGTAGGCGGCGAAATAAAGCCGGCGGACACGAGCGAGCGAGATCGCGGCGGCGCACATCGGGCAGGGCTCCAGCGACACGTAGAGGTCGCAGCCGTCGAGCTGCTTCTGGCCGAGTCGGGCGGCTCCCTCGCGCAGCACCAGCATCTCGGCGTGCGCGGTCGGGTCGCGCGTGGCCTCGACCCGGTTGCCGGCGGCGGCCAGCACCGTGCCGTCGGCGGCAACCAGCACCGCGCCGACCGGCACCTCGCCCCGCGCGCCGGCCGCCTCGGCCTCCCTCAGCGCACGAGCCATCGGCGTATCGTTAGACAATGGGGTTGGAGGCGATGTGGTTGGCCGCTTATTCATTGCCGCCGCAGTCGTCCGTCGCTATCTCCTCGCAGCATGCCACAATCGACGCAAGAACCCGGCGCCCCGCAACGCATCGCCAAAGTGCTCGCCCGCGCCGGGCTGTGCTCCCGCCGGGACGCCGAGCGCTGGGTCGCCGAGGGCCGCGTCGCGGTCGACGGCAAGGTGCTGACCAGCCCGGCCGTCAACGTCACCGACGCCAGCGACATCCGCGTCGACGGCCATCCGCTGCCCGAGCCCGAACGGGCGCGGCTGTGGCGCTATCACAAGCCGGCGGGGCTCGTCACCACGCATCGCGACGAGAAAGGCCGCGCCACCGTGTTCGCCGCGCTGCCCAAGGAGTTGCCGCGGCTGATTTCGATCGGCCGCCTCGACCTCAATTCCGAGGGGCTGCTGCTCTTGACCAACGACGGCGCGCTGGCGCGTCGGCTCGAGCTGCCGGCGACGGGCTGGATTCGCCGCTACAAGGTGCGGGTGCACGGGTTTGTCGACGAGACCCGTCTCGCGAGCCTGGAGAAGGGGGTCACCATCGACGGAGTCGCCTATGGCGCGATCCGCGCCCAATTGGAGCGCCAGCAGGGCTCGAACGCCTGGCTCGCGTTCGCCCTGCGCGAAGGCAAGAACCGCGAGGTGCGCAAGGTGCTGGAGCATCTCGGCTATCCGGTAACACGCCTGATCCGCCTCAGTTATGGCCCGTTCCAGCTTGGCCACCTCACGCGCGGCGACATCGAGGAAGTGCCGAAATCGGTGCTGGCGGACCAGCTCGGGAAAGGCGACGGGCCGGACACCGCCGCGGCGCGGCGCGGGAAAGCGGGCCGCGATCGCCCAGCTGCAGAGCCGGTCAAAGCCTATGCGCGTCGTCGGCGGTAGGCATCGCGGCCGGCGGCTGATCGCGCCGCCGGGCGAAGCGGTGCGGCCTACCAGCGACCGCGCCCGCGAGGCGCTGTTCAATATCCTGTCGCATGGCGAATTCGCCGCCGCCGGCCTGCCGTTCGCCGACGAGAATGTGCTCGACGCCTTTGCCGGCACCGGCGCGTTCGGGCTGGAGGCGTTGTCGCGTGGAGCGGCAGCGGCGGCATTTATCGAGACCGACCGGGAGGCGCTGTCGGCGCTGCGCAAAAACATCGCCGCGCTCGATGAGGAGGATGCGGCGCATGTCGTCGCCGGCGACGCGACCCGACCGCCGCGTGCGCCTTATGCCTGCGCCGTCGCCTTTCTCGATCCGCCCTACCATAGCGGCCTCGCCGCGCCGGCGCTGACCTCGCTGGCCGGGATGGGCTGGCTGGCCGCACACGCCGTCGCCATCGTCGAGATCGCCGCCGGCGAAGCCTTTTCGCCGCCCGCCGGGTTTACAATGATCGACGAGCGCAAATACGGCGCCGCCAAACTGATCTTTCTTCGCCGCGAGGGAGGTTCCCGATGAACATGCCGCAGATCACGCTGCCCGACGGCGAGAAGGTGCTCGCCTACGGCCAAGGCACCTGGCACATGGGCGAAAGCCGCGGTCATTTTGCCGACGAGGTCACGGCACTGCGGCTCGGCATCGATCTCGGCATCACCCTGATCGACACCGCCGAGATGTACGGCAGCGGGGTCGCCGAGGAAATCGTCGCCGAGGCTATGCAAGGCGACCGCGACAGGCTGTTCATCGTCAGCAAGGTGCTGCCCTACAACGCCTCGGCAAAGGGCACGGTCGAGGCCTGCGAGAAGAGCCTCAAGCGGTTGAAGACCGACCGCATCGACCTTTACCTACTGCACTGGACCGGCTCGCACCCGTTCGCCGAGACCCTGGCCGGATTCGAACGGCTGCAGCGCGACGGTAAGATACGCCATCACGGGGTCAGCAATTTCGACCGCAAGGACATGGAGGAATGGTACGGGCTGGCCGGCGGCAAGACGGTCGCGTCGAACCAGATCCTCTACAACCTCGCCCGGCGCGGCCCGGAATGGGATTTGATCCCGTGGTGCCGCGAGCGGAACATCTCGATCATGGCCTATTCGCCGATCGAGCAAGGGCGCATGCTCGGCCACAAAACGCTGGTCGAAGTTGGTGCGCGGCACGGCGCCACCCCGGCGCAGGTAGCGCTGGCCTGGCTGCTGCGGCAGGACGGGACGATGGTGATCCCTAAGGCCACTCGCCCCGAACATGTGCGCGAGAATTTGGGCGCGCTCGACCTCAAGCTGACCGGCGACGACCTCGCCACCCTCGACGGCGCCTTCCCGCCGCCCAAGGCCCGCAGCAGTTTGGGGATGCTTTAGCGATCCCACCTGCGCTTCCCGGCGAAAGCCGGGATCCATTTTTCAGCGCTAGAGACCGTGGAAAAGTGGGCCCCGGCTTTCGCCGGGGAGCGGTAAACAAATCACCGCGACTGGATCGTCGTGCCACCGTCGACGGTGAGGATCTGGCCGGTGATGAAGGCGCCGGCTTGCGACGCCAACAGCAGGGCCGGGCCGGCGATGTCGATCGGCTGGCCGAGGCGGCGCAGCGGGGTCGCGGCCTCGCGGCGGGCGCGGCGCTCGGGGTTCTCGTAGAGCGCACGGGCGAACTGGGTCACGACCAGACCGGGCGCGATGCAATTGACCCGCACTCCGTCCGGACCCCATTCGGCGGCGAGGTTGCGGCACAGCGCATAGTCGGCAGCCTTGGTGATGCCGTACATCCCGAGCTCGAGCGAGGCATGCAGCGCCGCGACCGAGATGATGTAGATGATCGAGCCTTCCTTACGCTCGCGCATGCCTGGCGCCACCGCGCGCGAGAACCACAGATTGCTCTGCACGTTGTTGGTCATCATCCGCTCGAACGCCTCGTCGCTGAGCGTGTCGAGCGAGCCGTGATGCGGGTTGATCGCCGCATTGCAGACCATGATGTCGACCCGGCCGTAGGCCTCGTTTGCCTTAGCAATCAGGCCCTCGCACTGCGCCTTGTCGGAGATGCGACAGGTGATCGCCGTGGCCTCGCCGCCGTTGGCCTTGATCGCCGCGACAACCTCCTCGCAGGGCTCCTGGTTGCGGCCGGAGATCACCACTTTGGCCCCGGCCTCGGCGAACTGCTCGGCCATCGCCCGACCGATCCCGCGAGACGAGCCGGTAACCACCGCAACCTTTCCGGAAAGATCGAATAATTTCATATTCGCGCCTTTCAATTTGTCATTCCGGGACGGCCCAAGGGGCCGGACCCGGAACCCATGAACACGGGCTATTGCCAGACCAGCCGCGACGTTGGAACCACCTTGGGCAAGGTCCGCGTTCATGGGTTCCGGGTTCGCCGCGCTTACGCGGCGCCCCGGAATGACAGCACAGGGAAGCTACCGCTTTTCCTTCACCAGCGGGTTGCGTAGGATACCGATGCCCGTGATCTCGATCTCGCAGACATCCCCGTGCTTGAGGTTGCGCGGCGCACCCTCGGTGCCCATCCACACCACGTCGCCGGGGTAGAGCGTCAGGTATTGCGACATCCGGCTGATAAATTTGGCGACGCCGTGGATCATGTGGTTGGTGCGGAATTTGTCGGTCACCTCGTCGTTGACGCGCACGATCGTCGTCGCCGCGTCCAGATCGAAATCGGTCTCGATCCACGGCCCCATCGGCTTGAACGTGTCGGTGTTCTTGGCGCGCCACAGGGTGCGGTCGCCGCGCTGCCAGGTGCGCTCGCTCATGTCGTTGCCGATGGTCCAGCCGAGGACGCAGGACAGCGCCTCGCTCTCGGACAGGTGCTTGGCCTTGGTGCCGATGACCGCGACCAGCTCGGCCTCGTATTGCACCAGCTCGCCGGCGTCGTGCGGGATGACGATGTTCTCGTTGTGCGCGATCAGCGCGTTGTTGGCGCGGTAGCCGATATCGGCGTTGGGCGGGATGTTCGGTTCCTCGCCGCGCTTTTTTGCCATTTCGGTGACGTGCTCGGCGTAGTTGAGCCCGGCGGCGTAGAAGGTCTTGGGGATCACCGGCACCAGATACTTCACGTCGTGGAGCTTGTGCCGAGTGGAGGTCATCTGATAGCCGGCGAACGGGTCGCCGTTGACCGCGACAACCTCGTCGCCCTCGATGATACCGTAGGATTCCTGCCCGTTCGCCTCATAGCGGAGCCAACGCATCGTTTCTCTCCCTCGACCAAGCGTCTTTGCGCGACTATAGCCTACCCAGACACAGCGGCAACGCCGCCGCCTGTTTCACCTGTTTCTCCTGTTACGTGCTCAATTTAACAGGTGGGCCATTCTCTCTACGGCGTAGTCCCCGATTGATGGCATATGATTTGGGCGAAATTAGCGTCGCTCAGCACGACGGAGGATCGCCATGCCCACGATCGACCGCGACGGGGTCGAGATTTTCTACGAAGCTCACGGAAGCGGACCGGCGGTGCTGCTGTCGCACGGCTACGGTGCGACCAGCCGGATGTGGGATGGACAGGTCGGCGCCTTTGCCGACCGCTACCGCATCATCACCTGGGACATGCGCGGGCACGGCAAGTCGGGCGATCCAGCCGATGCCGCCGCCTATTCGCACACGCTGACGGTCGGCGACATGGCGGCGGTGCTCGACGCCTGCGGGGTCGAACAGGCCGTGATCTGCGGGCTGTCGCTGGGCGGGGTGATGTCGCTGGGCTTTCACATCGCACATCCCGAACGGGTACGAGCGCTGGTGCTGTGCGACACCGGCCCCGGCTTTCGCAATCCCGATGCCCGCGCGGCGTGGAACGAGCGCGCCTTGGCGCGAGCCGACGAACTCGAAGAAAGGGGGCTGGGCGCGGCCCGCGGCGGCGGCGAGACCAGGCTCGGCACGCACCGTTCGGCACGCGGCCTCGCCGGCGCGGCGCGCGGCATGCTGGCGCAATTCGACGACAGCCTGATCCAATCGCTGCCGACGATAACGGTGCCGACCCTGGTGCTGGTCGGCTCCGAGGACAAGAATTTCCTCGGCGCCGCCGATTACATGGCGGGCAAGATCGCCGGCGCGCAAAAGGCAGTCATCCCCGGCGCCGGCCACGCCGCCAACCTCGACCAACCGGCGGCGGTCAACCAGGCGCTCGGCGACTTCCTGGCGGGGCTGCCGACAACGTAGAGCGGAAAAACGTAGCGCCTTCCGCCAACAGGTCGGAATACGCCTCGCTCTTCCGTCCTAACTGCATCGCCCACGCTTCATGCGGCAGCGCTTCTGCCCTTTCTCACTGCGAATCTCGGGCGATTTCATTCTCTTACGCGACAAATTGGCGCAGCCTTGACGAAGACGCTAGCGTCCTCTCGCGCCAAAACGGACGGCCCGCCACAGAGCGAGCTGCCACTGACGGACGGGAAGGGGAACGCAGATGGGACATCATCTCAGCCGGCGCGCCGTGCTGCGCGGATCATTGGGGCTGGTGGCGGCCGGAAGCTTGGCGCGCCCCTATATCGCTAAGGCCGAAGCGAAAACCGCAACCGTGTGGTGGACCCAGGGCTTTGTCCCCGAAGAAGACGCCGCGATCAAAAAGGTCATCGAGGGGTACGAAAAACTCAGCGGCAACAAGATCGACTACAGCATCATTCCGTTCGCGCCGCAGCGCCAGAAGATCATCTCGGCGATCACCAGCGGCGTCGTGCCGGACCTGACCACCGTCACTCCGACCGAGGCCGCCGCGCTGCAGGCGTGGAGCGGCAATTTGGTCGATGTCAGCGACGTGGTCGAGACCCAGAAGGCGAAGATGAGCCCGGCGATCCTCGCCAACGCCTTTTGCTACAACAATGTCGAGAAACGGCGCGCCTATTATGCGGTGCCGCATTCGCTCGCGGTGAACCCGTTCCACATCTGGCGGACGCTGGTCGAAAAGGCGGGCTATAAGGAGGCGGACATCCCGACGACTTGGGACCCGTTCATCGACTTCTTCAAGCCGGTGCAGAAAAAGCTCCAAGAAATGGGCATGCGGCACACCTACGCCACCGGCTTTGTCGTCAGCACAATCGGCAACGACCCGAACGCCACGTTCGCGCAGTTCCTGGTCGCTTATGGCGGGCTGAACATCGTCACCCCCGACGGCAAGCTCCACGCCGACGACCCGCAGGTACAGGAAGCCGTGGTGAAGGCGCTGGAGAAGCTCACTGGCCTCTACAAGGAGGGCTTCATCCCGCCCAGCTCGATTAACTGGAACGACGCCGACGACAACAACGCGTTCCACTCCAAGCTTTGCGTGATGGACTTCGACGGCACCTTGTCGACCGAACTGGCAATGCTCGGCAAGCAGAAGGACGAATACAACGACGTTATCACCATGCCGCCGCCGCTCGACAATAGCGGCAAGAAGATGGTGTCGCAGGTCGGCGGCGGCGCCAGCATGATCCCCAAGGGCGCCAAGAACATCGCGGTCGCGAAGGAGTTTCAGACCTATTTGATCCAGCCGGAGATCAACCGCGAGTTCCTCAAGGGCGGGCTCGGCCGTTTCCTCCCGGTGATGCCGGAGCTGGCCAACAACGACCCGTGGTGGACCGACCCAAAGCGCGATCCGCACGTGCCGCCTTATGTTCAGCAAGGCCTCGTCGACCCGACAAAGCCGGATTACTTCGCCTACAACCCGGCCTGGGCGCAGGTACGCGCCGAGCACCCGTTCAATATCGCATTCCACGACATCGTCGCCGACAAGGTTCCGGTGCAGGAGGCTACGGCAAAGGCGCTGAGGCGGGTCGAGGATATCTTCGCGAAGTACCAGATCGGGGCGTGATTCCGGTCGTCATTGCGAGCGAAGCGAAGCAATCTCCTGCCGCCTTGGCCCTAGACGGAGGGAGATTGCCGCGTCGCGTCACGCCCCTCGCAATGACGAGAAGCTACTCCTGCGCGTAGCGCCAGGGCTTGGCGGGCTGCTGGGCGGTCTCGTCGATGGTCCATTGCGGCAGCGCGATGCCGGCGGAGACGTCGCTGAACACCATGCGCACGCGGGTGCCGACGCCGACGCTCTTCACCATATCGGGCGGGGCCAACTGCCCGTCAGAGGTGCAAAGGTTGCCGATCACCCGCAGCGCTTCATCCTTGGTCGGCTCGCCCTTTTGCGTGTCGAGGTCGACCAGCAGCACCATGTACGGCGTCTTGCCGCGAAAGGCCGGCTGAATCGCGTGGTGTACCTCGGTGTAGGAATGCACCGCGCCCTTGCCTTCGACCTTTTTCCAGGTCGACTCGCGGGACATGCACCACGGACACGCGGTGGTCGGCGGGTAGCGCAGCCGGCTGCACTCGTTGCAGGCCTGCAGGTGAAAATCGTGCGCGGCGCAGTGCTGGAAGTAGGCGACGTTCTCGACGTCGAGATCGTCGATCCGCAAGCCCATGCCCATGTAGTCGCCGTCAATGGTCGCCATGTTCGTGTTCCTCCCTACCAACCCTTGCGCATGACCATCGACGACGCGGTCGCCGGATTGGCCCAGCCGAGATTGGCGCTGACCTCCACATCCTTCACTTGCCGGCAGCCGCCTTCCTTGTAGTCGAAGGTGTGCTGGCGCTTGCCGTTGGAACCCATCAGGCATGAGTCATCCGCGTCATGGCGCAGCTGCCTTGTGTTCTCGATCACCATGTTCATGCCGTGGGTGTAGCCCTCGCAGAGATGGCCGCCGCTGGTGTTGTTCGGCCGCTTGCCGCCCAAGGTGATGGTGCCGTCCGACACGTAATTGCCGCCCTCGCCCTTCTTGCAGAAGCCGTAATCCTCGAGCTGCAGCATGGTGGTGAAGGTGAAGGCGTCGTAGGAGCCGGTGATGTCGACATCCTCCGGCCCCACACCGGCGTTCGGCCACAAGATGTCCTTGGCGTAATGCCCGGCGACGGTGGAGATCGGCCCGTGCTGGTAGTGCATGTCGAGCCGCGGCTTCGAGCACCGGCCGACGACGCCGCGGATCTGCACCAGCGGCTGCTTCATGTCCTTGGCGCGTTCGGCGGTGGTGACGATGACGCAGGTGGCGTTGTCGGTCTCGACGCAGCAATCCAAGAGGTGCAGCGGCTTGCAGATAAAGCGGCTGTTGATCACGTCCTCGACCGTAAAGCGTTTCTTGTAATAGGCCTTGGGGTTGTTCGAGGCGTGGCGCGAGTGAAACATCTTCACATGCGCGACCTGTTCGGGCGTCGTGCCGTAATCGTACATGTGGCGCATGAAGGTGGGCGCAAAGCTCTGCCCGGCGCTCTGCCAGCCATAGGCGCGGTTGTGCAGCATGTCGCCCGCGACCGGCGCCGCCGAGCGCGCGCCGGTGCCGCCGATGCGCACTTGGCTAAAGCCGTTCATCGAACGGAAGATCGCGACGGTCTTGCACAACCCCGCTTCGATGATGCCGATGGCGATGCCGACCAGCGCCTCGGTCGACGAGCCGCCGCCGACCACGTCCATGTAGAAATTGAGCCGGCAGCCCAAGTCGCCGGCGATGAACGTCGCCGAGGTCGAGTCGCCGCCCGAATAGTCGAGCATGCCGTCGATGTCGCTGGCCTTGAGCCCGGCATCGAGGATCGCGTTGCGCACCGCCCAGGTGCCAAGCGCCCGGGTCGTCATCCCCGAACCGCGGGTGTAGGTGGTCTCGCCGACCCCGACGATCGCGTATTTGTCGCGCAGATATTTCGGCGTGGTCGCGTCGACCTCTTGGCGTGGCAATGGCATACGCTTCTCTCCCTTTCCGATAACGGATGTCATTCCGGGACGGCCAGTAAGGGCCGGACCCGGAACCTATGAACACGGGCCTAGAAATCGAGGCTACGGCGTTGCGTGCTCCCGCGATTCGGTGTTCATGGGTTCCGGGTTCGCCGCTGCGCGCCGCCCCGGAATGACAGCAAAGAACTCAATACAGCCGGTAGAATTTCAGCGCGGTGTTGTGGAACATCGCGTTCTTCTCGTCATTCGAATAGGGCTCGGAGACGCGCTTGAACGCATTCCACAGATTGGAATAGCTGCACATCCCCTTGTCGACCGGGAAGTTGCTTTCGAACATCGCGCGGTCGGGGCCGAACGCTTCGATGCAGGTGTTGAGGTAGGGGGCCCAGGCTTTCGCCAGCTGCTCCGACGACGGCGCCGAATCCTGGCGGCCCATCTCGAACCCCATCAGCGACGGCATGCCAAGCCCGCCGAGCTTGATGTAGAGGTTGGGGAATTGTCCCAACTTCATCATCTGGGTGCGCCACTCGGCAAAGACTTCCTCGCGCTTGTCGGCAAAGGGGCCGACCGCCAGCGCGCCACCGATATGGTTGAGCACGATCTTGGTCTCGGGAAAGGCACAGCAGAGGCTGATCAAGTCGCCGAGCTGCGAATGGAACATCCACGCTTCAAAGGTAAGGTTGAGCGGCGCCAGCGCGGCGAAACCTTCGCGGAAGCTGCGGTCGACATAGAGGCCTTCGCCCGAGCCGGAAGTAAACACGCGCAGGCTCGGGTCGCTGTGCCAGGTCGCGCCGTTGCGGATGCCGCGAAAACGCCCGCCCGAGGCGCCGATGTGTTGCTCCAGGATACCTCTGGCGCGGCCGCCGACGGCACGCAGATCGACATTGCCGACGATCCCGGCGCAAGCCTTGGTCGGCCCGTATTTGCCGCTTTCGCTCATCGCCGACACACCCGCGACAAAGGTGGTCTCGCCGAGCGAGCGAGTCTCCGGCGGCCCGTCAGCGCGGTACATTTCGCGGCATTCGAGGAACACGGTGGCGCGGATGTTGTGGCCGCTCGACACGTCCTCGACCAGATCGTGCAGCAGGTAGCGGTTGCCCGGCCGGTCCCACAAATGGTGGTGCGGGTCGATGATCGGCCGGTCGGGTTCGAGCGCTGCCTCCTGCGTCGCGGCGAGCCAATCCTTGCGGATCGGCAGATGGCGGGCGGATGGCGCGTCGTTGGTCGACTGCATTTCTGGGTTCCTCCCGGGGCCGAAGGTTTGCTCAAGTCTGCGTCGGCGTGGCGACAATGGCTACCGTTTTCGCCGCAAGCCCGCAATGTGGCGATTGATTGTAAGGCACTTTCGCCTTACATCGTTTGAGACGGAAGGAGTCGGGGATGACCACGACGCTGACAGTGACAACAAAGGGACAGGTCACATTGCGCAAGGATGTGCTCAAGCATCTCGGCGTCGAGCCGGGCAGCAAGGTCGAGGTCAATCTGCTGCCCAATGGCCGGGCCGAGCTGCGTGCCGCCAAGAAGACCGGGTCGATCGAGGATTTCTTCGGCTCGCTCTATCGGCCTGGCACCAAAGCGCTGACGATTGAAGAAATAAACGAAGCGATCGAGAAGGGCTGGGCTGGCGAGCCTTGAGGATTACGGCAGACACCAACATCGTCGTCCGCCTTGCGGTGGAGGACGACCCTGAACAGACGAGGCGCGCGATCGAGCTGTTTCAAGAGGCGGAATTCATCGCCATTCCTTTGCCGGTGCTTTGCGAATTCGTTTGGGTGACGACCAGGCTTTACCATCGTCGCCCCAGCGCGATCGGCGACGCTATCAGGCGTCTCATCGCCAGTCCCGTCGTTTCGGTCGACCATCCGGCCGTCGAAGCCGGCCTCGCAATGCTCGACGCGGGTGGGGACTTCGCCGATGGGGTCATCGCATTCGCCGGCCGGCAAATGGGCGGCGTGGTGTTCGCCAGCTTCGACCGCCGGGCGGTCGAACTGGTAAGGCTGCCGGCGGCGAGGCGCAGCTGCTCGCCGCCCCGAACAAGCCTGGCTGACTTTACGCCTTGGCCAGAACCCGCTCGCGGAACGAGCGCATCTCGGCGCTGACCGCCGCTTCCTGCGGGCGCTCGAAATCGAAGTCGATCGCGGTGACGCCAAGGTCCTGCAGCGCGTGGATGTCGCCGACGATGTCCGCATCACTGCCCGAGAACAGGCGACGTTCGCCGTCGGAGGCGCGGTCGGGCAAGTCCTCGCCGTAGCGCTTGACCCGGTAGGTCAGCGCGACCGCACCTGTGTCGCGCCCAGCCGCCGCGGTCAGCTGACGCAGCCGGGCGACCCCGGCCTGGTAACGCGGCAGGCTGTCGAGCAGGTGCGCATTGTTGGTGCCGATCGGATACCAGGCGTCGCCAAGTTTCGCGGCGCGGCGCAGCGACGGACCGCTCTCGCCGCCCACCCAGATCGGCGGGTGCGGCTTTTGCGTTGGCTTCGGCTCCAGCAACAAGCGGTCGTAATGCACGTATTTGCCGGCGATCGCCGGCTTCTTCTCGGTCCACAGCGTCTTGAAGGCAGCGACGTATTCGTCGGTGACAGCGCCGCGCTCGGCGAAGGGGGTCGTCACCACCGCGTCGAACTCGGCCTTGAGCCAGCCGGCACCGATGCCGACGGTCAGCCGCCCGCCCGACAACACGTCGATGGTCGACAGCATCTTCGCCGCCAGCACCGCCGGCCGATGCGGCACCACCAGCACCGCCAGCACCAGGCGCAGCCGCTTGGTGATGCCGGCGAGGTAGGCGGCGAGGGTCAGCATCTCGTGCCGATGGGCGCTGTCGGTCGAGTAGAACGACCCGGTCTCGGAATAGGGATAGCCCGGCTCGGCCATATCGGGGAGGGTCACATGGTCGGTAACCGTCAGGTAGTCGTAGCCGAGCGCTTCGCCCTCGGCGGCGAGCCGGCACATGATCTCGGGATCGGCAAGCGCGCCGCTGTTCGGCAGGTTGAAACCGAATTGCATGATGTCCTCCCCCATTTCGTCCGCGCGCGGCCCCGTCGTCACGCGCCGAGGGCGCCGCCGACAAATTGCTTGGTGCGTTCGTTATAGCGGCCCCAGATCGTATGGAAACCTTCACGTGCCGTGGCCGCCGCCTCCTCGGCCTCGGCCAAGGTCTCGTACATCCCCGCGCATTCGCAGTTCGGCGGCTGGCCTTTGATCAAGCCCCAGCCCTGCACCCAGTCCTGATCCGTCCGATCGGTATCCGGCATTCGCGTCTCCGTCGGTTGTCGGCATCGTGCGCCGGTTGCCGCAGTCCCGGCAACGGCTCAACCCTCAGGGCAACGCGCCGCCGAGATGAGTGTTCCGCGATGACACAATCCGATCGCCTCATCGAAACCGAGCAGGAGGTCAAACCCTGCCGCAACAGCCGTGGGCCCAAAGCGGCGGCGTGGCGTGGCGCGAGCGCCGTCTGTCGGAACCCTGCTCCGGCGATAGACGCTATCCGCTCCAAGGGCCATAAATAGCGAGGTCCGCAACGCTCATCTGCGTTGGAGGGCTCGACGCAGGAGGGACCGCATGTCCGCCGAGGCATTTCTCAAAGCCCGCGAATTCCTGTTCGCCAACCGCACCGATTACGACACCGCGTACCGCGACTTCCGCTGGCCGATGCTCGACAAGTTCAACTGGGCGCTCGACTATTTCGACCGGATGGCGCGCGGCAACGAGCGGCCGGCGCTGTGGATCGTCAATCAGGGGAGCGGCGGCGAGGCCGGGACCGAAGTCAAAATATCGTTCGCCGAGATGGCCGAACGTTCGAACCGCGTCGCCAACTACCTGCGCGGGCTCGGGGTCGGGCGTGGCGACCGTATTCTGCTGATGCTCGGCAATGTCGTGCCGCTGTGGGAGGTCATGCTCGCGGCGATGAAGCTGGGCGCGGTGACGATCCCGGCGACGACGCTGTTGACCCGCGACGACCTGATCGACCGCTTCGACCGCGGCCGCGCTCGCCATGTCGTCACCGGCAGCGACAACGCCGCGAAATTCGCCGACATCACCGGCGACTACACCCGCATTGCGATCGGCGACACGGTGCCGGGGTGGCACGACTATGCCGGTGCCGGCGGCGCGCCCGCGAGGTTCGCGCCCGACGGCGAGACCAAGGCGACCGACCCGCTGCTGCTTTATTTCACATCGGGCACCACGGCGAAGCCCAAGCTGGTGCTGCACAGCCACCAGAGTTATCCGGTCGGCTCGCTGTCGACGATGTACTGGATCGGCCTCAAGCCCGGCGACATCCACCTGAACATTTCGTCGCCGGGCTGGGCCAAGCATGCCTGGAGCTGCGTCTTTACCCCGTGGGTCGCCGAGGCCTGCGTGTTCATGCTCAACCAGCCGCGGTTCAACGCCAAGGCGCTGCTCGACGCGCTCGTGCGCTACCGGGTGACGACGTTCTGCGCGCCCCCGACCGTGTGGCGCATGCTGATCCAGGAGAATCTGAAATCGTGGAAAGTGGCGCTGAAGGAGGTGGTCGGCGCCGGCGAGCCCCTCAACCCCGAGATCATCGAGCAGGTGCGCGCGGCCTGGGGGCTGACTATCCGCGACGGCTATGGCCAGACCGAGACGACCCTGCAACTCGGCAATTTCCCCGGCCAGACGGTGAAGCCTGGCGCGGTCGGCAAGCCGGCGCCCGGCTATCGCGTGCGCCTGCTCGATGCCGACGGCGCCGATCAGGACGAGGCGGAGATATCGCTGGCGCTCGACCCGCCGCCCTTGGGTCTGATGCAGGGTTATCAGGGCGATGACGGCGCTGTAGTGCCGGTCGCGGGCGCCGCCTATCGCACCGGCGACGTGGCGATGCGCGACGCGGACGGATACTTCACCTATATCGGCCGTTCCGACGACGTGTTCAAAGCGTCCGACTACCGGATCAGCCCGTTCGAGCTCGAAAGCGCGCTGATCGAGCACGCCGCAATCGCCGAGGCGGCGGTGGTGCCATCGCCCGATCCGCTGCGCCTCGCGGTACCGAAAGCGTTTGTCGCGCTTGCCGGCAGCCACATCCCGAACCGCGACACGGCGCTGGAGATTTTCCGGCATTGCCGCGCGACCTTGGCGCCGTTCAAGCGGGTGCGGCGGCTCGAATTCGCCGAATTGCCGAAGACGATCTCCGGCAAGATCCGCCGGGTCGAGCTGCGAACCGCCGAAGCCGAGCGCCGCACCGCCGGCCAACGCGCCGAAACCGAATTCTGGGAGGAGGATTTCCCGGAACTGCAGTAGGCGCTCAAATCGAATTCCCTCCCCCGGCTTGACCCGAGAGCCACGTCTTCGTTAGCGGGCAACGAGGGATAAGACGTGGATGGCCGGATCAAGCCCGGCCAAGGAAAATAGGAGATGGCTTTGACAACGCGCCACAGCGGTTGACCCGTGCCCAAGCCATAGGCATTTAGAAACCAATGTTCCGTTTCTTCGAACGCCTGATCGAGCCGACCGACAAGCCGCCGGACATAGCGCCGCCCGAGCTCGGCAGCCCGCAAGCGCTCGTCCGCTTCTATTGGCATTTCGTGCGGCAGATCCCCGGTCTGCTCAGCGCGCTGTTCGTAACCGGGTTCATCGTCGCGCTGCTCGATGCGGCGATCCCAGTCTTTATCGGCCGCATCGCCACGCTGGTGACCTCGCAATCGCCGGACGCCATCTGGCAGACCGCCGGCTGGCAGCTCCTCGGGATGGCGCTGTTGCTGCTGGTGCTGCGGCCGATCGCGCATTTCGCCTCGGCGCTGGTCACCAACCAGGCGCTGATCCCCGGCCTCACCAACCTGACGCGCTGGCAAAGCCATTGGCATGTCGTGCGCCAGGGCTGGACCTATTTTCAGAACGATTTTGCCGGCCGCATCGCCAATCGGGTGATGCAAACCGGTCCGGCACTGCGCGAAAGCGTCGTCTCCAGCATCAACGCGGTCTGGTACATCCTGGTCTACGGGGCCAGCGCCGCATTGCTCCTCGCCGCCGCCGACTGGCGGCTGGCGTTGCCGATCGTCTGCTGGTTCGCAACCTATGCCGCAGTGCTGCGGATGTTCCTGCCGCGCATGCGCGAGCGCTCGCGCCGCATGTCGGAGATGCGCTCCGAGGTCACCGGCCGGGTGGTCGACAGCTACACCAACATCCTGACCGTCAAGTTGTTCGCCCGCGCCCGCGACGAGGACAATTTCGTCCGCGAGGCGGTCGACGAGCACACCCACGCCTATCGCCGTCAGCTCAGAATGACCTCGGCGTGGGGCGTTTCGCTGATCCTGATGAACGCGGCGCTGCTGACCGGCACCGGAGGGCTGGCGATCGCCTTGTGGGCGCGCGGCCGCATCCCGATCGGCACCGTGGCGATGGCGATCCCGATGGCCTGGCAGATCGGCAACATCGCCGGCTGGGTGGCGCAGCAGATCGCCAATATCTTCGACAATATCGGCCAGGTGCAGGACGGCATGCGCTCGATCGCGGTGCCGCGGGAAATGCCGGACGAGCCCGGCGCTGTCGAGATCGAGCGCGCGGTCGGCGCGGTGCGGTTCGAGAACGTGCATTTCGACTATGGCCGCAGCCCCCGGCGCGGCGGCGTGCTACGCGGGCTCGACCTCGACGTCGCCCCGGGCGAGCGCGTGGGCCTGGTCGGCCGCTCCGGCGCCGGCAAGTCGACCCTGGTGAACCTGCTGCTGGGTTTTTACCGGCCGGAGCAGGGCCGCATCCTGGTCGACGGGCGCGACATCGCCGGGTTGACCCAAGAAAGCCTGCGCGCGCAGATCGGCATGGTGACGCAAGACACCTCGCTGCTGCACCGCTCGATCCGCGACAACATCCGCTACGGCCGTCCCGACGCGGGCGAGGCCGAGATCGAGGACGCGGCGCGCCGCGCCCACGCCACCGAGTTCATCGAGGGCCTGGAAGACTGGCACCAGCGCACGGCGTTCGACGCCCATGTCGGCGAGCGCGGGGTCAAGCTGTCGGGCGGTCAGCGCCAGCGCATCGCCTTGGCCCGGGTCATCCTCAAGGACGCGCCGATCCTGGTGCTCGACGAGGCGACCTCGGCGCTCGATTCGGAGGTCGAGGCCGCGATCCAGGAGCAATTGGACGCGCTGATGGAAGGGCGCACGGTGATCGCGATCGCCCACCGCTTGTCGACAATCTGCCGGATGGACCGGCTGGTGGTGCTCGACCGCGGCCGCATCATCGAGGAAGGCACCCACGACCAGCTGCTCGCCAAGGGCGGCGCCTATGCCGCGCTGTGGCGGCGCCAATCGGGCGGGTTCCGGGTCGATCCCCTAGGGGACTTGCCAGGGGATTTGCCGGGGGACTTGCCGGGCCGCGAACGCGAGACGATCGGAGTCTAGCGCCGAGGACCCGCGGATTCGGCGCGATCGTTGCGGCGATGCTTCCAGAAATTTAACCATCTTGCGCGAATAATGCCTCGCTTCGGGGTAGTCGTTGGCGTTGGGGGCCTGCCTGTGGAAATGGAACCGCTGATCTTTGTCGGCACCTGCGATCTGGCGGGATTGGTGCGCGGCAAGGCCTTTCCGCAAACCGCGCTGTCGCAGCGGCAGCGCGAGGGCGTCGGCCTCGCGCCCAGCAACATCATGATGTCGGCGTTCGGGCCCATCTACGATTCGCCTTACGGCACGCAAGGCGATTTGATGCTGGTCCCGGACCTCAGCACCTATGTCGAGGTCGATTTCGACGGCAGCGCGGCCGAACGGTTCTACCTCGGCGACATCCTCACCATCGTCGGGCATTACTGGCAGTGCTGCCCGCGTCATTTCTTGCGCCGCGCGCTGGAGGCGCTCGAGCGGCAAGCCGGCTTCGGCGTCGTTGCCGCGTTCGAGCAGGAATTCGTCTATACCGGGGTCGAAGACCGCCCTGGCGCGTCCTATTCGCTCGACGCGCACCGCCGTCAGGGCGGGTTCGGCGAGCACCTGATGGCGGCGATCCGGGACGCCGGGCTGGTTCCGGACACGTTCCTGCCGGAATACGGCGCCCGCCAATTCGAGATGACCATCGCTCCGGCGCGCGGCATGCGCGCGGCCGACGAAGCGGTCATCTCCCGCGAGATGGCGCGGGCGGTGGCGCATCGGCGCGGGCATCGCGCGATCTTTGCCCCGATCCTCGACCCCGACGGGATCGGCAACGGCACCCACATCCATTTCAGCCTGCGCGACCACGACGAAAAGCCGGTGCTCTACGATCCGATCCGCCCGTGGCGGCTGAGCGGTATCGGCGAGCATTTTATCGCCGGCATCATCGAGCACCTGCCGATTCTGGCCGCGATCACGGCCCCGTCAGCAGCGTCCTATTACCGTCTCCAGCCGGACCGCTGGGCGCCGATTTGGGCCAATATCGGACTGCAGGACCGCGGCGCCGCGATTCGCATCTGCCCGATCTTCGGGCCGCCGGCGGCGCATAATTTCAACGTCGAGTACCGCGTCGCCGACGCCACGGCGAGCCCCTATATGGCGCTGGGCGCGTTGGTCTGGGCTGGGCTCGACGGGATCAAGCGCAAGCTGACGCTGGCCGCCCCCGCCGATGAGGATTTCGGGGAAATCAGCGCAAGTCAGCGGGGCGAGGTGGGAACCCGGCCGCTGCCGAGCTCGCTGGGCGAATCGCTCGAATTGCTCGCCGCCAGCCACACCGCGCGCGAATGGTTCGGCGACGAATTTTTCGACGTCTATGTGCGCTTCAAACGCGCTGAGCTGAAGGTCGTCGAGGGGCTGAGCCCGACCGAGATCTGCGCCCGCTACGCCGAGATCTATTGAGCCGCTAGTATGGGCGCATGACCGCGCCCAAAACGAACTTGCTGGCCGCCGACGAACCGAACCCGGTGCGGGTGCTACGGCCCACGGGCGGCTCGGATTTCCTGCTGACCGCCGACCAT
Source organism: Alphaproteobacteria bacterium (assembly GCA_038228485.1). GTDB lineage: Bacteria > Pseudomonadota > Alphaproteobacteria > ATCC43930 > CGMCC-115725 > DATARH01. The sequence continues at coordinate 61,477 of JBBRPG010000001.1, forward strand.
GCCGGGCGGCTGATCCCGCGCGCGCTCGGCACGCTCGGCGTCTCCGCCAGCGAGCTTGAACGCCACATCGCCTGGGACATCGGCATTGCCGGCGTCACCGAGACGCTGTCGGGGCTGCTCGATGCGGCGGCGGTGCTGCAGGCCTATTCGCGATTGGTGATCGACTGCAACCGCGCGCCCGACCACCCGACCTCGATCCCGTCGATCAGCGAATTCACTCCGGTCCCCGGCAACGAGGGCTTGTCCGACAAGGCGCGCGCCGCCCGCCGGCAGGCGGTCTTCGATCCCTATCACGCCGCGATTGCCGGGTTGCTCGACGCGCGGCGGGCCGCCGGGCGCCGCACCGTGCTGATCGCGATGCACAGCTTTACCCCGGTGTTCAGGGGCGTCGGCCGCGCCGTCGAGGTCGGCGTGCTGTACCACCATCCGACACCGCTCTCGCGGCTCATGCTTGAGCTGCTGCGGGCTGAGGGCGACCTCGCCGTCGGCGACAACGAACCTTACGCGATCACCGACGACAGCGACTACACGATCCCGGTGCACGGCGAAGCCAACGGCCTCGACCATGTCGAGATCGAAATCCGCCAGGATTTGATCGCCGGCTCTGCCGGCCAGGACGAATGGGCGCGCCGCATGGCGCGGCTGTTCGGCGCGGCAAACGAGCGCCTCGCCCGATAGAATCCCAGCCTATTTGTCCGCTGCCGGGGAGGCCAGGCCATCCGGCGGCCACACCATGAGCCCCTCCGCCAGCGGAATGCGCAGGTTGCGGAACAGCAGCGAAAACATCATCCAGTTGCCCATGGCGATGATGAATTCGACCTGCTGTCCGGGGTCGGCGACATGCTTTGCCACCTCGGACCAAGCGGCGTCCGAAATCGATTTGCCGGCAAGACACTCGTCGGTGGCGGCAAGGATCGCCCTGTCCGCCGGCGTCAGGTGCGTGGCGTTGCGCCAGTCGCGCACCGCCAGGATATCATCGGGCGGGATGCCCGCGGTGGTCGCCACCCGCCAGTGCTGCGTCCACTCGTAGGCCGAGCCGGTGACCCAGCCGATCCGCATGATCATCAGCTCGCGCAGCCGGGTGTCGAACTTGTTGTTCTCCAGCAGCTGCATCAGCTGGCTGAACGCGACCCGCGCGACGCCGGGATTGTTGGCGACCACGCGAAACGCCTCGCTCTGGGTGCGCCGGGCCGGCATACCCATCGCGTCGCCGAGCTCGCGGGCACGCTCCGGCGATACCATTGGCACGCGTAAGGTCATCGTCACTCTCCCCTTGCCGTTTCCTGATCGTGCCTCGGCGGCGCCGCTCAAATCGAACAGCGCCAGGCCGATCGCGTCGCCCATCGTGCGATACCCGAGATCGCTGTGAAAGGAATGTCTTGCGGCGGTGTTCGTTGTTCGGAAGCAAACGCTCGTTGACGGGAGGACTTCATGCGATCAGCAATTCTGGTTTTGGCCGGCGCCCTCGGTTTGATGGCCGCCGCGACGCTTGCAAACGCCGCTCCGGCTGTCCCGAGTTCGGGTACTCAGCAAGCTTCGAACATCGTTCAGATCGCCGGCGGATGCGGCCCGGGGTTTCATCCCAACCGTTGGGGCCGCTGCGTCCCGTTCCGCTATGGCTACGGCCCCCGCCCCTATTGGCGCGGCGGCTACGCCCGGCCCTGGGCGGGCGATTACGGTGCTGCCGAACAGCTCAACCGGCGAGAGCTGGGACGCATTTACGGCTATTAACCGCTTTGCGCGGCCGGATCATCGGTTCCACGCGAAGCAATTATTGCTCGAATAGCGCCAAGTCGATCGCGTCGCCCATCGTGCAATAGCCGAGATCGCTCGGGTGCAGATGGTCGCCGCAATCGAATTTCGGCACCATGCGCAGCGGATTTTCCGGGTCGCGCAATGCCTGGTCGAAATCGATCAGGGAGTCGAACGCGCTGCCCTCGCGCAGCCAGGCGTTGACCGCCTGCCGCACGGTCTCGCGCCGCGGGTTCCACGCGCCGGGCAGAAAGGTTTCGTTCCAGTACGGGGTCAGGGTGCAGCCGAGCATCTTGATCCCGCGCGCCTGACCGCGCAGCGCGATTTGCTTGAGTCCGGCGATCATCTGCGCGGCGGTGACCTCCTCCTCGGGCTTGGCGCTGCGGTTTCGCAGGTCGTTGGTGCCGAGCATGATGATCGCGTGGGTGACGCCGGGCTGGGCGATCACGTCGCGGTCGAGCCGGCGCAGCCCGCTGTCGCCGCGCACATCGTGGAGGATGCGATTGCCGCCGAGCCCCTGGTTCATCACCGCCGCCGGCCGGCCACCGTGGTCCTTGGCGCGGGCGATAAGGCGGCGAGCCAGCTGCGACGGCCAGCTGTGGTGCCCGTCATGGGTCGAGATGTTGGCGTCGGTCAGCGAGTCGCCGACCGTGACGATGCCGAGCGTCTCCGTGGGCGCGACGACATCGACGCCGCAGACGAAATACCAGTCGTCGGTGAGCTTGCCGACCGGCATGGCCGTTTCCGAGGTGAAGTCGCCGACCGGCGAGATGTAGTTGGTCTGGCGCGCATAGCGCCCGGTGATGCCAAAGCTCGCCGGCAAATCCTGCGGCAGGTGGACGCTGACCGCGAGATCGGCCAAGGCGGGGACATTCAGATCGACCGGGTCGCTGACGATGACCGCGCCGGCGGCAATGGTGGCCTTGGCTTCGCCGCCGAAGGTGAGCCGGCGGTCGGAGCCGGGAACGATGGCGGGGCCCTGGTCGCGCAACGCCACCCGCGCGGCGCCGATCGCCAGCGGGCCGGCGCCATAGGCGTTCGAGATGCGCACCCGCACCACGCTGCCGCCGAGGCTGACCCGTGGGGTCATGCGGATGGTGTGGTTGCCGAACGCGGCGCCCTCCGCCGGCGCCGGCGTTGCGGTCCAGGTGCCGACCCAATGCCTGTTGTCGCTCATGGGGATCTCCTAAAGATAGGGATCGGGTTGCGCGAGATGGTTGGTGACGAAATCCGCGACCGCCTCTTCGAGCGGGGTGAACGGCGCGTTGTAGCCGAGCCCGCGCAGCCGCTCCATCTTGGCTTCGGTAAAGTATTGGTAGTTCGGCCGGATCGCCGGCGGCGTGTCGACATATTCGATGTCGGGGGTCTTGCCGCAGGCGGCATAGGTCGCCAGCATCAGGTCGCGAAAGCTGCGCCCCGTGCCGGTGCCGAGATTGTAGATACCGCTCGCCTCTGCCCGACCCTGGCGCCACAGCCACAGCATCACCGCGGCGCAATCCTTGACGTAGACAAAGTCCCGGCGCTGCTCGCCGTCGGCGAAATCGGGCCGGTGCGACTTGAACAGGCGGATCGGCTCGCCGGCCATGATGCGCGGGTAGTACTTGGCCACCAGGCTCATCATCTCGGCCTTGTGGTGCTCGTTGGGCCCGAACACGTTGAAGAATTTGAGCCCGAACCAGGCGGGCGGCGCGTGGCCCTTCGCCGCCTCGCGCAACGCCCATAGATCGAAGGCGTGTTTCGACCAACCGTAGAGGTTCATCGGCCGCAGCCGCTTGAACGCGGGCAAACCGCCGGCGTCGTCGAAACCTTGAGTGCCGTCGCCATAGGTCGCGGCCGAGGAGGCATAGATCAGCGGCTTCGCCTGGGCGGCGCACCAGCGCCACAGCGCGATCGAGGCGTTGAGGTTGGTCGCGATGACGTGGTCGGCGTCGGTCTCGGTGGTCGAGGAATTGGCGCCGAGATGAAACACCGCCTCGACCTCGCCGCCGTGCTGCGTCAGCCAGGCGGGTAGACCCTCGATGGTCACGATCTCGAAGAAATCGCGCTTGGCGATGTTGCGCCATTTGCCGTCGCTGCCAAAGCGGTCGACGATGACGAGGTCGGCGCGCCCGGCCTCGTTGAGCGCCGCCGCCAGCACGGAGCCGATAAAGCCGCCGCCGCCGGTGATGACCAGCATGTCAGACGCCGGCCTTGGCTGGCGCCGCCCGCATCCGCCCGATGACGCCGGTAGTCGAGTGGCCCTCGACCAGGTCGATCAGCGCCACCCTTCCGCCCGCCGCCTCGACCTCCTCGCGCCCGACGACGGTGTCCACGGTCCAGTCGGCGCCCTTCATCAGCACATCGGGCAACAGCCGGCGGATTGCTTCGAGCGGGGTGTCCTCGTCGAACCCGACGACGGCGTCGACCGACTGCAACCCGGCGATCACCGCGGCGCGGTCGGCGAGCGTGTTGACCGGACGGCCCGCCCCCTTGAGCCGGCGTACGCTGGGGTCGCTGTTGAGCGCGACGATCAGCCGGTCGCACCGCTCGCGCGCCGCCGCCAGCAGCGATACATGACCGGGATGGAGGATATCGAAGCAGCCATTGGTGAACCCGACGCGCAGACCGCGCCCTTTCCACTGGCGCACCAGCGTCTCGGCCTCGGCGAGGCTGTAGAGCTTGGCGCGGTGGCCGGCGCGATCGCCGGGGTCGCGTGACAGCTCGAGCATCAATTCGTCGAGCTCGACCGTTGCGGTGCCGAGCTTCGAAACGACGACCCCGGCCGCGGCGTTGGCGATCCGCATCGCCTCCGGCAGGCTGCGGCCGCTGGCATGGGCGAGCGCCAGGACCGCAATTACCGTGTCGCCGGCGCCCGACACGTCGAACACCTCGCGCGCCCGCGCCGGCTCGAAATGCACGGTGAAGTCCCTTGGACCTGACGCCTCGACCAGCACCATCCCCTTGTCCGAGCGGGTGGCGAGGATCGCCGCCGCCTTGGCCTCGCGCAGCACTTTCTTCGCCGCCGTGACGACCTTTTTGTCGCTGGCGGTCGGCAGCCTGGCGGCGCGCGCCAGCTCGGCCTGGTTCGGGGTAATGCAAGTGGCGCCGCGATACTGGCGGAAATCGTCGCTTTTCGGATCGACAAATACGGGCACACGGCGCGCCTGGGCGCGGCGGATGGCGAACTCGACGACGCCCGGCCCGAGCACGCACTTGCCGTAATCGGAGAGGATCACCGCGTCGGCGTCGGGCATCGCCCGGTCGATCGCCGCGAGCAGCCGGGCCTCCTCATCGGGATCCAGCTCGTGAACATGCTCCTCGTCGACGCGCATGATCTGCTGGTGGCCGGCGATATAGCGGGTCTTGCACACCGTCGGCC
>JBBRPG010000002.1:0-53413 GCA_038228485.1 Alphaproteobacteria bacterium
GTCGACGAGCCACTTGTCGAAATCGGCCTTGGAAACCGCCTTGACCTCGATCGGCATAAAGGCGTGGTTGACGCCGCAGATCTGGTTGCACTCGCCGTAATAGGTGCCTTCCCGCTCGACGTTCACCCAGGCTTCGTTGAGCCGGCCGACGACAGCGTATTCCTGAAACCCGAACGACGGCACGAACCAGCTATGGATCACGTCGGTGCCGGCGACCTGCACGCGGATGTTGGTGCCGACCGGGATCACCAGCGGGTTGTCGACCGCAAGCAGCCGCGGCTGCTCCGGCTTGCGCTTGGAATCGTCGACGAGGTTGCTGTTGAAGCTGATATTGCCCTGGTCGGGGTATTCGTACTGCCAGTACCACTGGTGGCCGGTGACCTTGATCGTCATCGCCGCGTCGGGAACCCGGTCCATGTAGTACATCAGCTTGAAGGACGGGATCGCGATAAGGACGAGGATCAAGACCGGCACGACCGTCCACAAAACCTCGATCACCGGATTGTGCGTCGTGCGGGTCGGCACCGGGTGCGCGCGATGGTTGAACCGCACCATCACGTAGATCAGCAGCGCGATCACGAACGCCGAAATCAGGGAGATGATGACCAGCAGTTCGTTGTGGAACGCATGGATGCGTTCGGTGATCAGGGTCGCCGGCTTTTGCATGCCTAGTTGCCAGGGATGCGGCTGGTCGGCCAAGGCGACGCCCGCGCAGAGCGCCAATCCCAGCCCGACGCAAAGCGCGGCTGCCGTCTTTCTCGTCGTCGCTGTCGTCAACCGAACCATGTCCCTGCAGCTCCCCTTCGCCGCGGACGCCCTCATCCGACGAGCGCGACCGGACCGGCCCAACCTCCCGGCGAGCCGCCCGGAGCCGCTGTGGTTGGATCGCTGATCCGAGCGGGACCATCCGGGCTTCGCGCCGCTCAGCCAAAAGCCGCGCCGCCACCTGCTCTTATGCGCGCGGCGGCGGCAACCGATCAAGGCGAACCTACACCAAAGCTCAACGCGGCAACAACTCTCCGCGCCGCCCCCTAACCTCTTGCGGCAAGCCGCCGCAGACGGGCAAAGCGGCCTCCGACATTGTCCCTCTGCGACGATCGCGCCTTTCGCGACGCCGCCAACGACATCATATTAGGGCGAGCACGCTGGCTGGAGAGCCCAATGACCAATCTCGCCCTGACCGACGACCTGTTTTTCGCCCGTACCGGTATGGACCCCGACCGGGTCGAAGCGCTGGTCGGCGAGCAGCTTGCCGGCATGGATGACGGTGAACTGTTCCTCGAATACAGCCAGTCGGAGAGCGTCGCGCTGGACGACGGGCGAATCCGCAGCGCCTCGTTCGACACGACGCAGGGGTTCGGCCTGCGCGCGGTTGCCGGCGAAGCCGCCGGCTATGCCCATGCCTCGGAAATCTCCGAGGCGGCGATTCGCCGCGCCGGCGCCACGGTGCGCGCGGTCGCGAGCGGCTACACCGGAACCATGGGCGAGCCGCCGCACGGCACCAACCGCGCCCTCTACACCGACCTCAACCCGCTGGGTCTCGATCTTTCCGCCAAGACCAAGCTACTTACCGACATCGACGCCTATGCGCGCGGGCTCGACCCGCGGGTGCGCCAGGTGATGGCCTCGATCAGTGGCGTCTGGCAAGCAGTGCAAATCGTCCGCGCCGACGGCCAACGGGTCGCCGACATCCGCCCGCTGGTGCGGGTCAACGTCTCGATCATGGTGCAGGACGGCGACCGGATGGAGACCGGCTCCTACGGCAGCGGCGGGCGCTTCGCCTACGAGCGCTATTTCGATCCGGCGCAGTGGAAGCATCAGGTCGACGAAGCGCTGCGCCAGGCGCTGGTCAAACTCGGCTCGGTGCCGGCGCCGGCCGGCGAGATGACCGTGGTGCTCGGCCCCGGCTGGCCCGGGGTGATGCTGCACGAGGCGGTCGGGCACGGGCTCGAAGGCGACTTCAACCGCAAGAAGACCTCGGCCTTTGCCGGACTGATGGGCGAGCGGATCGCCTCCAAGGGGGTCACCGTCGTCGACGACGGCACCCTGCAGGACCGGCGCGGCTCGCTGACCGTCGACGACGAGGGCACGCCCAGCGCCTACAACGTGCTGATCGAGGACGGCATCCTCAAGGGCTTTATGCACGACCGCATGAACGCGCGGCTGATGGGGGTCGCGCCGACCGGCAACGGCCGGCGCGAGAGCTTTGCCCACGCGCCGATCCCGCGCATGACCAATACTTACATGCTGGCCGGCGGCCACGACCCGCAGGAGATCATCGGCTCGGTCAAGAAGGGTCTCTACGCGGTCAATTTCGGCGGCGGCAGCGTCGACATCACTTCCGGCAAGTTCGTGTTCTCGGCCTCCGAGGCCTATCTGATCGAGGACGGCAAGGTCGGCGCGGCAGTCAAGGGCGCGACCCTGATCGGCAACGGCCCCGACGCGCTGACCAAGATCAGCATGATCGGCAACGATCTGAAGCTCGACGACGGCGTCGGCACCTGCGGCAAGGACGGCCAGGGCGTGCCGGTCGGGGTCGGCCAGCCGACCGTGCGCATGGACGGCCTCACCGTCGGCGGCACCGCGGCCTGAGCCTGCGACAAATCGGAATCACGGACTTGAGGCAACGCGTCCCAGGATGAGGTAGAGCTTTACTGCCGCACACGGAATTTCCCTCATCCTGAGGAGCGCCCCTCGGGCGCGTCTCGAAGGACGCACTGCGTTTGTGCAAGCGATCGACCTTACTTCAACACCTTGGTGCCGGCCTGTTTGCCGCCGTTGTTTTGGCAGCGGCAGCGCTCCCTGCCGCCGCCTGCGACCTCGCCTCTGCGCCGTCGAGCCGCTGGTCGCTGACGACCGAATCCGGCGCCCAATGGCTCAAGACCCCGTGCGGCGAGCGCTTCTACAGCCTCGGGGTCAACACGCTCGACGGCGGCTATTCCTGGCGCACCATGGGAAACAAGGTCGCCTACAACTGGCCGACCTATTATCCGAGCCTCGGCGATTGGGTGAAATCGGCGACGCAGCGGCTCGCCGATTGGGGGTTCAACTCGGTCGGCGGCTGGTCCCTGCCCCCGGACAAGCTGCCGGTGCCGATGATCGTCAATTTGGAGCTCGGCCGTCGCGCCAAGTTCCACTGGTTCGACCCGTTCGACCCGGCGACCGAAACGCGGATGACGGATATGGCGCGCGCGTTCATCGCGCCCTACAAGGGCTCGCCCTACCGTATCGGCTATTTTTCCGACAACGAGGTCGGCTGGTGGGCCGGCGCGCTGTTCCTCTATTACCAGACGATGCCGGCGGACAATTTCACCAAGCAGCGCTGGGTCCAGATGCTGCGCGAGCATTACGGCGGCGACTGGAGCCGGTTCACCGCCGATTCTGTCCCGCCCGACGGAGTCAACTCGTGGGACGCCCTGCTCGCCACCGATAAATTCACCAGGATCCGCCCCGGCCGGCCCGGCATTTCCGTGGTGCGCGAATGGACCGGCATCGTCGCCGAACGTTATTACGCGCTGGCCGAGAAGGCAATCCGCGCCGCCGACCCCGACGCGCTCTATTTCGGCGACCGGCTGCCGATCTATTACGATCCCGCCGCGGTCAAGGCGATGGCCGGGCATGTCGACGCGATCGCCACCAACTATAACCCCGATTCGGGCGACGGCTGGATCGCACACTATTACTGGGACGGGCTCGATAAGTTGTCCGGCGGCAAGCCGATTCTGGTCACCGAGTGGTTCTTCGCCGCCAACCAGAACCGCACCGGCAACACCAATAACGGCCACCTAATGACCGTGGATACGCAAGCCGAGCGCGCCCGCGGCGCCGCCGCCGCGGTAGAGAATTTCGCCGCGATCCCCGCCGTGATCGGGATGCACTGGTTCCAGTATTACGACCATCCGAAAGGCGGCCGCCCGGACGGCGAGGATTACGATTTCGGCCTCGTCGACATCGACGATGTGCCGTACGAGGAGCTTACCGCCGCGCTTGGCGAGGCCAATCGCCGGGTGCCGGCGATCCATGCCGCGGCGGCGGCCAAGCCGGCGCCGGACAGCGGCTACGCGCTGCCGCATGCGAAGATCGCGCTCGACGACCATACGCTCGCCGATTGGCCGAAGCCGGCGAGCCTGTTGCCGCCGCTGAAGCCCGCGCCGGGCATGGTGGATTTCGGCGAAATCTACATGTCTTGGAGCGACAAGGGCCTCAACCTGGCGACGATCGGCCAAGATTATTTCGACGTCGACCTGCTGGCCTACGGCGACACCTTTCCGCTCTCCGAATCCTACCGGGTCGAGATCGGCGTCGACGCCGGGGCCGGACCGCGCCGGATGACATTGTTCTTCATCCCGCCGCGCAAGCGGGTGAAGAACTTCCTCGAAATGCGCTGGACCTTGTGCGAGGGCGCGGCCCAGGAGGCCATCGCCCACGGCTGCAAAACACCCGCCGGGGCCGAGGCGGTCTATTTCGGCGCCGACCAGCCGCGGGTTACCGCGGAGATGACGATGCCCTGGTCGGCGCTGGGCATCGCCCCGCCCCTCGCCGGCGCCTCGCTCAAGGCCGAGGTGGCGATGACCAGCTGGCACCGCGAACGGTGGATGTCGATCTCGGGCAAGCCGCCGGAGAAGGCATTCGCCGATCCGTTGGGGTGGCAGGTGATGAAATTGCACGACGGCGCCGCCGGCACGGCACCGCCCCGCGCGCGCTCGCCGAGCTGACCTGCAATCGTTTGGAACAGCACCCGTTCAGCCCAGCGATCGTGCCGGCCCCCTCCCAGCCGCTCCGCGGCTCTCCCTCCCCCGTGGCCACGGGGGAGGGTTGGGGTGGGGGCCTGCACCGCGCTTCAACTCGATCTGGTCGTCCTCTCGGAGGCCGTCGTGAACTCGGATCGGCGGAAAGGTCGGCTTGAATCTAGACTATGCGCGCGCCGCTCCGTCCGACCGCTCCCTCGCCCGGCGTTTCGCCTCGCCGCGCTCGCGATCCGGCACGTAAATCAGGCCGGCGACCCGGCGGATGAGGGTGTCCTCGTCACCGGTCAAGACGCCATCCGAATAAGCCACTTCCCACAGCATCTCGATGACGCCGATGCGTTCTTCTTCGCTGAATTTGTCGACCACCACCTGGGTGAAATGGAATAGGTCGGTCGCCCGGATCGCGCCTTCCTTCGCCGCCGCGACAAGACCGGTCACCTCGTTTCGCTGCAAACCGAAGCGACGCATCAGCACGCGCTCGATCATGCCCTCCTCGCGCTCCTCGACACGGTCGTCGCTGCGCGCAACTTCGATGAGCAGCACGGCCAGCGCGAACGCGGGATCGTTCTGTTCGGCGGCTCGCTGGGCAGGATCGAGCCCCGTCAGCAGGCGGTGCAATGCGTCGAACATGTCCGTCCGAGGGTTAAGCGCGGCGGTTCAGCTCTACAACTGGGCTTTGGTCCGCCGATAAGCAATCGCCAGCTGCGGCTGGCGATTGGAGACGCTCAGCCTAATAAGCGTATTCGGTGTAAATCTGGCTGAGGTCGCCGCGCCAGCGCGTGGTGTAGTCTTCAAGCAGTTCCGAGGCCGGGGTGCGGCCGGAGCCGGCGATCGAGAACAGCGTGTCGAGGAAATGGGTCTCGTCCTCGCCGGCGCGGTCGCGGCGGGCGCGGCGGTGCAGACCTTCGCGGGCGAAGTCCAGCACTTCCAGCGCCACGTCGCGCAGGGTGCGGCTGCGGATGCGCGCGTCGAGCCCGAGCCTGGGCACCTCGGCGCGCATCGCCTCGCGCTCGGCCTCGGTCCAGTCGGCGACGAGGTCGTGCGCCGCGTCGAGCGCCACATCGTCGTAGAGCAGCCCGACCCACAGCGCCGGCAGCGCACAAAGCCGCCGCCACGGCCCGCCATCGGCGCCGCGCATTTCGAGGAAGGTCTTGAGCCGGACCTCGGGGAAAGCGGTCGTCGAATGATCGACCCAATCGCCGATGCTCGGGACCTCGCCTGGCAAGGCCGGCAGCCTTCCGGCCATGAAGTCGCGGAACGACTGGCCGCTCGCGTCGATGTAGGTGCCGTGCCGGTAGACGAAATACATCGGCACATCGAGCATGTAGTCGACATAGCGCTCGAACCCGAACCCGTCCTCGAACACGAACGGCAGGGTGCCGCAGCGGTCGGGGTCGGTGTCGGTCCAGATATGGCTGCGATAGCTCTGGAAGCCGTTGGGCTTGCCCTCGGTGAACGGCGAGTTGGCAAACAGCGCCACCCCCACCGGCTGCAGCGCCAGGCTGACCCGGAACTTCTTCACCATGTCGGCTTCGGAGCGGTAGTCGAGATTGGTCTGCACCGTGCAGGTGCGCAGCATCATGTCGAGGCCCAACGAGCCTTTCTTCGGCATGTAGGCGCCCATGATGCGGTAGCGCCCCTTGGGCATCCGGCCGACATCCTCGCGCCGCGATTGCGGATCGAAGCCGAGGCCGATCATGCCGAGCCCGAGCTCGTCGCAGACTTCCTTTACCTGGCGCAGGTGCTCGTGCACCTCGTCACAGGTCTGGTGGATGGTTTCGAGCGGCGCGCCCGACAGCTCGAACTGCCCGCCCGGTTCGAGGGTGATCGAACAGCGCGCGTCGTTTTCGAGCGCGATTATGTTGCCGGCCTCGATCACCGGCTTCCAGCCGAACCGCATCATCCCCTGGAGCAGCGCGCCGATGCCGTCCGGCCCCTCATAGGGCACCCGCTTTAGATCGCTCTTACGGAAGACGAATTTCTCGTGCTCGGTGCCGATCCGCCATGCCTCCGGCGGCTTGTTGCCGGCCTCGTGGTATTCGACGAGCTGCCGCTTGTCGGTAATCGGCACTCCGGGCGATTTCGGCGGGGCGGACATCGAGCAACGATACTCCAAGGTGCATGACAATAGATCGGCTGAACGCGGCGATAGGCAACCCCCCGACGCATCGTCAACGGGGGCGGGTGCGGCGCCAATCGCCGGCGATAGCCTGATAGACCGCCAGCGCGGCGAGCGCAGCCGTCTCGGCGCGCAGCACTCTCGGCCCAAGCGAGACGCGCGTAACAAAAGGGAGATTGGCCAGAGCGTCAAGCTCCGTGTCGGCAAAGCCGCCCTCCGGGCCAATCAGGATCGCGGCCGGCGTGTCGGGCGAAAAGCCGGCCAGCGCCTCGGCGATCGGCGCGCCGGCGCCGGTCTCGTCGCAGACAATCAGGCGACGGTCCGGCAGCCAGCCGGCGAGCAAGCGGTCGAGCCGCTCAAGCTCGCGAATCTCGGGGATCGACAAGCGTTCGCTCTGCTCGGCGGCGGCGATGGCGTGCGCGGCGAGGCGCTCGCGGTTGAGCCGCTCGGCCTGGGTGCGTGCGGTCATCACCGGCACGAAGACGCCGACCCCCAGCTCGGCGCCCTTCTCGATCAGCCAATCGAGCCGCAGCCGCTTGATCGGCGCGAACAGCAGCCACAAATCGGCCTCCGCCGCCGGCGGGCGCAGCCGGGTTTCGACCGCGAGGGCGCCGGCGCTACGGCCGAGCTCGGTCACCCGGCAGAGGAATTCGCCGTCGCGCGCGTTGAACCCAGCCACCGCCGCGCCGGCCCCGAGCCGCAGCACATGGCGCAGGCGATGCGCTTGCCCGCCATCGATCTCGGCCGTGCCGCCCTCGGCCAGCGCGGCCGGAATATGCAGCCGCGTCGCGACGCGCTTATCTACATTTGTCATTGCGAGGAGCCGAAGGCGACGCGGCAATCTCGATGGGGATTAGCCTGGAACGGCACGAGATTGCTTCGCTGCGCTCGCAATGACGCCTCCATTGGCTTGAGAACCGCCAAGCACAGGCCCAAGATTAGCCGATGAACAAGCGAACTGCTTCAAAACCCCTCTCCGCCCTTCAGGGGGGAGAGGGAGGGGCCCGGCGCGCAGCGACGGGAGGGTGAGGTGGGTCCCGGCGAGCGCTCTGGAATCCCCCGCCTCACCCCGGCCCTCTCCGCCTCCAGGGGCAGAGAGGGAGATGCGGTGGACCCCACCGACATCCACGCCGGCGACTGGGTCGACCGCAGGCTGCCGCGCTGGGCCGAACCCTATGCGCGGCTGGCGCGGCTCGACCGGCCGATCGGCACTTGGCTCTTGATGTTCCCCGGCTGGTGGGGGATCGCCCTCGCCGCGCCAGGCTGGCCGAGCCCGTGGCTCTTGGCGCTGTTCGCGGTGGGCGCAGTGGTGATGCGCGGCGCCGGCTGCACCCTCAACGACATCGCCGACCGCGAGATCGACGCCCGGGTCGCGCGCACCCGCACCCGGCCGTTGCCGAGCGGGCGGGTCACCCTGACCCAGGCGATCTGGTTCATGCACGCGCAGCTCGCAATCGGCGCCGCGGTGCTGCTGAGCCTCAACAACGACAGCAAGCGGCTCGGCATCGCCGTCATCGCGCTGATCGTCACCTATCCGTTCATGAAGCGGGTGACCTATTGGCCGCAGCTGTTCCTGGGTCTCAATTTCAACTGGGGGGCGCTGATCGGCTGGACCGCGGTGACCGGCGCGCTTGAGGATTGGCCGCCGCTGCTTCTTTACCTCGGCGGCATCTTCTGGACCATCGGCTACGACACGATCTACGCCCATCAGGACAAGGAGGACGACGCCCGGATCGGGGTCAAATCCTCGGCCCTGGCGCTCGGCGACAACACGCGGCCGTTCCTGTTCGGGTTCTACGCGGTGGCGATCGGCTGCTGGGCGGCGGCAGGTTGGACGGTTGGGCTTGGCCTCGGGTTCGCGGTCGGGCTCGCCCTTGCCGCGATCCAGCTCTGCTGGCAGGCAGCGACAGTCGACACAGGCGACCCGGCCGATTGTTTGAGAAAATTCCGCTCGAACCGGCTGGTCAGCTGGCTGCTGCTCGGCGGCATCGTCGCCGGACATTTCCTGTGATGGACCCAACTGCTTTCGTCCGCGGCAATACCGAGATCAAGGCGCCCCCGCTCGTTCCCGAAATCCGCCTGCACCTTGCCACCGAAGTCACCCCGATCTGGCAAGCGACCGAGGAGAGCCTGGCCCGCGGCCCGACCCCGCCGCCGTTTTGGGCGTTTGCCTGGGCCGGGGGGCAGGCGCTTGCCCGCTACCTGCTGGACAATCCCGAAATCGTCGCCGGGCGCGAGGTGCTCGATCTCTGCTCCGGCTCGGGGATGGTGGCGATTGCCGCGGCGAAAGCCGGCGCCGCCCGCGTCGTCGCCGCCGAGATCGACCCTTTCGCCGCCGCGGCTATCGCGCTCAACGCGCCGCTCAACGGCGTCACCGTGGCGATCGAGACCCGGGACCTGCTCGACCGCGCCGCCGCCGGCTGGGGCGTCGTGCTGGCCGGCGACGTCTGCTATGAGGAACCGATGGCGTCGCGGGTGATCGCGCTGCTGCGCCGCATCGCCGCGCGCGGCCGGCTGGCGCTGCTCGGCGATCCGGGACGGGCGTATCTGCCGAGAGAGGGACTGGTCGAGCTGGCGCGCTATACGGTGCCGGTCAGCCGCGAGCTCGAAGACCGCGAAGCGCGCGAAGGTGTGGTGTGGGAGGTTCTGGCCGAGTGAACAGCAAGACCACCATCGTCGCCGCGCTCGGCTCGACCCAGACCCTGGCCTGGGCGTCGAGCTATTACCTGCCGGCGATCCTCGGCGCGCCCATCGCGGCGGCGCTCGGCCTGTCGCCAAGCGTGTTCTTCGGCATCTTCTCGCTGGCGCTGCTGCTGTCGGCGGCGCTGGGACCGAGCGTCGGCCGGGTGATCGACAAGCATGGCGGCCGCGGCGTGCTCGCCGCTTCCAACGTGGTGCTGGCGCTGGGCCTGGTGCTGCTGGCGCGGGCCGAAGGGATCGTCGGGCTGGCGGTCGCCTGGCTGCCGCTTGCCGCCGGGATCACGATGGGCCTTTACGACCCCGCCTTCGCCACCCTCACCCGGCTATACGGCCACGACGCGCGCAGCTCGATCACCGGCATCACCCTGATCGCCGGGTTTGCCAGCACGGTCGGCTGGCCGGTCAGCGCCTTCATGCTGCACCATTACGGCTGGCGCGAGGCCTGCCTGCTGTGGGCCGCGCTCAACCTGTTTGTCTGCCTGCCGGTCAACCTGCTGCTGATCCCCAAGGCGCCGGCCGAGATCCCGCGCCGGCAGGATGGCCACGACGACGTCGAGACCGAGCCGCCGCGCGGCGCCATGCCGGTGCTGGCGTTCTTCTTTTCGGCCGCCTGGTTCGTCACCGGGGCGATGGCGGCGCATCTGCCGCGGCTGCTCGAAGCTGCGGGCGCGACCTCGACCGAGGCGGTCGCCGCCGCCGCCTTGGTCGGCCCGGCCCAGGTCGCCGCGCGGCTGGTGGAGTTCGGGCTGATGCGCCGGATGCACCCGCTGATCTCGGCGCGGATCGCCGCCATCATGCACCCCCTGGCCGCGCTGACCTTGGGGGTGCTCGGCCCGTTTGGGATCGCCGGGTTCGCGCTGCTGCACGGCGCCGGCAACGGCATGATCACCATCGCCAAGGGCACCCTGCCGCTGGCGATCTTCGGCCCGCACGGGTTCGGGCTGCGCAGCGGCGTGTTGTCGGCGCCGGCGCGGATCACCCAATCGGCCGCGCCGTTTTTGTTCGGGCTGTTGCTCGACAGCGCCGGGGTCGGCGCGGTCGGCTTGTCGGCCGGGCTGATGCTGGCCGCGTTCTCTTCGCTCTTCCTGTTGCGCTCGCGCAACGCCGCGCCCGCAGCGGCAGCCGATTGATTGCGAGGTCATTTTCCAGATAGCGTCTTGCGCGATGCCGGACTTGCCCAAACCCGAAGGCATTCCAGATAACTGGATCGAGAAGCCTTCGGACAAGAAAGGCGGCAAGGAGTACATTAATCCGACTAATCGTAATGACCGGGTCCGCGTCATGCCGGGGAATCCCAGCAGCAAACATCCAAAGCAGCGGCGGCCGTACGTCATCGATCAAAACGGCAGCTTCCGCGATGTGGATGGAAATCCGATCGGCGGCGCGGCTCCCGGCCGAACCCCAGAGGCGCATATACCGTACGCGCTCTTCAAGTTCCGGAGATAGGCGATGGCCGTGGATTGGAAAACGGACCAGTCTGTAACCGAGCAGCTTCGCAGCTGGTGGTTTTGTCTGGTGTCCGAAATCGCGGATATCGATCTGCAGCGGCGCACTTGGCTGGACCTCACGAACCAGAATCCCCACTGGTCGTACATTGAGTTCGTTTCTTCCTATCCCGACGGCGATCAAATGCTGCAGGCGCGCCGAGAGGGGTGGCTGACGGCAGCCGAGTTCGACAGCTTTAACGAACTCCGCCGGGCTCTTGACGCCTATGATCCTCCCGGAGACGACATTTACGATAACGCCGCTATTCTCGACGATCCGGCTTGGCACTCTGTCGTTGAAGCCGCTGAGCATGCAAAACGAAACTTGCTCTCGACGACGACCGATCCACGCGAACGAGAGGTACTGCTGAACAGCGCGCCTATATAGGCGCATGCCTTACGCCAGCTTGCGCGACTTTATCGCCCGGCTCGAAGCGAGCCAGCGGCTCGTCCGGGTGAAGGAACCGGTCTCGCCGTTCCTCGAGATGACCGAGATCCAGACTCGGCTGCTCGCCGAGGGCGGACCGGCGGTGCTGTTTGAGAACGTCGTCGGTCCCGGCGGTAAATACGCGATGCCGGTGCTGGTCAATTTGTTCGGCACGGTCGAGCGGGTCGCCTGGGGCATGGACCGCGAGCCGCACCAGCTGCGCGAGGTCGGCGAAACGCTCGCCTTCCTCAAGCAGCCCGAACCGCCCGGCGGCTGGCGCGAGGCGCTGGAGATGCTGCCGCTGCTGAAGACCGCGATGGCGATGCGCCCGCGCACCCTGGGCGGCGCGCCGTGCCAGGAAATCGTCCTCACTGGCAGCGACATCGATCTCGGCAAGCTGCCGATCCAGACCTGTTGGCCGGGCGAGCCGGCGCCCCTCGTCACCTGGCCGCTGATCGTCACCAAGGGCCCCGGCACAAGCCGCGAGGACGGGTTCAACCTCGGCATCTATCGGCTCCAGGTCACCGGCCGCGACACCACCTTGATGCGCTGGCTGCGGCATCGCGGCGGCGCGCAGCACCACCAGCGCTGGGCCAAGGAAAAGACCGAGCCGCTACCGGCCGCCGCCGTCATCGGCGCCGACCCGGGCACGATCCTCGCCGCGGTGACCCCGGTGCCGGACACGCTGTCGGAATACCAGTTTGCCGGGCTGTTGCGCGGCAAGCGTGTTGACCTCGTCGATTGCAAGACGGTGCCGCTCAAGGTGCCGGCCGAGGCCGAGATCGTGCTCGAAGGCCATGTCTCGCTCGACGAGTACGGCGACGAAGGCCCCTACGGCGACCACACCGGCTACTACAACGCGGTCGAGCAATTCCCGGTTTTCCGCCTCAGCGCGATCACCATGCGGCGCGACCCGATCTACCTCTCGACCTTCACCGGCCGGCCCCCCGACGAGCCGTCGATCCTCGGCGAGGCGCTCAACGAGGTGTTCGTGCCGCTGCTGCAGCAGCAATTTCCCGACATCGTCGATTTCTGGCTGCCGCCCGAGGGCTGCTCGTACCGCATCGCCGTGGTCTCCATCCGCAAGACCTATCCCGGCCAGGCCAAGCGGGTGATGATGGGCATCTGGTCGTTTCTGCGGCAGTTCATGTACACCAAGTTCGTCATCGTCGTGGACGAGGACATCAATACGCGCGACTGGAAGGACGTGATGTGGGCGATTTCGACCCGCATGGACCCGGTGCGCGACGTAACCCTGGTAGAGAACACGCCGATCGATTATCTCGATTTCGCCTCCCCCGAATCCGGGCTGGGCGGCAAGATCGGCCTCGACGCCACCACAAAGATACCGCCCGAGACCAAACGCGACTGGGGCACCCCGATCCGCATGGCCGACGCGGTCATCGAGGAAGTGACGCGCAAATGGGCCAGCTACGGCCTGCCGGGCAGCGGCAAGCCGATCTGGAAGTGACGGCGTTACCACCTGTAGGGCGGATAAGCGCTGCGTCATCCGCCACGGAAGTGCAAAGACGCCGCTGGCGGAAGGCGCTACGCTTTTCCGCCCTACATTTAAGGACACCGAATGCCCGACGATAACGGACAAGACGCCCTCAATCTGCTGCACGACCTCGTCGCCAAGGCGAAGAAGGCCGGGGCCGACGCGGCCGATGCGGTCGCGATTGCCGGCACATCGCTGTCGCACACGCGCCGGCTCGGCAAGACCGAGAAGCTCGAACGCTCCGAAGGCCAGGACCTCGGACTGCGGGTGTTGGTCGGCAAGCAGCAGGCCATCGTCTCATCGAGCGACCGCGCCCCCGCGACCCTCGACGAGCTGGTCGAGCGCGCGGTGGCGATGGCGCGGGCGATCCCGGAAGACCCGTTCTGCGGCCTCGCCGACCCCGACCAGATCACCCGGAACTGGCCCGCGCTCGACATGCTCGACCCGTCCGAGCCGACCGCTGAGGACCTGATTGAGCGCGCCCGCGCCGCCGAGGAGACCGCGCTGGCGGTGGCCGGCATCACCAATTCCGAGGGCGCCGACGCCGGCTGGGGCCGCTCGCGCGTGGCGCTGGTCGCGTCGAACGGGTTTGCGGGCTCCTATGCCGGGTCGAGCCACGGGGTCAGCGTCTCGGTGATCGGCGGCTCCGGCACCGGGATGGAGCGCGATTACGATTTCGCCAGCGCGGTCTATGCCGGCGATCTGCGCTCGCCCGAGGAGATCGGCCGCAGCGCCGCCGAGCGCGCGATCAAGCGGCTCAATCCCCGCAAGATGCCGACCGGCAAGGTGCCGGTAATCTTCGATCCGCGCGTCGCGCGCAGCTTTCTGTCGCATCTGTTAGGGGCGATCTCCGGCCCCTCGATTGCCCGCGGCACCAGCTTTCTCAAGGACAAGCTCGGTGAGCGCCTCTTTCCCGAAGCGATCTCGATCGTCGAAGACCCCCACCGCCAGCGCGGTCTGCGCTCAAAGCCGTTCGACGGCGAAGGCATCGCCAACCAGCGCCGCGCGCTGATCGACAAGGGGGTGCTGACGACCTGGCTGCTCGACCTGCGCTCGGCGCGGCAACTGAAGCTGACGACGACGGGGCACGCGGCGCGCGGCACCGCCTCGCCGCCCTCGCCCTCCGCCACCAATGTGTGGATCGAGGCGGGTACACAGACCCCGGAAAAACTCTATGCCGACGTCAAAAGCGGCTTTTACATCAGCGAACTGATGGGCATGGGGGTCAACGGCGTCACCGGCGACTACAGCCGCGGCGCCGCCGGCATGTGGATCGAGAAGGGGCAGCTGGCCTTTCCGGTCAGCGAGATGACCGTCGCCGGCAACCTCAAGGACATGTTCGCCCGCATGATCGCCGCCAACGATCTCGAATTCCTCACCGGCGCCGACGCGCCGACCCTGCGCATCGACGACCTCACCGTCGCGGGGGCCTAACCAGCCGGGGCGTAACAAGCGGTGGGTTAACCGCCCACCGGGGATGCCACAACGCGCCGATATCGAATAAACTGCTGCGTGCGGCGCTGATGGCGCTCTAGCCGGCGACGAGAGACCCGGCCGGCCGGGCGCATTTTACAAAGGCAGCCAACGGTTCATGTGGGGCAAATCGGGCACGACGGCCGGTCGCGCAACAGACGATGCAGCGCCGACGCTCGGGCTGGTGCGACGGCTGGCGAAGGAGTTCATCTCGCGGCACCGCCGCCGGATCGGGCTGGGATTTGTCTGCATGGCCATTGGCGCCGGCAGCACCGCGATGCGCGCCTGGCTGATGCAGCCGACCCTCGACCGCATCTTTGTCGGCCGTGACGTATCGCTGCTGCTGCTGATCGCCGGCGCGGCGCTGGCGCTCGCAATCGTCAAAGGCCTTGCCGATTATGGCGAGGCGGTGCTGATGAGCCGGGTCGGTCAGCGCGTCATCACCGACGTCCAGGGCGCGCTCTATGTCCGGCTGATCCGCGCCGACCTGGCCTATTTCAACGCCAACGCCAGCGGCACTCTGATCTCGCGCTTCATCGCCGATGTGGTCTATCTGCGCAACGCCGCGGCGAGCGTCTTGGCGGCGATCGGCAAGGACGCGGTCACGGTGGTGTTCCTCGTCGCGCTGATGTTCTACGAGGACTGGGTCTTGGCGCTGGCCTCGTTCTTCGCCTTTCCGCTGGCGATCCGCCCGATCGTCGGGATTGGCCGGCGGATGCGGCGGGTGTCGGTAAACACCCAGATCGAGGCCGGGCTCATCTCGACGCTGCTCAGCCAAACCTTCCAGGGCGCGCGCCACGTCAAGGCCTACGGCATGGAGGCCTATGAAACCGGCCGCGCCAACGCGCTGTTCGAGCGCATGTTCCGGCTGATCGACCGCGCCAACCGCACCCGGGCGCGCGCCTCGCCGCTGATGGAGGCGCTGGGCGGCTCGGCGGTGGGGGTGGTGATCCTTTACGGCGGCTACCAGGTGATCGAGGGCTCGCGCACCCCGGGCGCGTTCTTCACCTTCATCACCGCGCTGCTGCTCGCGTACCAGCCGCTCAAAAGCCTCGCCAACCTCAACGCCTCGCTGCAGGAGGGGCTGGCGGCGGCGCAGCGCGTGTTCGAGGTGCTCGACATCGAGCCGGCGATCCGCGACCTGGCCGAAGCCCGGCCGTTGCGCGTCGACGGCGGCGAGATCGTGTTTGCCGATGTGCGGTTTGGCTATCAGCCGCAGGCGGTCGCGCTCCACGACATCTCGCTGACCGTGCCGGCGGGCAGCACCGTCGCGCTGGTCGGGCCGTCGGGCGCCGGCAAGTCGACGATGCTGAACCTGATCCCGCGCTTTTACGATGTCTCGGCCGGCAGCATCGTCATCGACGGCCAGGATGTGCGCTCGGTGACATTGGCGTCGCTGCGCAGCGCGCTGGCGCTGGTAGCCCAAGAGGCGAGCCTTTTCGACGACACTGTGCGCGCCAACATCGCCTACGGCCGCTTCGGCGCCAGCCAGGAGGAGATCGAGGCGGCGGCGGCCGCCGCCGGCGCCGACCGCTTCATCACCGAACTCCCGCAAGGCTACGACACGTTGGTCGGCGAGCACGGCATTCTGCTGTCGGGCGGGCAGCGCCAGCGCGTCGCCATCGCCAGGGCGATGCTGAAGGACGCTCCGATCCTGCTGCTCGACGAGGCGACCTCGGCGCTCGACAATGAGTCGGAGCGCCAGGTGCAGGCGGCGCTGCGCCGGCTGATGCAGGGGCGCACGACGCTGGTCATCGCCCACCGGCTGTCGACCATCGTCGGCGCCGACCTGATTTGCGTGCTCGACCGCGGCAGCATCGTCGAAAGCGGCAAGCACGCGCAGCTATTGGCGCGCGGCGGGCTCTATGCCCGGCTGTACGAGACCCAGTTCGCCCCGGAGGACGCCGACGCGCTGCTGCCGGCGGCGGCACGCGGCGGATGAAGGCTCTGCGCCGGGGCATCCGCGGGTTCGTGCGCAGCGATTGGCTGCGTCGAGTGCTGTGCTACGCGATCCACCTCTATATCCGCTTCGCCTACCTGACCAACCGCTGGAGCGTCGAGGGCGCCGAGCACCCGCGCCGGCTGCGCGAGGTCGGGCAGCCGTTCATCCTCGCCTTCTGGCACGGGCGGCTGATGATGATTCCGATGGCATGGCGGCGGATGGCGCCGATCCACATGCTGATCTCGTCGCATCGCGACGGCCGGATCATCGCCGATGCGGTCGCCCATTTCGGGGTGCAGTCGGTTGCCGGCTCGACCCGGCGCGGCGGCAGCGCGGCGTTGCGGGCGATGGTGAAGGCGCTGGCCGCCGGCGATTGCGTCGGCATCACCCCGGACGGGCCGAGCGGCCCCGCGACGGTCGCCAGCAGCGGCATCGTCAACGTCGCCCGCCTCGCCCGCGTGCCGGTCGTGCCGGTCGTGTTCGCGACCAGTCGGCGGCGGGTGCTGCGCACCTGGGATGGGATGCACATCGCCTGGCCGTTCGGGCGCGGCATCTTTATCTGGGGCGAGCCGATCGACATCGAGCCCGACCTCGACGAGGCCGGGGTCGAGCGCGAACGCCAGCGGGTCGAGCGGCGGATGAACGAGATGGCCGCGCTGGCCGACAGCCGGGTCGGACACGGCGCCGCGCCGCTCGCGCCCGAGACCACGGGCCGCACGGAATTGGCGCGGTCGCATTTGGCCGGCGGGGAGCGGCGGTGATCCTGCCCACGCTGTATCGCGGCATGACCGCCGCCGCGACCCCGCTCGTGCTGGCCTATCTGAAGGCTCGCCGCCGCCGCGGCAAGGAGGACATGCGGCGCTTTCCCGAGCGGCTCGGCATCACCGCCAGCGAGCGCCCCGACGCACCCTTGGTCTGGGTCCACGCCGCCAGCATCGGCGAGGCAACCTCGGTGCTGGCGCTGATCGAGCGCTTGCTGGCCGAGCGGCCGAGCCTCGAAATCCTGATCACCACCGGCACCGTCACCGCCGCGCGGCTGCTCGAATCGCGGCTGCCGAGCGGAGCGCGCCATCAATTCGTCCCCGCCGACCTGCCGCGCGCGGTCGAGCGGTTTCTCGACCATTGGCACCCGGATTTGGCGCTTTGGGTCGAATCCGAGTTGTGGCCGAACCTGGTGCTGATGACCCGGCGACGCAACATTCCGATGCTGCTGGTCAACGCCCGGCTGTCGGCGCGGTCTCACGCGAGGTGGCGGGCCTGGTCGGGGCTCTCCAAGCCGATAATGGCGGCGTTCTCGCTCTGCCTCGCGCAGGACCAGGTGCAGGGCGCGCGGTTCCGCGAGCTGGGGGCGACCGGCGTCGACAGCGTCGGCGACCTCAAGGCCGCGGCCAAGCGCTTGCCGACCGATGCCGCCGCGCTCAACGAACTGCACCGGCAGATCGGTGAGCGGCCGCGCTGGCTCGCTGCCAGCACCCATCCCGGCGAAGACGAGATCGCGGTCGCCGTCCACCGCCAGCTCGCCGGCGCGCATCCCGGATTGCTGACGATCGTGGCGCCGCGCCATCCGGTGCGCAGCGACGACATCGCGGCGATGGTGCGCGCCCGGGGATTGCGCCTCGCCCGCCGCTCGCTCGGCGAGGTGATCGCGCCCGACACCGAAATCTACCTCGCCGACACGTTCGGCGAGCTCGGCGTGTTCTATCCCCTCGCCGGGATCGCCTTTATCGGCGGCTCGCTGGTCGACAAAGGCGGGCATAACCCGTTCGAGGCGGCGCGGCTCGATTGCGCGGTGCTGTTCGGGCCGCACACCGCGAATTGCACGGCGATGGCCGACGCGCTGACCCAGGCCGAAGCAGCCGAAACCGTCGCCGACGCCGATAGTCTGGCCCGCGCGGTGTCGCTGCTGCTCTCCGACGCGAAGCTGCGCGCCCGGCGGGCGCAATGCGCTGCTCGCACCGCGGCCGCCGGGCTCGGCACGCTCGACGCGGTGCTGGAGCGGCTGGCGCCGTGGCTCGACCCGGTCGCTCCCCTGGCGGTGCCGCCGGCTCGGAAAGATGCGCGCGCCTGATTTCTGGGGCGAGCCCCACGGGCCGATGGCTGGGCTTGTCGCCGGACTGCTGACGCCGGTCGGGGCCGCGCTCGACGCCGCGGGCCGGCTGCGCCGTGCGATCGCCAAGCCTTACCGCGCGCCCGTACCGGTAATCTGCGTCGGCAATCTGGTCGCCGGCGGCGCCGGCAAGACCCCCGTCGTGCTGAGCCTTTCCGAGATGCTGCGGGCCCATGGGGTCGACGCCGGTATCGTCATGCGCGGCTATGCCGGAAGCCTTGCCGGGCCGGTGCGGGTCGATCCCGCGATCCACGATGCCGCAGCGGTCGGCGACGAGGCGCTGCTGGCGGCGGCCGCTGCGCCATGCTGGGTGGCGCGCGACCGCGCCGCCGGGGTGCGGGCCGCTATCGCGGGCGGCGCGCGGGCAGTCGTGCTCGATGACGGTTTCCAGAACCCGTCCGTCGCCAAGGATTTGTCGCTGGTCGTGATCGACGCCGCCTATGGCTTTGGCAATGGCCGGCTGCTGCCGGCGGGGCCGCTGCGCGAGCGGATCGCCGCCGGCCTCGCCCGCGCCGACGCGGTGGTGCTGCTCGACGGCAATCCAGCGCCCGCGGAGCTCGCCGGTTTCGACCGGCCGATACTGCATGCTCGGCTGGAGCCGGTTGCGGCGGAATCGTTTGCCGGCGCGCGAATCGTCGCCTTTGCCGGGATCGGCCGCCCCGAGAAGTTCTTCGCCACCTTGCGTGGGCTCGGCGCGAACCTGATCGCCACCCGCGCCTTTCCCGACCACCACCCGTTCCGCGACGACGAGATCGCCTTGCTGCGCCGGACCGCCGAGACCGACAGCGCGCGGCTCGTCACCACGCACAAGGATTGGGTCCGCCTGCGACCGAAACAGCGCGCCGGCGTCGAGGTGCTGCATGTACGCATCGCCTGGCAAGACGAGGCGGCGCTGACTGCCCTGCTCGCGCCGATTTTGCGTCGGTGCGGCGGCGACAAGCCTCAACCCCAAGCCGATGGCGGCTGACCCGCCCAGCCCGCCGGCGCGCTGGCACCATCGCCTCGAAGCCGCGATCGCCGGGTTTGCCGGCTGGGTGGTCGGTCTCCTGCCGCTCGATTGGGCCTCGGCGCTCGGCGGCGCGCTGGGGCGCTGGATCGGCCCCCGCCTAGGCATCACCAAACGGGCGCGAACCAATCTGCGCGACGCGATGCCCGAGCTGAGCGAGGCCGAGACCGCCTCCATCATCCGCGGCATGTGGGACAATCTCGGCCGCGTCGCGTTCGAATACCCGCATCTGCGCCAGATCGAGGTGTTCGCGCCCGGCGGCCGGGTCGAGACACACGGATTGGAATACATCGACCGGGCGCTCGCCACCAAGCGCAAGGTCATCATGTTTTCCGGCCATATCGGCAATTGGGAGATCGCCGCGCTGGCGGGCGGCCAATACGGCATCGACGTCGCGCAGATCTACCGCGCCGCCAACAACCCGCTCGTGGACCGCATGCTCGCGCGCCTGCGCGGCGACCAGGGCGAACTGATCCCCAAAGGCGCGGTCGCCTCGCGCCGCGCGGTGGCGGCGCTGCGGCGCGGCGGGCATCTCAGCCTGCTCGCCGACCAAAAGCTCAACGACGGCATCCCGGTGCCGTTCTTCGGGCGCGACGCGATGACCGCGCCGGCGCTGGCGCTGTTGGCGCTGCGCTTCGATTGCGACGTGCTGCCGGTGCGGGTCGAGCGGCTGAACGGGGCACGGTTTCGGCTGACCGTCTACTCGCCGCTACCGATGCCGCGGAGCGGCGAGCGCGACACCGATGTCGCCGCGCTGATGCTGGAGGTCAACCGCACCCTCGAAGCCTGGATCCGCGAGCGCCCGGAGCAATGGTTCTGGCTGCATCGGAGATGGCCGGATTAAAACTGGACCGCAGGCGTCTCGCCTGCCCTTTTCGTCCATAGGGCGGGCGGAACTCCCGCGGTCCCGTTCATTCCGTTCAGTTGCGATCAGGCCGCTTTCAGTATGCCGAGTTGCTGGAGCGCGGTGACCCCGTCATCCAGGCCGATTTCCTCTGCGATCTTGCCGTTTTCGACACGGAGCACCGTCGTCCCGGTGAACCGCATCTTGTGGCCGGAAGCCGCCGGCAGCGAACCCAAGAGAAAATCGTCGAAGGCAGGGCCGGTGTGCGTGCCGCCGCCCTCCCAGCGGCCGACGACGTGATCGCCTTCGGCGATGAGGTCCGCCGCGCCCCAGAATTTGAGGTCAGGAAACGCCTCGCGGAACCCGATCATGAAGTTCCTGACGTCCTCGCGGCCGCGGCGCGGCGCATGCAGCGAATACTGGAGAAGGATATCCGGGGCGGCGAGTTCGTCGATGATCTTCGGGTTCCAGGGATTGCCCCAGAAACCGTCAAACCAGCGGCCTACAACCGCCTTGTTGTCCTGTTCCTTCGACATGATGAATTCCTTCACTTGGGTGGCGGCACACCGCGATGGGCGTGCCATGCGAGCGAGCCATTGGTCGCACCTGTGCGAAGTGTGGGGATATCCGGTTCTTGCGGTTTGATTGGCCGTCGGCGGACGCAGTTGGCGGCGCCTAGCGAATGCCGGTCACCTTGTGCGTCTGCAGGCTCAGCTGCCATTGCGGGTGCCGAAGGCAGAACTGGATCGCCAATTCGGTGTTGCGCGCGCGGTCGGGGCCGTCCATCGGCTGTATCGAGAAACGGCGGAAGGCGAGCTCGGCAAAGGCGAGCGGGTCGAGCCCCGCTTGCGGCACGACGATTTTCAGCTCGTCGCCCTGCCGCACCACCACCTCGTTGTTGCCTTTCGGGCTGACGCAGACCCAGTCGATCTCGCCGGGGAGCGGCAGCGTGCCGTTGGTCTCGATCGCGATCTCGAACCCGCGCGCATGCAGCGCCTCGATCAGCGGCACATCGAACTGCAAAAGCGGCTCGCCGCCAGTGCAGACGACAAACCGCGCGTGCTGTCCTCCGGGCCATTGCGCCGCGACCTTGTCGGCGAGCGCATCGGCATCGGCGTAGCGGCCGCCCCCGCTGCCGTCGATGCCGACAAAATCGGTATCGCAGAACGCGCAGGCGGCGGTAGCGCGGTCTTCCTCGCGCCCCGACCACAGATTGCACCCGGCAAAGCGGCAGAACACCGACGGCCGCCCGGTCAGCGCGCCCTCCCCTTGCAGCGTGTAGAAGATTTCCTTGACCGCGTAGCTCATGCTCTTGCCAACAACCTCATCTTTTCACTGTCATTCCGGGGCGCTGCGCAGCAGCGAACCCGAAACCCATGAACACGGACCAATAAAGGCGAGCCTCAACGTCCGCATCAATATTCGCAGAGCCGGGGCTCATGGGTTCCGGGTCTGCCCCTGCGGGGCATCCCGGAATGACAAGTTTTGAGCAAACGCCTCCCACCCCTTGCGCCGCAAATCGCAGGCCGGGCATTCGCCGCAACCATAGCCCCATTCATGCAGTTGGCTGCGCTCGCCGAGATAGCAGCTGTGGCTGTCCTCGCGGATCAGCTCGACCAGCGCGCCGCCGCCGAGGTCACGCGCCAGCTCCCAGGTCGCCCGCTTATCGCGCCACATCAGCGGCGTGTGGATGACAAAGCGGTGGTCCATGCCGAGCGACAGGCTCGCCTGCAGCGATTTGAGCGTGTCGTCGCGGCAATCGGGATACCCCGAATAATCGGTCTCGCACATGCCGCCGACCAGGTGCCGCAGCCCGCGGCGATAGCCGATTGCAGCGGCGAAGGTAAAGAACAGCAGATTGCGGCCGGGTACGAACGTATTGGGCAACCCGCTCGCCGCGTACGCGATTTCGCTGTCGCCGGTCAGCGCGGTGTCGCTGATCTGCCCCAGCACCGACAAGTCGATCAGATGGTCGTCACCCAGCTTTGCGTCCCACGCCGGAAATTCGTGCTTCAGCCGCACGACGATTCGCGTCCGGCAGTCGAGCTCGACCCGGTGGCGCTGCCCGTAATCGAAGCCGATCGTCTCGACCGCCGCGAAACGCGCAAGCGCCCAGGCCAGGCAGGTCGTCGAATCCTGCCCGCCCGAAAACAGCACCAGCGCGCCTTCCGGCTGGGTTACCTGGCTCATCCTCCTGTTATAATCCGATTTCGCGTTCTTCGGAGGCGGTATGAGCACGAACCCTTATCTCGCGCTTGGCGTGCGCCCGTTCATCAATTGCTGCAGCGTGCGCACGATGCACGGCGGCAGCCTGATGCTGGCCAAGGTGCGCGAAGCGGTCGACGCCGCCTCGCGCCAGTTCGTCAATCTCGACGAGCTGATGGACGCCGCCGGCGCGCGCATCGCCGAGCTGACCCAGGCCGAATGGGGCATCGTCACTTGCGGCAGCGCCGCCGCAGTGGCGCTCGGCACCGCCGCCTGCGTCGCCGGCAACGACCCGGTCAAGATGCTGCGCCTGCCGTTCACCGACGGCATGGTCAACCGCGCCATCATCCCCGCAAAGCAGCGCTTTGCCTATGACCAGGCGGTGCGGATGTGCGGCTGCACCATCGTCGAGATCGAGACTCGCGCCGACCTCGACAAGGCGCTGGAGGAGCCGGTGGCGCTGGTCTGCCTGCTCGGCAAGCAGGAGCATCTGACCGAGGTGCGGCTGGAAGAGATTGCCAGCGTGTGCAAGCCGCGCGGCATCCCGATCATGGTCGACGCCGCCAGCGAGCATATCGAGCGGCCCAGCCCGTGGCTGACTCGCGGTGCCGACCTCGTCATCTACAGCGGCGGCAAGTTCCTGCGCGGGCCGCAGACCAGCGGCCTCCTGCTCGGCGACAAGCGGCTGGTGCAGGCGGCGTGGCGCAACGGCTCGCCGCACCAGGCGCTGGGGCGGCCGATGAAGGTGTCGAAGGAGGACATCATCGGCGTTCTCGCCGCGCTCGAGTACTGGTTCGAGGAGCGCGATCCCGCCGCCGAGCGCGGCAAATGGGACAAGGATTGCGCCACCATCGCCGCGCGGGTCGCCGAAATTCCCGGCGTCACCAGCGAGGTGTTGGAGCCCGCCGGGGTTGACCGGGTGCCGCGGCTCAAGATCGTCTGGGACCGCGAGAAATACCCGCTCGACGGCTTGGCGCTGCGCCAGCGCGTGCTCGACGGCGAGCCCAGGGTGATGCTCGACGACAACTCGGCGACCGCGAACTCGATCGCGGTCGAGCCGTTCCAGCTGCAACCGGGCGAGGCGCAGCAGGTCGGCGATGCCGTCGTCGCGGCGCTGCTGGTATCGGCCCAGGCCGAGCGCATCCCGGCCCGCGCCCCTTCGCTCACGCTCGCCGGCAGCTGGGAATTGCAGGTCGAACTGCTGCACGGCACCCGCATCCACCGGCTCAACCTCGAACAGCGCGGCGCCGACCTCAGCGGCCGGCAGAGCTCGGCCCAGTTCGACGGCGCGGTCGCCGGCGCGCTCGACGGCGATGTCGTGCGCTTCACCTTCGGCGGGCGCTACGAGGCGGCAACGATCTCGTTCTACTTCGAGGGCAAGGTCGGCGACGGCGCCATGTCGGGCAAAGTCGAGCTCGGCGCCGCCAGCGACCAGAACAGCGGCATCGTCAACCGCAGCCAGTTCGGCGCCGGCGAGTGGCGGGCTAAGCGGCTCGCGTAACGGCGGTCGTCGGCTGCGGCCGGTCGGCGTAGAACGAGGCGTTCTGCCGCCCCTCGGTGCAGTCGCGGGCAAAGCGGATCATGTGGTGCGCGACCAAGGCGGTGGCGATCAGATTTTCGATGCGCCCAGAACGCAGCGCCGATAGCGCCATGCGCCAGAACACCCGGCGGTAGTCGCCGGCGATCCCGACCTTGCCGATGATCTTCGCCAGGGTCACCAGGCCGCGGCGCAAATTGCCGGCGCTAAGCTGCGCCCGGCTCAGTTTCGGGCTGAGCCGGTTCGGGTAGGTGTGGCGCGCATTCCAGTCGAAGCGCTCATAGATCGCCTCGGGCGCAAAGGCGCGCCGGATCGCGAACCGCCAATCCGCCAGCACCTCGTCATACGGCCGGGCAAAGACGACGTTCGAATCCCGCTCGCCCTCGCGGTCGATCCGTCCGGTCGCGGCCAGGCGATCCCATAGCGGCGTCTTCGGCAGCGCCTGCAGCAGGTTGATCGTCAGCAGCGGGATATGCGAGTGCTCGATAAAGGCGACCAGATTGGCGGCGGTCGCATCGGTGTCGGTGTCGAGGCCGAGGATGATGCCCGACACTACCTCCATGCCGTAGCCGTTGATCGCCGCGATCGCGTCGAGGATCGGCATGGCGTGATTATGCCCCTTGCTCATCGCGTCGAGCGCGCCGAGCTCGGGGGTCTCGATGCCGCAGAACACCGCGTAGAAATACGCCTCGCGCATCATCGCCAGGATGTCGGGGCAGGCGGCGATGTTGAGGGTCGCCTCGCAGGAAAAGCGGATCGGGTAGCCGCGCGCTTTTTGCCAGGCGACCAGATGCGGCAGCAGCTCGCGCGTCGCCTTTTTGTTGCCGATGAAATTGTCGTCGACAAAATACACCGAGCCGCAAATGCCGGCGTCGATCATCGCGTCGAGCTCGGCGACGATCTGCTCCGGCTGCTTGTAGCGCGGCTGGCGGCCATAAAGCGCCGGGATGTCGCAGAATTCGCAGCGATAGGGGCAGCCGCTCGAATACTGGATGTTGCCGAGGAAGTAGCGCCTTCCCTCGATCAGCCGGTAGGCGGGAATCGGGAAATCGCCGAGCGGCAGGCGCTCGTTGGCGGTCAGCACGCGCTGCGCCGCCGGCGGGTTCGCATCGGCGTCGAGCGCTTCGATCAGCGCGTCGGTAGCGTCGCCGATCTCGCCGACATGGAGGTAATCGAACTCGGGATAATGCTCCGGGCAGGCCGAGACCGCCGGCCCGCCGAGCGCGCAGACCTTACCGGCGGCATGAGCGCGGCGGCCGACCCCGACGATGCCCTCGCGCTGAACATGCATCCCGCTGACAAACACCGCATCGGCCCAGGCGAAATCCGCGGGCGTGGCCTCGCGCATGTTCTCGTCGACGAGCCGCACCTCCCATTTCTCCGGCAGATAGGCGGCGATGACGAGCAGGCCCTGCGGCGGCATGAACGCCCGCACCCCGTCCATTAGCGGATAGGAATACTCGAACGTGCCGAACGACGGCGCATAGCGGGGGAAGACGCAAAGGATGCGCCGGACGTGACGCACGGGCACCTGGCTTCGCATTCCCCCGACTGCCCCCATCTGGTCTTCGCCGCTACGAGGTTCTACGCTCGCCCCCGTGGGTACGTTCCCTGCGCGGCACGGAGGACAGTATGAGCCGGATTTTCGGCGACATGAGACAGATCGGCATCGTCGTGCGCGATATCGACCAGGCGATGAAGCATTGGGTCGAGGTGTGCGGCGTCGGCCCGTGGTTCTACGCCGACAAGCTGCCGCTGACTGCGTACCGCTACAAGGGCAAAGAATACGATATCCCGCATTTGTCGATCGCGCTGGCCAATTCGGGCGATATCCAGCTCGAGCTGATCCAGCAGCGCTGCAACACGCCGAGCCTTTATTGGGACTTCCTCAATGCCGGCAAGGAAGGCGGCCAGCACTGGTCGAGCTGGCCGGTCAACTACCACGAAATCCGCGAAAAGGCGCTGAACAGCGGCTGGCATGTCGGCCAGGAAGGCGAAAGCGCGCGCGGGCCGTTCATCTATTTCCTTGAAGAGGGCCACCCCGGCACCGTCATCGAGATGGCCGAGGCGACCCCGACCCGCATGCGCATCTTCGACCAGGTGCGCGAGGCGGCGCGGAATTGGGACGGCAGCGACCCGATCCGGATGAACTGGCCGCAAGGATAACGGCCGAATTCGCCCGGCGAGGGCCCAGCGTTGCGAAAGCTGTTGATCGGGCTGACGGTGCCGGTCGTCGCGATCCTCGTCGCCGCCGTCGCCGTGCCTGTGCTGGTCCCGGTGTTTCTAAAGGCCCGGATCGTCGAGTACGTCCGCGCGAAGACGGGGCGGGAGTTACAGATAGCCGGGCCGATCAGCCTGTCGTTTTTCCCTCAAATCACCCTTGTCGCCAGCGACGTTACGCTGTCCAACATGGCGGGCGGGTCGGCGCCGAACATGCTCGAACTCAAGTCGATAGAGGCGTCCGGTCGGCTGCTGCCGCTGTTCCGCGGCGCGATCGAAGCCGACCGCATCGTGCTGACGCAGCCGCAGCTGAACCTTGAAATCGACGAGGACGGGCGACGCAACTGGGTCTTCCGGGCGCCCAAATCGTCGGCAACGGAGCCAGCCCCGGCCGCGAGCCGGGAAGACTGGTTTTCGTTTTGGGCCAACCGGATAGAGATCGCCGGAGGCGCGGTCAGCTATCTCGACCGGCGCGACGGCAAGATTCAGACCGCGGCCGCGATCGACATGACGGTGACGCCGCCCCACGGCACGGGACCCGTCGATGCCAGGGGCTCGGCCGCTTGGGACGGCGAGACGGTGCGGTTTGTCGCGACCGCCGCCTCGCTTGAGGCTTTGCGGCATGGCGCCAGCACCCCGGCGATTATCAGCGTCGACTCGGCGCCGCTGAGCTTCGATTTTCGCGGCGACATCGCGCGCGGCAGACCGGTCACCGCCGCCGGCACGATCAGCGCCAAGGCGCCGTCGCTGCGGCGGCTCCTCGCCTGGGCGGGGGTGCGGGTAGGTACCCGGCACAGCGGTTTCGGGCCGCTGTCGCTCAAAGGCGAGGTCGATATCGGCGCCGCCAAATACGCCGTTGCCGGCGCGACCATCGCGCTCGACGGCAGCACCGCGACAGGCGACCTGGCCCTCGACCGCGGCGGCGCGCGGCCGCTGCTGTCCGGGTCGCTGGCGGTCGACCGGCTGAACTTCGATCCCTACCTGAAATCGCCGCCGGAGACGCCCCTGCCGCTGGCGGCAGCACCACCCTCCCAAACCGGAAGTCCCGTTCCACCGGCGCCGGCCCCACCCCCACTGCCGGCGCCCGGCCCGATCTTGAGCGAGGCGCCGCTGAATCTGGCGCCGCTCAAGTCCCTCGATGCCGACCTGCGCGTCACCGCCAGCTCGATCCACCTGTCTCGCTTCGATAGCGGCAAGAGCGTGCTCGCGCTGCGCTTGAAGGACGGGCGGATGAGCCTCGATGTCGTCGAGATGGCGCTTTATGGCGGCAAGGGTTTCGGCATCGTCGTCATCGATGGCCCGGCCTTCGCCATCTCGACAACCCTTCGCCTAACCGGCGTCGAGGTGCAGCCCCTCCTCGTCGCCGTGTCCCAGGTCGATCGGTTGAGCGGCAAAGGCGATCTGGCTTTCGACCTCCGCTCCCGCGGGCGCAACGCGCGCGAGCTGGTCTCCGCGCTCGACGGCAACGGCCGGATCAATCTCGCCGACGGCAGGATAACCGGTGTCGATGCGGCGCAATTGATGACAGCGACTGACCCGGACGACGTCCCCAAGCAGGCGGCCCGCGCCCTGGCCTACAAGACGCTGTCGGCGACCTATACGATTTCGCGCGGGACCCTGCGGAACGACGACCTCAAGCTGAATTCGCCCGAGCTGACTTCGACCGGTGCGGGTACCGTCGATCTGCCGCATTGCCGCGTCGACTATTGGTGGCTGCCCGACCTGATCGACAAAGGCAGCGCACAGATCGCTATCACCGGCCCGTGCGACGACCCGACTTACCGGGCGATGTCGCTCACCATCAACCGCGGCATGTTTCCGAAACGGAGGAGGTAGGCTTTAGTCCGGCCCGCGGCTGCCGATGTCGCGCCGGCAGAACCCGCCCGGCCAGTCGATCAGGTCGACCGCGCGGTAGGCGCGCTCGCGGGCGGCGGCGAGGTCTGCGCCGGTCGCGCTGACCCCGAGCACCCGCCCGCCATCGGCGAGCACGCGGCCGCCCTCCGTTTTCGTGCCGGCATGGAAAATCTTTACGTCCGGCACGCGCCCGGCGGCATCGAGGCCGCCGATCTCGCTGCCGAGCTGGGGATCGTCGGGGTAACCGTTGGCCGCCATCACCACACAAATAGCGCTCCTATCGTGCCAGCGCAGATCGATGCGGTTGAGGATGCCGTCGCGGGTCGCCAGGAGGGCCGGCACGATGTCGCTTTGCAGCCGCATCATCAGCGGCTGGCACTCGGGGTCGCCGAAGCGGACATTGTATTCGATCAGCTTCGGGCCCTCGGCGGTCAGCATCAGCCCGGCATAGAGCACGCCTTTGTAGGGGCGGCCGTCGCGCGCCATCGCCCGCACGGTCGGCAGGACGATGCGCTCCATGACCTGGCCTTGCATCACCTCAGTCACCATCGGCGCGGGCGAATAGGCACCCATGCCGCCGGTATTGGGGCCGGTGTCGCCGTCGCCGACCCGCTTGTGGTCCTGCGCCGCGGCGAGCGGCAGCGCGTTGACGCCGTCGCACAGCGCGAAAAAGCTGGCCTCCTCGCCGGCGAGGAATTCCTCGACGACGATCTCCGTCCCTGCCGCACCGAATCGCCCGCCGAATGCGGCATCGACCGCGCCCAGGGCTTCGTCGAGGGTCATGGCGACGACAACCCCCTTCCCCGCCGCCAGCCCATCGGTTTTGACCACGATCGGTGCGCCCTGCGCAGCGATATACGCCTTGGCCGCAACGGCGTCGGTGAAGCGGCGGTAGACCGCGGTCGGGATGCCCTCGCGCGCGCAGAGGTCTTTCATAAAACCCTTGGAGCCTTCGAGGATTGCCGCCGCTTTAGTGGGGCCGAACGCGGCGATGCTCTCGGCCTCCAGCGCATCAACCAGCCCCGCGACCAGCGGCGCCTCCGGCCCGACCACGACGAAATCGATCGCCGCCCGCTTGCAGAAGGCGATGATCCCGGCGGTGTCCATCGCGCCGATCGGCACGCATTCGGCATCCTCGGCGATGCCCGCATTGCCCGGCGCACAGAACAGCTTGTCGACCAGCGGCGACGCCGCAATCGCCCAGACCAGCGCGTGCTCGCGCCCGCCCGACCCCACCACGAGGATGCGCATTAGCGAGTGCTCCTCGGCTCCTTTATAATCGAGCGATGAACGACCTGCCGCTCGCCGCCCCGGCGCTGTCGATCGACCCGACGCCGCAAACCAACCGGCCGGAATATACCGTTTCCGAGCTGGCGGCGGCGCTCAAGCGCTCGATCGAGGAAAATTTTTCGATCGTCCGGGTGCGCGGCGAGATCAGCGGCTACAAGAAACACGGCTCGGGCCATTGGTATTTCGCGCTGAAGGACGCCGACGCGGTGCTCGACGCGGTGTGCTGGCGCACCACCGCGATCCGGCTGTCGGTGCAGCCCGAGGACGGGATGGAGGTGATCGCCACCGGTCGGCTCACCACCTATCCGGGGCGTTCGAAATACCAGCTGATCGTCGATTCGATCGAGCTCGCCGGGGTCGGCGCGCTGTTGAAGCTGCTCGAAGACCGCCGCCGGCGCCTCGCTGCTGAGGGCCTCTTCGCCGCCGAGCGCAAGCGGAAGCTACCGTTCCTGCCCGAGGTGATCGGGGTCGTGACCTCGCCGACGGGGGCGGTGATTCGCGACATTCTGCATCGCCTCGCCGACCGCTTCCCGCGGCGGGTGATCGTCTGGCCGGTCGCGGTGCAGGGCGAGCATGCGGCAGCGCAAATCGCCGCGGCGATCGAGGGCTTCAACCGGCTCTTGCCCGGCGGAGCCGTGCCGCGGCCCGACCTGATCATCGTCGCGCGCGGCGGCGGCAGCCTCGAAGATCTGATGGCGTTCAACGAGGAGATCGTCGTGCGCGCCGCGGCGGCCTCGGCGATCCCGCTGATCTCGGCGGTCGGGCACGAGACCGACACGACCCTGATCGATCACGCCAGCGACCGCCGCGCCCCAACCCCGACTGCCGCCGCCGAAATGGCGGTGCCGGTGCGGCTCGACCTGATCGCCGAGCTCAACGGCAAGACTGCCAGAATCGCGCAGGGGCTCGGGCGCCTGCTCAGCGAAAGCCGTCTGCATCTCGACGGGCTCGCGCGCGGCCTGCCCGACCCGCACGATCTGATCGGCGCAGCGGCGCAGCGGCTCGACGATCGGGCCGAACGGCTGCGTTCGGCGATGCTCGGCCGATTGACCGCGGCGCGCGCCCAGCTCGCCGCGACCCGGCTGCGGCCAGCGGCGCTCGCCGCCGACATCGCCCGCGTCCGCGCCCGGTTTGACGACGTCGCCCCGCGCCTTGCCACGGCCGCCAATCGCGCCGTCGCCGAGCAGCGACGCGTGCTCGACGGCCTCGGCGGGCGCCTGGCGAGCCTGTCGGACACCCACGAACGACGCCTAAAGGAAGGCTATGTCGTCGTCCGCCGCGGTGACGCGGTGATCGCCGACGCGGCCAAGGTGACGCCGGGGCCGCTCGAGCTTGAATTCCACGACGGCAAGGTCGATGTCTTCGCCGGCGGCGTAGCCCGGCCGCGCCGCTCACGCCGGCCCGCCGTGCTACCGGGCCAAGGCAGCCTGTTTTAATTGGAGAGTTTCATGCGCCCTTCCGGACGTGCCGCCGACATGCTGCGTGAGGTCACCCTCGAAACCGGGGTCGCCAAGTACGCCGAAGGCTCGTGCCTGGCGAAATTCGGCGACACCCATGTGCTGTGCACCGCGACCATCGAGGAGCGGGTGCCGCCTTGGATGCGCAACAGCGGCAAAGGCTGGGTCACCGCCGAGTACGGGATGCTGCCCCGCTCCACCCATACCCGCACCGACCGCGAGGCGGCGCGCGGGCGGCAGAGCGGCCGCACCCAGGAAATCCAGCGCCTGATCGGCCGGTCCCTGCGCGCCGTCACCGACCTCGTGGCCCTCGGCGAGCGTCAGATTCGGCTCGATTGCGACGTAATCCAGGCCGATGGCGGCACCCGCACCGCCGGGATCACCGGCAGCTACGTCGCGCTCTATCAGGCGCTCGGCAAGCTGGTGACCGCGGGCCTGCTGCCGGCGATGCCGCTCACCGACAGCGTCGCGGCGATCTCCTGCGGCGTATGCGACGGCTTGCCGGTGCTCGACCTCGACTATGCCGAGGATTCCAAAGCCGATACCGACGCCAATTTCGTCCTGACCGGCGGCGGCAAGATCATCGAGATCCAGGCCACCGCCGAAGGCGCGCCGTTCGACGAAGCCAGCTTCAACGCAATGTTGGGCCTGGCCCGCGCCGGCATCGCCGAGCTGACCCGGCTGCAACAAGCAGCACTCGCGTAGCTCATGGCCCGGCGGTTCACGGACAAAAAGCTGGTCATCGCCAGCCATAATCCCGGCAAGGTGGTCGAGATGACCGCGCTGCTCGCCCCTTATCGCATCCAGACTGTCAGCGCCACCGAGCTCGGCCTCGCCGAGCCCGAGGAGACCGGCAGCACGTTCGAGGCGA
Organism: Alphaproteobacteria bacterium; assembly: GCA_038228485.1. Taxonomy (GTDB): domain Bacteria; phylum Pseudomonadota; class Alphaproteobacteria; order ATCC43930; family CGMCC-115725; genus DATARH01. The sequence continues at coordinate 31,783 of JBBRPG010000002.1, forward strand.
ACGCGACGCTGAAGGCGCAGGCCGCCGCCCAGGCCGCCGGCTTGCCGGCGTTGGCCGACGATTCGGGGCTGGTGGTGCCGGCGCTGGACGGCGCGCCCGGCATCTATTCGGCGCGCTGGGCCGGGCCGAACAAGGATTTCGCCGCGGCGATGGCGCGGGTGCAACGCGAGCTCGGCGACAAGGACCGCAGCGCCACCTTTGTGTCGGTGCTGGCGCTGGCATGGCCCGATGGCGAGGAAGCGTTGTTTCGCGGCGAGGTTCACGGCCACCTCTCCTGGCCGCCGCGCGGCGACAAGGGCTTTGGCTACGACCCGATCTTCGTGTTGCAGGGTTATGCAATCACCTTCGGCGAGATCGAGCCGGACGAGAAATACCGCATCGACCACCGCTCCCGCGCCTTCGCCAAGCTGGTCGCCGGCTGCTTCGCCTGAGCCTCAATGCCTGCGCCGCCGCTCGCCATCTATATCCACTGGCCGTTCTGCCGGTCGAAATGCCCGTATTGCGACTTCAACAGCCATGTCCGCGAGCGCATCGACGAGGCGGCCTGGACCCGCGCGCTGCTGGCCGAGCTCGACCGGCAGGCTGAATTGGCGCGAGACCACCAGGTCGTCTCGATGTTTTTCGGCGGCGGCACACCGTCGTTGATGCCGCCGGAAACCGCGGCGGCATTGATCGAGCGGGTGAAACGGCATTGGCGAACGCCGCGCAAGCTCGAAATCACCCTCGAAGCCAACCCCAACTCGGCCGAGGCCGAACGCTTTGCCGGGTTCGCGGCGGCCGGGGTCAACCGGTTGTCGCTCGGGGTGCAGGCGCTCGATCCCGATGCGCTCAAGTTTCTCGGGCGCGGCCACGACCGCGACGAGGCCCTGGCGGCGATCCGCTTGTCGCAACAGCTGTTCCCGCGCACGTCGTTCGACCTGATCTATGCCCGGCCGGGTCAGTCACTGGCCGCTTGGCAGGCCGAGCTCGACGAGGCGCTGAGCCTCGCCGGCGAGCATCTGTCCCTCTACCAGCTGACGATCGAGCCGGGCACCGCATTCCACACCCGCGCCGCCAAGGGCGAACTGACCGTGCCCGATGACGATACGGGCGCCGCCCTGTTCGAGGCGACGCAGCAACGCCTCGCCGCGGCCGGACTGCCCGCCTACGAAATCTCCAACCACGCCCGCCCCGGCGCCGAGTGCCGGCACAACCTCGCCTATTGGCGCTATGAGGACTATCTCGGCATCGGCCCCGGTGCGCATGGGCGGCTGACCCGCGGCAGGGTCAAATACGCCACCCGCCAGCGCCGTTTGCCCGAGGCCTGGCTCGCGGCGGCCGAGAAAACCGGCGACCCCACCGAAGAGACCGCCGCCATCGGCCGCGAGACCGCGGTCGAAGAGATGGTGATGATGGGGCTGCGCCTCGTCGAAGGCATCGCGCGCGCCCGGCTCGAAGCCGTCGCCCAATGCGACATCGAGGCCCTGTTCGGCATTTCCCTGAAGCGCCTGATCGACGGCGGTTTTGTCGAGCTCGACCGCGAGCGCCTGCGCGCCACCGCAGCCGGCCGTCAGCGCCTCAATGCGGTGCTCGGCGCGCTGTTCGGGTAGGCCCAGGGTTCAACGTTGCCCTCCCCCGGGCTTGTCCCGGGGGTCCACGTCTTCATTCGTGATGCTGGACCGAAAGACGTGGATGGCCGGGTCAAGCCCGGCCAAGGGCCGTAAATGAAGTATTCAGCAGAGGCCCGATTAGAAGCCCGCTTCCGCGAAGCTCCGCGGCGCCGGGCTGACCACCTTGTCGCCGCCCGGCTGAACCTCGATTACCGCCAGCCCGCGCTGCACCAACCCGTCGCCGCCAAAGCGGAACAGCCCGTCGACGCCGGTAAAGCCGTTGGGGTTCTGGATCGCGGCTTGCGAGAACGGGTCGGGGTTGTCGGCCTTGGAAAGCACCGACGCGAGCGCCGCGGCATCGAACGCCAGCGAAGCCAGCCGCGGCGGCGCTTGGCCGTAAGCGCCCTTGAAACGGCCTTCGAAATCGCGCCGCGCCTCCGGCGGCGAGGCGGCGAACCAGCCGCCGGCAAGGGCCGGCTCGCTGGCGATCGACGCATCGTCCCATAATCCGCTGCCGAGCAGATGCGTCTGCGCCGGATCGACCCCGGCTCCTCTGAGCTGGCTGGCGATCTGCTTGAGCCGGTCGCCGCCCTCGGGCAGCAGCAGCGCGTCGAATGGCGGCCCGTTTCCCGGCGGCGCGCCCCCGCCCGCCGCGGGAGCTCCAGCGGTCAGGCGCTTGATCGAGGCGGTGGTGTCGGCGGCACGGGGATCGAAATATTCGATCTTGGTCACGCTGGCGCCGCCGGAGCCGGCGATCTCCTTCAGCGCGTCGCCCAGCAGGTGCCCGTAGGGCGTATTCGGTGCCAGCGCGGCAAAGCGGGAAAGCCCCTGCTCGCGCGCGTACGAGACTTCGCGCGCCACCTCCTGGCGCGGCAGAAAGCCCATCAGGAAGACGTTGCCGCCGGCGACCTGGGTCTTGGTGGCGAAGGCGATGACGTTGACGTTGGCGCCCGCGGCGATCGGCTTCACCGCCTCAGCCTCGTCGGCGATCAACGGACCGAGGATCAGCTTTGCCCCGTCGGCGATCACGGCGCGCGCGGCGTCGGCGGCGCCTTGCGCCGTGCCCGTGGTATCGCGCGGGATCAGGGTCAGCTTGTCGCCGCCGGTGGTGAACAGCGCCAACTGCGCCGCCTCGAGCATCGCCCGGCCGAGGTCGGCGTTGGCGCCCGACAGCGGCAGCAGCACCGCGACCTTGACCGCCGTTGCGTTGGGCTGCGGCGGCGGCTTCGGTGCGGTTGCCGCCGAGCGCGGCGGGGCATAGGGTGGCGGCGGCCTGATGACCGGCGCCGGGCTCATTGCAGGGCCGCAAGCGGTCAGTGCGCCAAGAAGGGCGAGAGCGGCGAGGCGTGAGGCGAAGCGAGGGGAATACCAGCGCGGCACGGGCGGCCTCGGGGAAAGGTGCGGGATCGGCGCGCGACCCTAACCCCCTGCCTTCCTTTAGTAAACCCGGTGCGGCCGGGCATTCTGCCGCGTGGCAGCCGAGCCATGCGCTGGAGCCGGGGCTGCATCTCGTCGCCACCCCGATCGGCAATCTCGGCGACATCACGCTGCGCGCCCTGTGGGTGCTGGGCGGGGTCGACCGCATCCTCTGCGAGGACACGCGGGTGACCGGCAGGCTGCTCGCCCGGTTCGGCATCTCCACCCCGCTCGAGGCTTATCACGACCACAATGCCGAGCGGGTTCGCCCCGCCGCGCTGGCGGCGCTGCGCCGCGGCGAGCGTCTGGCGCTGGTCTCGGACGCCGGGACGCCGCTGGTCTCCGACCCCGGCTACAAGCTGGTGCGCGCCGCGCTCGACGAGGGCCTGGCGGTTACCGCCGCGCCGGGGCCGTCGGCCGCGATCGCCGCACTGATCCTGTCGGGACTGCCGCCCGACGCGTTCCTCTTCGCCGGGTTTCTGCCGCCGCGCTCGGCGGCGCGGCGCAAGGCGCTTGCGGTGTGGAAAACGCTGCCCGCCACCTTGATCTTCTACGAGGGGCCGTCGCGCCTCGCCGGCTGCCTTGCCGACATGGCCGAAATGCTCGGAAACCGCGGCGCCGCGATCGGGCGCGAGCTGACCAAGCGCCACGAGGAGATGCGGCGCGGCACGCTCGCCGCCCTCGCCGGCCATTACCGCGAGGCGCCGCCGCCGCGCGGCGAGATCGTCATCGTCGTCGGCCCGCCCGAGCATGACGAGCCACGGGCCGCCGATCTCGACGCACAGCTCGACGAGAAGCTCGCCCGGCTCAGCCTGCGCGATGCGGTGGCCGAGCTTGCCGCCGAAACCGGGATCGCCCGCCGCGCAATCTACGAACGTGCCCTGGCGCGGCAGCGGGCGGCGGGGCCGTCGTGAAGCGAATCGCCCGTGTCGCCGACCCGGCCCGGCTGCGGGCGCGGCGCCGCGGCCGTTTCGCCGAGGGCCTGTGCCGTTGGCACTTGCGGCTGCGCGGCTGGCGCATCCTCGCGGCCGACTGGCGCTGCCCCTCGGGCGAAATCGACATCGTCGCCCGCCGGCGCGGCGTGCTCGCGATCATCGAGGTGAAGTCGCGTCCCGACTACGCGACCGGCGTCTTCGCGCTGCTGCCGCGCCAGCGGCGGCGCATCGTGCGGGCCGCCGAGAGCTTCCTGCTCACCCGGCCCGACCTCGCGGCGCTGACGGTCCGATTCGACGTCATGGTGGTGCTGCCGCGCAGCCTGCCGCAGCACCTGCCGAGCGCGTGGCGCACCGACGGCTGACCGCGTCTAGGACAAGACTCACGCAGCAACCCATTGCGAGGAAATCCGAATCGGGCCGCGCTTTTAGCTGCCCCGGAGAGCGCGAGCGGCAAGCTGTCCAAGACCGGGGCAACCTGGGGGCGAGGATATTGCGTCTCGGCCGAAAGACACCACTATAGCCATGGGAAACTGGCCTCCAGGAGGCGCCATTGGCACGCGGTAAATACGCCCTTGCGGTGGTCTGCACATTGGCTCTTGCGCCCGGGCTTGGCGGCTGCGCCGTCGCGGTCGTCGGCGGGTTGGCGGCGGCCGGCGGGGCCGGCTATGAGGCCGGCCGCGAGCGCGGGGTCGACGGCACCTATGACGATTTCACGGTCAAGTCGAACATCGCCGGCACGCTGCAGAAGTATTACGGCGACGTCGTCGCGACGGTCTATGGCGGCCGCGTGCTGCTCACCGGGACGAGCCCGACCGCCCAGCTCAAGGCCCAGGCCGCCCAGGCCGCCGGCAGCGTGCCGGGGGTCGCCACCGTCTACAACGAGATCGAGGTCGCGGCGGTGACCGATCCATGGCAAATCACCAAGGAAACCGCCAGGGACAGCTGGATCACCGCGCGTATTCGCTCGGACATGGTGCTCGATCCCGATGTGCGCTCGGCCAACTACTCAATCGAGACCGACCGGCAGTCGGTGTACCTGATCGGCTCGGCGCGCTCGCAATACGAGCTCGACCGCGCCACCCAGATCGCCCGTTATGTGCCGGGGGTGCAACGCGTCGTGTCCTATGTCGAGATCCGCTCGGGCGTGCCGGGCGGGATGATACCGCCCGGCCCCTCGCAGGCGAGCGCGCCGCCGCCGTACAGGGGCAGCGGGGCAAGCCCTCAAAACTCGATGAGTCCCCAAGGCTCGATGAGTCCTTCCTCGCCGTCGAACGCACCGATCCAGGTGCAGAAGTTGTGATGCTTTCCGCGCAGCGATGACCGAACTGCCGGATAAATTCGACCTCGACCAGTGCGAGCGGTTTTTGCGCGAGGTCGGCGCGTCGCCGTCGCCGGTCTTGCCGATCGCCGAGGCGGCGCTGGCGTTGGCTTCGTTCGACCGGCCGCGAGTCGGGCTCGCCCGCTATCGCCAGCACCTCGCCGCGCTGGCTCGCGATGTCGGCCGCCATGCCGGAACCGGCCCCGATCTCTCGGCGCGCGCCAGCGCGCTCAACGACATCGTGCTGCTCAAATACGGCTATAGCGGCGACGAGCTGACCTACGACGATCTGCAAAACGCCAACCTCATGCGGGTCATCGATCGGCGCAAGGGCCTGCCGGTCGCGCTCGGCATCCTCTATCTCGGAGCGGCCCGGGCGCAGGGCTGGGAGACGGTCGGGCTCGGCTTTCCCGGTCATTTCCTGATCCGCCTGTCGCAAGGCCCCGAGCGGCTGATCCTCGACCCGTTCCACGGTGGCCGCGTGCTCGACGCGATGGCGCTGCGCGAGCTGCTGAAGGCGATCGCCGGCCAAGCGATCGAGCTGGCGCCGGAGCACTACGCGCCCGTCGCCGACCGCGAAGTGCTGCTGCGCCTGCAGAACAACCTCAAATCGCGGCTGATCCAGAGCGAGCGCCACGAGCAGGCGGTGCGGGTCATCGCCACGATGCAGATGCTGGCGCCCGACCTCGCCGAACTGTGGCGCGAAGCCGGTATGCTGCACGCGCAACTCGGAAATTTACGCGCGGCGATGGGCGACATCGAGGCGTACATCGTCCGCGCCCCGGAAGGCGCGGCGCGCCACGAGGCGGCAATCGTCCTGCAGCAGCTCAAGGCAAAGCTGAACTAGCCCGCAGGTTCTCCTGGCGAGCCAGCGCCTCGGTCTGGAAATGGCCTCGTCAGCCGCCATTTTCTTTGTGGCAGAGTGCTGGTGCGGCGTCCCGCCGCCTGCAGGCGCCGAAATTTATCCCTATCTGCAAGAGGGAGGCGAGCGCCACGGGCGCTCCGTGCGTCCAGGAGTAAGGCCAGACATGACCGGCTTCGCCAGCATCACCGAGCCTGCGATCGCCGTGCTCGTCACCCGCTTCTACGACAAGGCCAGGCGCGATCCCGTCATCGGCCCACTATTCGAGGACGCAGTCGAGGATTGGGACGAACATCTCGGCAAATTGTGCGATTTCTGGTCGTCGGTGATGCTGACCACCGGGCGCTACAAAGGCAATCCGCTGGCAGCCCACGTAAAGCAGCCGAAGATCCAGCCCGCATTCTTCGAGCGGTGGCTCGCCTTGTGGCATGAAACCGCCGGCGAAGTGTTCGCTCCGCCCGCGGCCGCCCAGTTCGACCTGAAGGCCGAGCGCATCGCCGAAAGCCTCAAGTTGGCGCTGTTCTACCGGCCGGGCGCCATCCCGGTCGTCCGCGGGGGCGGCGCGACCGCCTGACCGCCCGGTATGACAAATAGCCTGCCGCCAGGCCTCGCAGCGTACCGGCGCACCCCGGTCTTCACCGAGACGACGCTGCCCGCCGGGCTGCGCCATCGCCACCAGACCAAGCCCGGCGTGTGGGCGCTGATCACCGTACTCGAAGGCCGGCTGCGGTTGCGCCGGCTTGCTTCCGGCGCCGCGAGCGACCTCGATCCGGCCGCGCCGGGCGTCATCGCGCCCGAGGAGCCCCATGAGGTCGAGCCGCTGGGTCCGGTGCGATTCTTTGTCGAATTTCATACCGCGCCGACGCAGGATGCTCCTTCACCGCGAACGTGACAGGAGATCGCCGGCATGACCGAGCCTCACGGGCCCCTCCAAGGGGTCAAGGTCGTCGCCTGCTCGACCGCGCAGGCGGGCACCGTGCCGTACATGTTGATGGCCGATCTCGGCGCCGAGGTGATCAAGATCGAGGTGCCCGGCATCGGCGACAATTCACGCGGCTCGACCGTCGTGCCGGGCATGCCCAGCACCTATTTCGAGACCAACAACCGCGGCGTCAAAAGCGTCACCCTCAACCTCAAGGAGGCGGAAGGCCGCGCCATCCTCAAGAAACTCGTCGCCCAGGCGGACATCTTCGGCCAGAACTTCCGCCCCGGCGCGGCCGAGAAGAACGGCTTCGGCTATGAGGAATTGCGCCAGGTCAACCCGCGGCTGGTCTATGTTTCGGTCTCGGGTTACGGCCCGAAAGGCCCGAACGCCGGCTTGCCCGGCACCGACTCGATGGCCCAGGCGCTCGGCGGCATCGCCGAGGCCTATTCGACTCCGGGCCAACCGCTGCGCACCGGCATCGTCTCGGTCGCCGACGAGACCTGCGCGATCCTTGCCTTCGGCGGCGCGCTGGCGGCGCTGACATATGCGCGCGCCACCGGCATCGGCCAGAAGGTCGATTGCTCGCTGCTCGGCGGCCAAGTCCGGCTGATGGGCTGGACCTTGACCACCGCAATGTGGCGGAACCGCGATCCGGTCACCGGCCAGGCCCGCATCACCGGCACGCCGGAGCGGCCGGGGATCAGCGCCAGCTTCAACGACCGCGGCGGCAAGCCGCTGGTGTTCCAACTCAATGGCAACCGCCCATGGCGCGAGGCGATGACCGCGCTCGGCTTCTACCAGGCGCTGGAGAGCGCCGGGTTCGGCGATCTCGGCGTGATCGTCAATTCAGATGAAAAGCGCACGACCCTGTTGCGCACGCTCGACGAGCTGTTCGCCACCGGGCCGCGCGACGATTGGGTGGCGCGGCTGCGCGGTGCGGACATCGTCTCGGCGCCGATCAACACGCTGCTCGAAGCGTCCAACGACCCCGACGTTGTCGCCAACGGCTACGTCACCGAGATCGACTATCCGAAGCACGGCAAGCGGCTGAAAGTGCATGGCTCGCCATGGCATTTCTCGGAAACGCCGGCGCAGATCGGGGTCGCGCCGGAGCTGGGCGCCGACAACGACGCGGTGCTCGCCGGGCTCGGCTATGGCCCGGCGCAGATCGACGACCTGCGTCAACGAAAGATCATCTGACGCTGATGGCGAAACCAACGGCCCCGCGTCGGCGGGTTTTCGGGTCGTGCGCTATCAACGCCAATAAAATAACGTCGGGCTCTCGGGCCCGGACGATGGCGCCACCATGGCGCACATTCGGGAAGCCGGGCCTTGCTTGAATAAAACGCCGCCATGCAGCTTCTCAGCGGCTTCTTTTTGCGTCTGCGCGGTTACGTTTTGATACTCGCCGTCCAGTTTCCCGTCTTTGACCAGCCGTACTTTATGAATCGTCATTTCATCCTCAAATCGAACCTCCCCTACCACTTGGCCTTTCCAATCGCATAGTTCAATGCCCGGCAGTTGTTCCGCCCAGCGCGGGTTTTGTTTAATGATCTTTTCCTTAGCACGCGCCCAATTCTAGCTCCGGCCGGCGCCCTTTTTGTGTTGGCTACAAGTGCGCAAGGGCGCCTTGAGCTATTGAGGCGGTCGCGCACCTTTTCATCGAGCTTGCGCGCACGTTGCCACGCAACTGTCGCTGATGACCGCTGTTAGCTCGATGCGCTCGGCAAATCAGGAGGAAGACATGAAGCGAATTGTGGCGGCTACGGTGATCATGCTGGGAACGATCGTTCCCGTGATGGCCCAGCAAACTGGAGGCACGGCGCCGGCTCAAATCCTAACGACGGCCCCGGCGGGTAAGACTATCGCCAATTACAGCAAGCAGAACGTGTACGATCCGTCCAATACCAAAATCGGCAGCATCGACGACATCATCATCAACGATGGCGGTCAGATCACCGCCTTCCTGATCGGCGTGGGAGGTTTTTTGGGGGCCGGCGAGAAGGATGTCGCCGTCGCCTTTAATTCCGTCCATGCGACGATGAAGGACGGCTCCTGGTACTTGACCCTCAACACCACAAAGGATGCGTTGAAGTCCGCGCCTGGTCTCACCTATGACAAGACGAAGACTGCGTGGGTGCCAGCAGCGAAATGAGCGTGAGGCCCTTTCGGTAAGCAGTACGCTTGCGTGGCCCGAGGAGCCGCCATTCAGCGGTTTCTCGGGTCCGGCGCTTTAGCTCATCCCTGCTGGCGGTAAAGCGCGCTTCGGCAGCTGCCCGTCATAACTGAGCTGATCGGCTCTCGCGTACCTCGAAGCCGCCGTCAGACGAGGAGGAGGCCCTCGGTCGGCTTGGCGGCAGTACTCTCGGGGAAGACCGTCGCTTCGAGATGGCTCTCGTTGACCCGCAAATGGTCGCGCAGCAGACCCTTCAACACCGAACGCAGATCGGCCGTTGGCTTCAGGTCGCGCTTGTCGCGCAGGTCGGCGTCCTTGAGGCCCGGCCAGTCAGCGACGACGCGGCCGCCGCGCAGCGCGCCTCCGGCAAAAAAGGCAACGGTCGCCGTGCCGTGGTCGCTGCCGTCGTTGCCGTTGAGGTGCGCCGTGCGGCCGAACTCGGTGACCACAACCGTGTCGGACCACGCCTCGGCCATGTTGGTTTCGATCGCGGCGATCGCACCGTCCAGCGCCCCGAGCAGATCGGCGAGCCGGCCCTTGGTGGCGCCTTCGTTGACATGGGTGTCCCAGCCATCGAAAGCCAGTGCGCCGACGCGCGGGCCGTCGGGCCGCGCGAGGAACTTTGCCGCCGCGCCGGCAGCCTCGGCGAAATAAGTGCGCACCTGGGCGATGCCGCCGGTCTGCACCGCCGGGCTGCCGCCAGCCGGCTTCGCGTCCATGCCGCCGGCCCGAGCGACCGCGGCGATCCCGATGCGCTCTTCAAACACGCCGGCGAAGGCCGGGTCGGTGTGTCGGTAGAGATCGAGGAGGCGCATCACCGTCTCGTCACCGACCGGCGGCAACCGGGGCGGCATCCACGACAGCACGGGCGCCGGGCCTCGCATGACCAGGGGGGTGATCGGCCCGATCGCGAATGCCTGCCGGGCGTGCGTCGCGGCGGCGTCGCCTGGCGTCAGCGCCGACACCGCGCGATTGAGCCAGCCGGTATCGGTCGCTCCCGGCCCGGCGAGGCCGCTTTCGAGCACGTCCTGCCCATCGAAATGCGAACGCTCGCGCGATAGGGGGTCGCGACGGCGTGTACAAACAGAGCCTGACCGGCTCGATAGAGCCGGTGCAAGTTGGGCATCGCCGGGTTGAGCGCAAAAAAGGCGTCGAGCGGCAATGCCGGATTCTGGCCGTCTATCGCCAAGCCCTTGTCGCCACGCAGCGCGCGCCAATGGGGGTCCCCGACCGGAGCGACGACGCCGAGACCGTCGAGGCCGCCGCGCAGCACGACCGCGAGGAAGCGCGGGTCGCGGCCCTCGGCCCGGGCGTGGCGCGGCGCCTGGGTCCAAGCAAACAGCGCACCCGAGCCGAGCAGGAGGGAGCGGCGGGTCGGCGCGGGGAAGTCCACCGGCATGATCACCTCCGCAGAAATTCAGGAGCCATCAACAGCATCGTCAAGGCTTGCGGCTTGCTCGCCGCGCGATCGATCGCGGCGCGGGTCTCGGCCGAGGCGAGCGGGCCAATCGTTGCCACGGCTATGGCATGCGGATCGAGTTGATCGCCGACACGTTGCGCAAAGGCATTGGCGACGTCGAGGCGCTGCGACAGGCCGTCGAGCCAGGCGGCATTGCCATCGGGAAAGCCTTTCGGCGCCGGCGGTCGCCACAATGGCTCGCCGAGCAGGTTCAGCCCAGCGATGATGCGGCCGATGTCGCCGTTTTGCCCGGTCGCGCGCAGCGCCGCGACGACCCATTCGGCCGGTCGCTTTATCTTAGCCTGTTCCGGCGCCCAGGCTTCGGGCGCTGCGACCAACGCCCGCGCCAGCTCCTTCAGATCGCCGTCAGTGTCCAGAAACCGCCTTTCCAACCGGTCGACAAGCACCGCAGGCGACTCGTCAGCGACGAAGTGGCGGGCGAGTTTGGTCGCAACATGCCGCGCCGTCGCCGGATGGCGCGCGAGGTCGGTAAGCACCGCTTGGCCCTGTTTGACGCCGCTATCGGGATATTCGCGGCCCATCACGGTTTGCGGACCGGGCTCGTGGGCGCGGCCCAGGAACATAAATTCGTCGCCGTGATCGGGGTCGGATGCGGTCTGGCGAAGCGTCCAGCCGGTCAGAATCTTGGCAAAGTTGGTAACGTCAGCCTGCGAATAGTCGGTGCGTACCCCGAGCGTGTGCAGTTCGAGGATTTCGCGCGCCAAATTCTCGTTGAGGCCCCTGTCGCGGTTGATTCCGGCGACCGAACCGGGGCCGATCGACAGCGCATTGTTCAGATAGACCAGCATCGCCGGATGGATTTCGGCGGCCTGCAGCATGTCGGCGAAACGCCCGAGGGCATAGGGCCGGATCGCCTCGCGCTCGTATGCCCCCGCCATCACGGTGGCGTCGGCGTTGACGCAAAAATGGTTGGACCAGAACCACACCAGCCGCTCGACAAAGCCGATCTCCGCCTGGGTTGCGGCATCGAACCGTGCCTTTGCCTCGTCGAGAAAAATCTGCCGCGGCAGCGGAACCGGCTTGGCCTGCTCCTGCATCGCGGGCGGCGCCTCGGGCTGCGCCGCCATCGCGTTTTCCATGCCGCTGTTTTCAGCCGCCTTTTGCGCCGCCTCGCGCTGCCGCTGCGCCAGCCTGTCCTTCGCGTTGCGCGCGGCATTGAATTCGAAAACCGCGCGGCCTGCGGCGCCGCCGCTCAGCAAGCCGGTGGCGGAGACCAGCCCTGCCCCAGGTCGGTCAAGCTCGGCCAACAAAGCGCCCTGCGGATCGGACACTAGCGACTGGATAGAGCCGGCGCGCGGCCCCAAGCCGAACCGGTGCAGTGCCAATGCCGCCGCTCTCACATCGCGGGCCATCGGTGTCGTCCTTGACTAGCGGATCAGGATATTATCAGCCGCCGCTGGCAAAAATATCCCCAGGGGGTCACATAAGGCACATGAAATCTGTAGCAAAAGCGGTTGGGACGGTGCGGAATTGGGCGGATCGCGGCGCCGGGAGTAGCCGGCACGCGCTCGTCGCCACGTTTCAGCAAGGCTTCGGCTGGGCTTACGGCAAGGCGGTCAACGGCTTTCCCGGAGGCTTCCCCGGGCTTGAGGGGGCCGAGGAGCTCGCCGCAGGCTATGCCGCGCGTCATGCCAGCGCGGACGCGGCGGTCGCGGCGCTGATCAAACGGCAGACCGGGATGGCGAGCGTCGCCGGCTTTTTGACCGGATGCGGCGGGTTTGTCGCCTTGCCGGTGGCGATGCCGGCCAACTTGGCCAGCGCGCTTTATATCCAGGTGCGCCTGATTGCCGCGATCGCGCATCTGCGCGGCCACGATATCCGCAGCCCCGAAGCCCGGGCGCTGGTGTTGGCTTGCCTGACCGGCTCCAAAGCGGCCGATACGATGAAGGATGCCGGGGTGCGCTTCGGCACCCGCCTGACCCGCGACGCGGTCGGCTGGATGTCGCCGGCGCTGTTCAAGAAGGTCGAGCACGCTGCCGGGGTTTCGGTGGCCTGTGTGGCGGGCGCGAGCAATATTGCGCGGTTCGGCAAATTCGTGCCCTTGGTCGGCGGGGTCGTCGCCGGCGGGTTCGACGCGGCGATGACCCAGCTGATCGGCCGCACCGCAGATCGCGTGTTCACGAGCACGCTGGCGGCAAAGCCCTGATATCGACAATCAGTTCGAAGATCCGCCGGCTGTTCGACCGGCAAGTCGCCGGGGCTTTGTGTCTCTCAGAACGCCCCACGATACCCAAAACGGCAACCAGCCGGGTTGCCGCCGGCCGCCGCTAGATGGTTAAGTGGCCTCAAAGCAGGCGATGTGCCCGGGCTCAGCCAGGCGCGCAACATTGGGAGGTATCGCGTCAGGGGTCCAGCCGGAACGCCGGCTACATAGCTTGAGGGACCGCCGTGACCGATATACCCGCCGAGACAAACGCCATTCCCGCCCGTTCCGCGGCCGCGCAGCGCGGCGCCGCCACCATCGCCGCGCGGATCGACCGCCTGCCGAGCACGCGGTACATCTGGTATCTGGTGCTGCTGCTGTCGCTGGGCGGGTTTTTCGACGTTTTCGACAATGGGCTGATCGCCTATATCGCGCCCGGCTTGTTTGCGGCGAAAATCTTCACGCCGACGACGCAAGGCTTCTTCGACATCAACGGCTTCGCCAGCCTGGTCGCCTCGACGTTTCTCGGCATGTTCGTCGGCACGCTGCTGTTCAGCTCATTGAGCGACCTGTTCGGACGCCGCACCATCTTCACCTTTGCCCTGGTGTGGTATCGCTGGCGACGTTGATGATGGCGTTCCAGTCGACGCCGCTGGCGATCGATTTCTGGCGTTTCCTCGCCGGCTGCGGCATCGGAGTCGAGCTGATCACGGTCGACACCTACCTGTCAGAGCTGATGCCGAAGGACCGCGGGGGCCAGGCGTTCGCGTTCAATCAATCCTTCCAATTCCTCGCCTACCCCACCGTCTCGCTGCTGGCTTATGGGCTGGTGCCGGTGTCGCCGTTCGGCGTCGAGGGTTGGCGCTGGGTCACAATCATCGCCGCCGCGGGCGCGATCTTCGTCTGGTGGATCCGGCTAGCGCTGCCGGAATCGCCGCGCTGGCTGGCGATCCACGGCGACATGGCCAAGGCCGAGCGCATCACCGCGATGATCGAGGCAAAGGTGCAGGCCGAAAGCGGCCGGCCCTTGCCGCCGCCCGAGAGCCTGGTGGACGAGGTCGAGGCCGGGCGCGGCGCGTGGATGGAGATCTGGCGCGCGCCCTATCTCAGCCGGACGATCATGCTGATCCTATTCAACCTGTTGCAGTCGATCGGTTATTACGGCTTCGCCAGCTGGGTGCCGACACTGCTGATCTCGCAGGGGATCACGGTCACCAAATCGCTGCTCTACACCTTTATCATCGCACTGGCGAACCCGACCGGGCCGCTGCTCGCCTCCACCATCGCCGACCGGGTGCACCGCAAATGGCAGCTCGTGGGCGCATGCGCCTCGCTCGGCGTGTTCGGCATCGTCTTCTCGCAGATGACGACAGCGGTCGGCATCATCATCGTCGGGGTGCTGATCACCTTCTCGACCAGCAATCTGTCATACGCCTTCCACGCCTATCAGGCCGAGCTTTACCCGACCCGCATCCGCTCGCGCGCCATCGACTTCACCTACGCATGGAGCCGGTTCAGCACGATCTTTGTCGGCTTTATGGTCGCGTTTTTCCTGCGCAATTACGGCACGGTCGGGGTGTTCGGATTTATCGCCTCGGCGATGATCGCCTGCTGCCTGATCATTGGGGTGATGGGGCCGGCCACCACGCGGCTGCGCCTCGAACAGATTTCGCGGTAGTGGCCACGGCCCATCGCCGGACCACCGGCATCGCCTTGTTGCGCCGCGGCGGTCACCGGCGATGCGGTTTAGGCCGAGGCGATCACGGCAAGGGGGAACGTGCAGGCGCGATCCACGGACGCTCGCTTGCTCGGTAGGCGAGCGCCCTACGCCGCCGGTTCAAATTCTACCAGCTCGACGACTCTCGACTGAGTCTCGCGGTTGCCGATGACTGAATCGCGCGGCAGGCGGACGGTGACGGTCGTACCTTCACCCAGCCGGCTGGTGAGGGTGAGGGTTCCGCCAAGCGCCTCCGCCAGGCGGTTGCTGAGCGGCAGACCGAGGCCGAACCCTTCCCGAGCCACATAGGCGCTGTCGACCTGGCCGAAGGGGGTCATAACGGTTTGGATATCTTCAGCCGCGATGCCGATGCCCGTGTCGCTGACGACGATGGCGACGGCGTCATCCTCCGCCCGCACTTCGAGGGTGATTTTTCCTCCCGGCTTGGTGAACTTGACGGCGTTCGACATCAGGTTGACGACGATCTGAGTGAGCTTGCCCTCGTCGCTGCAGATCGACCGCTCGGTCAGTTCCGGATCGATCGCGGTTTCGATCACCAGCGCGCCTTCCACCGCGCGAGGTTCGACGAGCCGCATTGTCATCTCGAACACGTCCGGCAGCCGCACCGGCCCCATTTCGGGCACGATCTTGCCGGCTTCGGCTCGCGACAGGTCGAGGATCTCGGTCAGCACGTTGATCAAGTGGTCGGCGGATTTGTTGATGTCCGCTGCGTAAACTTGATAGCGCGGGTTGGCGTGCGGTCCGAACACCTCGTCGCGCATGACCTCGGAGAAGCCGAGGATCGCGTTGAGCGGCGTGCGCAGCTCATGGCTCATATTGGCGAGGAATTCGGACTTCGCGCGGTTCGCGGCCTCGGCGCGAACCGCCGTCTCGGCCAACTCGGAATTGCTGCGGCTCAGTTCTTCGATCATGCGATTGAACGAGCCGGACAGCTGGTGCAGTTCGCTCGGCACATAAGGCGGAAACGCCGGAGCACGAGCGCCGAGGTCGCCGCCGGCGATCATGCCGGCGGCGCTGCCGACGGCCTGGATCGGGCGGGCGATGCTCTTGGCCAGCCACCAGCTGATCGCCCCGGCGGCGACAAGGCCGAGAAAGGCGATGGCCGTTGCCGCGGTCTTGATGTCACCGGCCCGAGCGTACAGCTCTTCCATCGGTTGCGGGATCATGACCCCCCAGCCGGTCTCGGGCAGCGAGGTGTAGGCGGTGATCATGTCGGCCTTGAACGCCGGCGAGAAGAACTGCATGACGCCCGTCTGGCCGGCCTTGATCGCCATCGCCGGCGGGGTCTTCGACAGGTCGAATTCGGAGTCGATCCACTTCTGGAACGGGTGGGCGATAACCGCGCCTTTCGAATCGAGCACGGTCGCATGACCGCGGGCGCCAAAGGCGATCGCCTTTTGCAGGCTGATCAGATATTGCGTGCCGACGACACCGTACCCCATACGCCCGTTGGGCAGCGCTTCGAGCAGGAAGAATGCCGGGTTGCCGGCGACATCGCGGCGCAGATCGGTGATGACGATGCCGTCGCTCTTATTCAACAGCGAGCGGAACTCGGCCACCGTTTCCGGCTTCAGCACGAGGTGCGGATTGCTGGCGTCGGCAAAGCCGGTCACGTAGCGCTCGGTCTCGCCGGTGGCGCCGTTGACAATGGAGATGTAGCGGAATTCGAGCGACTTCAGCAGATCCTTCAACCCGTCGGCCTGCTCGCCGGAGTTCATGGTGCTGATGGCGAGGCGGAACCCGGCCTTGACGTCGAACACGTACCGCGAAAAAGCCGCCGTCATGTTGCGGGCGATCAGCAGATGCTTGTCTGTCGCCGCGTCGATCTCCTGTTGCACGGCATGGTTCTGGACCCACCAGGCGAGGGTGAACACCGGAACCGCCGCAATCAGCGTAAAGGCCACGAACAGCACTTGATGCATCTTGAGCTTGGCGATCGCGCTTGCCGCCAGTGAGTCACGCCAGCGACGACTACCGAGCTGCCCTATCAATTGCTCGGCTGAGAACGCTTTACTGATCGCGACCGCCATACCTACCTCCAAGTACTACAAGGTTCTTTCAAACGACCGTCTGTGACGTGATGTCCTCCGGTGGTGGTCGGAAGGAAGTGCCGGCGGCGCATCTCGACCAGACATGATTGCACCGCGTCGGGGCCGACCGGCCCGTAGAACAGATCGCATTCGCGCTGAATAACCGCCGCCTGATCCGGAGTGGTGACGATGCGGCTGCCCATGAACACCAGGATCACAACGCTGAGCGCGATCAGCACGGCGTCCGCCTTCGACTTGATTTTGCGCCCGTCTCCGGAGCCGCGGCGCGGCTGGTGGCGATTGCCGCCGGTTTGGTGGTTCTGCGTCACGTCGCGAGCGCTCCGGAAAAGGTCAACCTGGCTCAGTGCGGCGCGCCGAGGACGAGGTGACCGGCGCTGTAGAGATCGTTCAGCACCTGCGCCGAGCCGGCGCTGCCGTGATCGGTGACGCCGTAATCGGCGTAGAGGTTGTCGTTCATCAAGGTGGCGGCGGTCTGGAAAGAGGTCCCGGTGCCGCTCTTGTCGAACTGCACCAGCGTGCTGCTGCCGTCGGCGCTCAGCGCGACGTTGACCCAATTGGTCAGGTCGTCGGCGACATTGGCAAAGGAACGCGGCACGCCGGCAAACCCCGCTTGGGCGAATTCGCTGAGGTTGAGGTCGTCGCCCTGGCTCGTACTGAAACCGTTGATGGTCTCACCCATGTTCGAGACGCCCTTGCCGCCCGGCGAGTTGCGCCAATAGAACTCGTCGTTGCCGCTGCCGCCGTAAGCGATATCGGTCCCTTGGCCGTCAAGTAGCCCGGTCGCGCCGGCCGAGCCCCAGATGATGCGGTCGCCGCCGCCGCCGCCGTGGTAGGTGGCGCTGCCGAGCCCGCCCTTCAGCTCGCAATAGAACGTGTCGCTGCCGGTCAGGTCATTGCCGTCCACCTTCGACGCCTTGACCTGCTGGACATTGGTGTAGGTGTCCTGCCACAGCGCATTGCCGCTGGCGTCGTAGCCGGTGCCGATCCCGGTGTTGAGATTCACCGTCACGCGGGTGCCGAGGCTGGAATAGTTGATGCAGCTGCCGACGGCATTGAAGCCGTCGATGTAGTCGTGGGCGCTGGCGATGTAGTGGTTGCCGCCGTCGTAGCCGACGCCGCCGGTAAAGGTGTCGGTGCCGAGGCCGCCGTCGATCGTCGTGCCGCTCGCAGTGGCGCCGACGGTCATGCTGCTCTTGGTCGCCGCGGCCCCGCCGACGGTGATGTAGTCGTTGGCGCCCGAACTCGTCAGCGTGTCGCCGCTGCCGAGATTGACCAGGACCGATTGGTTCGAGCCGGAAAAGCCGATGATGTCGGCCTTGCCGGCATTGACGACGTAGTTCTGGGCGACCGTGTCGCCGTTGTTATGCGACAGCAAGGGATTGAAATTGACGCTGACGACGTCGGAGGCGCCGAGGTTCAGCGTATAGTTCAGAGCAATCGCGTTGTTGTCGTGAACCGTAATGCTGTCGCCAAAGGCGATGCTGCCGGAGACACCGGCATCCATCGTCCGCGCGTCATTGATGGTAAGCGAGCCCTTGTCATGCAGGCTGACGGTGTTGCCGCCGCCGTTGATAACGATGGCGGCATGGTCGTGCACCGTAACGGAATTGCCGGCGCTAGCGAGGGTGATCGTATCGTTGTCGCCAGGGACGATCATGTTGCTGCCGGCGCCGTTGATGGTTAGGCCGTTGCCGGTCTTGCCGGTAATAAGCAACTGGTCGCCAAGGCCGAGACTGTAAATCGACGAGGGCGGAGGCGGAGGCGGTGGCGGAGGGGTCTTCGTACCAGCCATTCGAACTAGCTCCCACAAGCCCGCGACCCCCTCGCGGCGTGTTTCGATGGCGGGAAGCTATTCTCGGAGTATTTCGCAGACATTAACTCGGCGCGGCTACATCAATTGTTAACGACGAAACCCAAGACAACGACGCAAGTTTATTTATGTACGGTAGCGCACATATCTTGGGTTTCCCTTATTCGATAGATTGGGGAAACTCACTAGGCCCCTCGTTACACAACAGACCGGTAATACTATAGTACCAGGCCTCTAAACTTCTCAAATTTTCTCAGTTTACGCATCCCGCGGCACTTTAAGTCGCCGCGCCGACAGTTGCCAAATACACTCCTTTATTGCTTGTTAACCGAGTTCGGCCAGCCTCTCTCGGCGCCTCATACCGAGGTGGTGCGCCGCCGGCCGACCATGAACCTTCTGTTTGTCCACCAGAACATGCCCGGGCAGTTTCGCCATCTGGCGGCGGCGCTGGCGCGAGAGGCGAACAACCGGGTGGTCTTTCTCACGCGGCGGCAAGACCGGGAAATCCCAGGCGTCTGCCGCGTTGCCTATAGTCCTGCCCGGTCGTCCGCCCCGCAAACGCACCATTATCTGCACCAATTCGAGGATGCGGTGCTGCACGGACAGGCGGTTGCGCGCGCGTGCCTGGAGCTCAAGAAACAGGGCTTCGCGCCCGACATCGTCGTCGCGCATCCGGGTTGGGGCGAAGGCCTCTTCGTCAAAGACATATGGCCGACGGCGCCGCTATTGAATTACGGGGAGTTCTATTATCGCTCGTCGGGGGCCGACGTTGCTTTCGGCGACTGCGTGGAGCCGAATATCGATGTCGCCTGCAAGCTGCGGGCGCGCAACGCGCACCTGCTGCTGGCGCTGGAGGCGGCCGACCACACCTTGTGCCCGACCGAGTGGCAGAAATCGGTTCAGCCGGCAGCCTTTCACGATCGCATCTCGGTGGTGTTCGACGGGGTCGACACCGACGCCGTCGCGCCCGACCCGGCCGCCCGCCTGACCTTGCCGACCGGGCAGACGCTGACCGCGAGCGATGAGGTCGTGAGTTACGTGTCCCGCACGCTCGAGCCCTATCGCGGGTTCGATCGGCTGATGCACGCGTTGCCGCGCATCCTGGCGCGGCGTCCGCAGGCGCACATCGTCATCGCCGGCGGCGACGGCCCCGGCTACGGCGCGGCCGCGCCGGACGGGCGCAGTTGGCGCGCGGTGTTGCGAGACCAAGTGAAGATCGATCCCGAGCGTGTGCATTTTGTCGGGGTGCTGCCGTACGCCGATTATCTGAGCCTGCTGCGGATATCCTCGGCGCATGTCTATCTGACCGTGCCGTTCGTCTTGTCCTGGTCGATGGTCGAGGCAATGGCCGCCGGATGCCTCATTATCGGTTCGCGCACCAAGCCGGTCGAGGAGCTGATCGAAGATGGGCGCAACGGCGTGCTCGTCGATTTCTTCTCGGTCGAAGAACTGGCCGACGCGGTCGTGGCCGCTTCGACGCACGGGCAGGCGATGACGCCGTTGCGGTTAGCCGCCCGCGACACTGTGCTCAACGGATACTCGGTTACCGCATGCCTGCCGCGGCAGCGCGCCCTGGTCAACAATTTGATTGGCGGCCGAGAACGGGCTTACGGCGGGTAGACGGCAAAAGGCCGGCTTTTGTTTTACTCGAAGCCGCGAGCGTGCTGCTGGGCAAAGAATGCACTGGGCGATCGGCTCTCGTTGCCTTGGCAGAGGACCTCAGCCACGATAGATGGATGGAATTCACGATTCAGTATTTCGGCAGGTTCGATCGGATGCTCGGTGCGGAAAGCGTCGAAGCCGACGAGTTGGTCGAGGCGCTCAATCGCGCCAGGTCCATACTCAAGGCGCTCCAAAACGCGCCTGACCCGTCGCCCGATGATCCGGAACTGATGGGGTATGTCATCCTCGATAACCGCGGGCGACAGGTGGCGCGAGGCTATAGACATTAAAACGAGCGGAGCGTGCGGGCGGCAGCGGCCATCACCGCGTCATCGGCGAGGGCGACGTGCCGGAGCGGGTGCGGATTGACGCGGATAGGTACACATTAGGGACAAACCGAAACGGCGATCGTGACGCATTTCCCCGTTGCAGTCCAATCAACTGACAAATAATGGTGCGGACGGGGGGAATCGAACCCCCACTCCCATTCGGGAAGCAGATTTTAAGTCTTGCCGGAGCCGTTACTTTTCAATGCTTTGCGGCCTATAGGGGTCGCCTAGGGGTCCCGTTTACGGGACCTTGAGGCTCACGCGCTGGCGAACGTGAGCCGAAATTGGTCGGCCTCATACTCATTGCGAAACCGGACAACGCAGGCGGCGATAGAGCCGTCGGTCGTGACCATCTTGAACTCAGCCGGTTCCACTTTCTGACTGTCGAGCCATGTCCGAATGGCGTTCATGAGATCGCCAAGCGAAGAGCCCGCTCTCTCGACATGTACGGTGGTGAGAGGGTTACTAGCCAACGCTTGCACTCCTTACGCCGAGCCTTTGGATTTTCGCAATAACACGCAAATATCAGCTCAGCGAGCAAATTATTGGTGAAAATGCGCAAGCGACGCACGACTGATGGGGCTCATGACCGGCGCCCCTCCCCCGCCGGCCAGAACGATTCTAGCTTGTGCCTACCACCAACGATGTCCCCACCCGCCGCGCCAGCCGCGGTGGAAATACCCCCACGGGGCGGGATCGGGGGCAGCCGCATAGAAAACGGGCGCGGGAGGCGGCGGTGGCGGCGGTTGGTAGTAGACCGGCGTCGGGACCGGCACCGCTACCTCTCTGACGTAGGAGTAGGACCGGACCGACGAATACTGGCTGTGATGCACCCGAGCGCGATAATGATGCGTCGCAACCGTTTGCCGAGCAGCCGGCGGGCATACAGGATTTGCTGCGAGCGCGGGCGGAATGACCGCCTGCCCTGACGGGGGATTTGATACCGGCGTCATCGGTGCCTCGGCTGCGGCGGGGCTAACCGTGCCGACAGTCGCCAAGGCCAGCGCTCCGACGAATGCTGCGCTATAGGCGAGATACTTCATGTCATGCCTCTTTAATGGGACCGGGCTATGCCGCGAGGGGGAACTCCCAGCATCTTCAACAACGGATGACGCGGAGATTTCCTGGTGCGACATTTCGTAACGGCATAGATCGAGGGAATGAGGCGCGCCGTGTTTGCCGTTTTTTTGCTTCTAA
>JBBRPG010000003.1:0-48879 GCA_038228485.1 Alphaproteobacteria bacterium
CGGCCTTAAAGCCCCAGGTGAGCTGCTTGTGGTCGAGCAGCTTCATAAAGCCGACCGGGATGTGGATCAGCGGGTTCCAGTCGCGCCCGCCGGCCTCGATCAGCATGACGCGCACCGAGAGGTCTTCGGTCAGCCGATTGGCGAGCACGCACCCGGCCGAGCCGGCGCCGACGATCACGTAATCCGCTTGCATTTCGATTCCTCTCCGTTGCTCCCCTCACCCTCCCAGCCCTGTGGGCTGGGCCCCTCCCTCTCCCGCAAGCGGGAGAGGGGCTGAATGCGCCGGCGGCAATACCCCTCTCCCGCTTGCGGGAGAGGGTGCCGAGCCTAGCGAGGCGGGTGAGGGTGCGGTTCCGCCTGATTGCTACGCCGCCAATTTCTGCCGTGCCTCCGCCCGGATCATCGCGGCCCCCTTGGTGGCGATCATGATGGTCGGCGCGTTGGTGTTGGTCGAGGTCACCGCCGGCATCACCGAGGCGTCGATGACGCGCAGCCCTTCGAGTCCATGCACCCGCAGCTGGTCGTCGACCACCGACATCGGGGCCGGGCCCATCCGGCAGGTGCAGGTGGCGTGGAACACGGTCGAGCCGGTCTGCCGCAGATAATGCAACAGCTCGTCGTCGGTCTGCACGTCGTTGCCCGGCAGCATCTCGGCGACCAGATACGGCGCCAGCGCCGGTGCGCCGAACAGCCGCCGCGCCGCGCGCAGGCCGCCGATCGCGCAGCGGCGGTCGGTATCTTCCGAGAGGTAGCGCGGGTTGATCGCCGGCGCGTCGTTGGGGTCGGCCGATTTCGCCTCGACATAGCCGCGCGACAGCGGGCGCATCTGCCACATGCCGCCGGTCATCCCCGGCTTGGAGTCGAGCTTGCGGATCGGCCCCGGCGCAAAGCTGGCGTTGGCGAACAGGATCTGCACGTCGGGGGTGGCGGACTCCTCCAGCACCTTGATCGAGGCGCAGACCAGCGAGGCGGCATAGGTCAGCAGCCCTTGGCCTTGAAAGACATAGCGCATCAGCTCGCCGACAAACGGCAGGCCGCGCGATTTCTCATTGGCGGTCGGCGCATCCTTGATCTCGGCGGTGACGCGGGCGAGGAAATGGTCCTGCATGTTGCGCCCCACCGGCAGCGCGTGCACCACCGGCACGCCGATGCGGCCGAGGTGATCGGGGTCGCCCACCCCCGACAATTGCAACACATGCGGCGAGCCGATCGCGCCGCCAGACAGAATCACCTCGCGCGCCGCGTCGGCCCGCTGCACCTGGCCGGCCCGCGAGAACTCGACCCCGACCGCACGCTTGCCGTCGAAGACGACGCGGCGGACCATCGCCTCGGTGACGACCTGGAGGTTCGGGCGCTTCAAGGCCGGGCGCAGGAAGGTGCGCGCCGCGCTTTGCCGGCGGCGGCCGCGACGGGTTTGCTGCACCCAGCCGATATTGTCGGGCGCGCCGGGCGGCAGGCGGTTGACGTCCTCATGGTATTCGCAGCCGATCTGCGTCCCGGCCTCGATGATCTTGTGGCAGAGGAACGGCCGGTCCGACGGGCGCGAGGTCAGCAGCGGCCCACCCTCGCCGTGGAACTCGTCGGCGCCGTCTTCCCAGCCCTCGGCTTCCTTGAAGTAGGGCAGCACGCTGTCCCAGTCCCAGCCCCGATTGCCGAGCTGTGCCCAATGGTCGAAATCCTCGGGCTGGCCGCGCACATAGATCATGCCGTTGATCGAGGACGAGCCGCCCAGCACCTTGCCGCGCGGGTAGAGGATCGAGCGGTTGTTCACCCCCTCGTCGGGCTCGGCCATATAGCCCCAGGTCAGGGTCTTGTGGTCGAGCAGCTTGACGTAGCCGGCGGGGATGTGGATCAGCGGGTTGGTGTCGCGCCCGCCGGCCTCGATCAGGATGACGCGCACCGAGGGGTCGGCGGTCAGCTTGTTGGCCAGCACGCACCCCGCCGAGCCGGCGCCGACAATGACGTAATCCGCTTGCATGGAAATTCCTCCCCTTGGCCGGTGCGAGGTACCCTCACCCTTCCCATCGCTGAGGCGATGGGCCCCTTCCCTCTCCCGCATGCGGGAGAGGGTGGATCGCGGCGGCAACGCCGACGCGAGACGGGTGAGGGTCTATCCTCCCCGATGCCACGGGGCGATACTCTATCGCACTGATCCGCTGTGGGAACCGGCGCAATGCAGTATTCATCACTGACCGAGCGCGTCGCCGGGCGCGGCGCCGGCGCTTGGGAAGTCCACCGGCGCGCCATCGAGCTGCGCGAGGCCGGCCACGACGTCATCGCGCTGACTGTCGGGGACCCCGACCAGGCGCCGCCCGAGGTGTTGGTCGAGACTACTGTGGCGGCGCTGCGCGCGCACCGCACCGGCTATGCGCGGATAATCGGCACCTTGCCCTTGCGCGAGGCGATCGCCGCACGCCATGCCGCCCGCACGGCGATGCCGTGCACCGCCGACAACGTCACCGTCGTGCCGGGCGCGCAGGGCGGGCTCTATTGCGCACTGCAATGCCTCGCCGGCGCGGGCGACGAGGTGGTGGTTTTCGAACCGACCTATGCCACCTACGAGGCGGTGATCGGCGCCAGCGGCGCGACGATGGTGACCGTGCCGCTGATCCCCGAACGCGGGTTTCACCCCGACCTCGACGCGCTGGCGGGTGCAATCACCAGGCGGACGCGGGCCGTGTGGATCAACAGCCCGCACAACCCCACCGGCGCGGTGTTCACGGCGCAAGAAATCGAGGCGATCGCCGAATTGTGCCGCCGCCACGATCTGTGGCTGCTGTCGGACGAGGTCTACGAGGACCTCGCCTTCGCCCGCCCGCATGTCAGCCCGCGCTCGCTGCCCGGCATGGCCGAGCGCACCGTCGTCGTCTCCAGCCTGTCGAAGTCGCACGCGGCGCCGGGGTTTCGCCTGGGGTGGGTGATCGGCCCGCCGGCGTTGCAGGGGCATTTGTTCAACCTGCTGCTATGCATGACCTACGGCAGTCCCGGCTTTATCCAGGAAGGCGCGCTGGCGGCGCTGCAGCACGATCAGCCGGAGGTGGCGGCGCTGCGGGCCGACTACCAGCGCCGCGCGGCGATGATGAACGCGCTGCTGGCCGATGCGCCGAACTGCCGGGTGGCGCCGCCCGAAGGCGGGATGTTCGTGCTGCTCGATTGCCGCGGGACCGGGCTTTCGTCGCAGCAATTCGCCGAAGGGCTGCTCGACAGCGAGCATGTGGCGGTGCTGCCCTGCGACGGCTTCGGCCCGAGCGCCGCCGGGCATTTGCGCATCGCCCTCAGCGCCCCGGACCGACGCCTCGAAGACGCCGGCAGACGCATCGTGCGCTACGCCCAGAGGCTGGCGCAGCAGCCGGGGTAGGCGCCGCGCCAGAAGCCCTCGCCTACTCCGCGGCGGCGAGCTTGTCCTGCGTCTTCGTGTCGAAATCGCTGGCGTCGTGGCGCTCGTGCAACTGGCTCGACGGCTCGCCGGAGAGGCGGTTGACCATGCGCCCGCGCCGCACCGCCGGCCGTTCGAGAAGCATGTCGGCCCAGCGCTGGACGTGCTTGTATTCGTGTACCGCGAGGAACTCTGTCGCCCCGTATTGGTCGAACTTCACCAGTCCGCCGTACCACGGGAAGATGGCGATGTCGGCGATCGTGTAGTCGGGACCCGCAACGTACTTGCTCTCAGCCAGGCGGCGATCGAGCACGTCGAGGAGACGCTTTGTCTCCATCGTGAATCGGTCGATCGCATACTCGATCTTGACCGGCGCATAGGCGTAGAAATGGCCGAAACCCCCGCCGACATAGGGCGTGCTGCCCATCTGCCAGAACAGCCACGACAGGCATTCGGCGCGCGCGGCGGTCTCGGTCGGTAGCAACGTCCCGAACTTCTCGGCGAGGTACATCAGGATGGCGGCGGTCTCGAACACCCGGATCGGCTTTGGGCCGCTGCGGTCGAGCAGCGCCGGTATCTTGGAGTTCGGGTTGACCGCGACAAAGCCGCTGCCGAACTGGTCGCCGTCGCCGATCTTGATCAGCCAGGCGTCGTATTCCGCGCCCTTATGGCCGAGGGCGAGAAGCTCTTCGAGCATGATCGTGACCTTGACGCCGTTCGGCGTGCCCAGCGAGTAGAGTTGCAGCGGGTGCTTGCCGACCGGCAGCTCCCTTTCGAACTGCGCACCGGCGGTCGGCCGGTTGATGTTGGCGAACCGGCCGAGAGCCGGCTTGGCGATCCAGACTTTGGGCGGCGTGTATTCGGGCGTATCGGTCATTCCTGAAGCTCCAATCGTCTACGGTTGTACGCGGTCACGCTCATTTCATATTACACGACCGGTCGAGCTGCGACACACGCGGTTCCCGCGCGGATGACCGCCGGCGCCTACATCAAGCCGCCAGCTTCTGCCGCGCGCTGGCCTTGATGATCGCCGCGCCTTTCTCGGCGATCATGATCGTCGGCGCGTTGGTGTTGGTCGAGCTGACCGCCGGCATCACCGAGGCGTCGATCACCCGCAGCCCTTCGAGTCCGTAGACCCGCAGCTCGTCGTCGACCACCGCCATCGCGTGGCGGCCCATCATGCAGGTGCAGGTGGCGTGGTAGACGGTGTTGCCGTAGCTGCGCGCGTAATCGAGGATCTCGTCGTCGCTCTGCACCTGCTCGCCGGGCAGGCTCTCGGCGCCCATGAACTGCTTCAGCGCCGGCGCCTCGAAGAATTTGCGCACATAGCGGACGCCGCCGACCACCGCACGGCGGTCGGTCTCGTCCGACAGATAGCGCGGGTTGATCGCCGGCGCGTCGCCGGGCCGGTTGGTCTTGGCCATGACATAGCCGCGCGACAGCGGCCGCATCTGCCACATGCCGGCGGTGAGGCCCGGCTCACGCTCGAGTTGGCCGACCGTGCCGTTGACAAAGCTGCCCGGCGCGAACGAGCACTGGATGTCGGGGGTCGCCGATTCCGGCAGAACCTTGACCGAGGCCGCCACCAGGCTCGCGCTGTACGTCAGCATGCCCTTGCCTGTGAACAGGTAGCGCAGCACCTCGCCGGCGAGCGGCAAGCCGTGCGCCTTTTCGTTGGCGGTCTGCGCGCCGACCACCCGGCGGGTGACGCGGACGACGTAGTGGTCCTGCATGTTCTTGCCGACCCCGGCGAGACTATGCACGACCGGCACCCCGATCTGGCCGAGATGCTCGGGATCGCCCACGCCGCTGAGCTGCAAGAGATGCGGCGACCCGACCGCGCCGGCGGAGAGGATTACCTCCCGCCCGGCATCGGCGCGCTCGACGTGCCCGCCGCGCGAGAACTCGACCCCGACGGCGCGCTTGCCGTCGAAGACGATGCGG
Source organism: Alphaproteobacteria bacterium (assembly GCA_038228485.1). Taxonomy (GTDB): domain Bacteria; phylum Pseudomonadota; class Alphaproteobacteria; order ATCC43930; family CGMCC-115725; genus DATARH01. The sequence goes on from JBBRPG010000003.1 coordinate 5,321, forward strand.
TGCACCAGCGCCTTGGTCACGAGCTCCAGATTGCCGCGCTTCAAGGCCGGGCGCAGATAGGTGCGCGCGGTGCTGGCGCGGCGGCGGCCGCCGCGGGTCTGCTGGCACCAGCCGATGCAGTCGTTGTGGACGCGCGACAGATCGTTGACGTCCGCGCGGTATTCGAGGCCGATCTGCTTGCCGGCCTCGACCGCAGCCTCGCAGATCGGCGGCCGGTCCATCTTCGAGGTGAACAGCGGGCCCTCCTTGCCGCGCACCTCGCTGCCCTCGCCTTCCCAGCGCTCGGCCTTCTTGAAGTAGGGCAGAACGTCCTCCCAGCCCCAGCCGCGGTTGCCGAGCTGCTGCCAGTGGTCGTAATCCTCGGGTTGGCCGCGGATGTAGATGAGCCCGTTGATCGACGACGAGCCGCCGATCACCCGGCCGCGCGGATAGAGGATCGCGCGCCCGTTGGTGCCGGGATCGGCCTCGGCATGAAAACCCCAGGTCAGGGTCTTGTGGTCGAGCATCTTCATAAAGCCGGCGGGGATATGGATCAGCGGGTTCCAGTCCTTGCCGCCGGCCTCGATCAGGATCACCCGCACCGACGGCTCCTCGGTCAGCCGGTTGGCCAGCACGCATCCGGCCGAGCCGGCGCCGACGATCACATAATCCGCTTTCATGTTCTTCTCTCCCTTCACCGCGTCATTGCGAGCCGCATCGCGCTCCGCGCTCCTCGCAATGACAAGCTGGATCGATACTAACGCACCGATGCGGGATGAAAATCGGCTTCTTCCTCGCTACTCTCATGCGGCAGAGGGGGAGCCCGCATGAATGCCGCCGTCACCGCGATCTATCGCTACCCGGTCAAGGGCCTCTCCGCCGAGGCGCTCGACCAGGTCGGCCTCGCGCCGGGTCAATGCCTGCCGGAGGATCGGCGGTTTGCCGTGGCGCTGGCCACCACCGAATTCGACCCTGACCACCCGGCCTGGCTGTCCAAAACTCATTTCATCATGCTGATGCGCGACGCGAAGCTGGCGGAGCTGACGACCCGGTTCGATCCCGCGAGCGCGGTGCTGTCGATCGCGCGCGGGCAGGAAATGCTGCTGGAGGCGCGCCTGACCGAGCCCGAAGGGCAGCGCCGGATCGCCGCGTTCTTCGACGAGTTCATGGGCGGCAAGGTGGCGGGGCCACTGCGCATTGTCGAGGCGGCGGGCCACGCCTTTGCCGATTCTCGGCCGAAACCCAACGCGTCGACCGACAAATACGTCTCGCTGATCAACCGCAACAGCATCCGCGACCTCGAAGCCAAGATCGGCGCCGAGGTCGATCCGATTCGGTTCCGCGCCAATGTCTATTTCGATGGACCCCCGGCCTGGGCGGAACACGCGTGGCTGGAGCGGGAGATTACGGTTGGCGGCGCGCGCCTTCGGGTCATCGCGACGATCACCCGCTGCGCCGCAATCGAGGTCAACCCGGCGACCGCCGAGCGCGACCTCGACATCCTCGGCGAATTGAGGCGCCATTTCGGCCACAACCTCATGGGCATCTACGCCGAGGTGCTGAACGCCGGCGAGGTCGCGGTGGGGGACACGCTGGTGGCGTGACGGCTCCTGCTTTCCTGCCGCCCGCCGCAGCGGTATTGTCGCCGCAAATGAACTCCAAACTCGCGAGGTCTGACATGGCGGACAGCAAGACCGTAGCACCCAAGCGCGCGGAGACCCCGAGCGGGGTCAACCACCTCGTCCTCAATGTCCGCGACATCGAGGAATCCCACGCATTCTGGACCGAGGTCGTCGGCATGAAGCAGGTCGGTGCGCTGCAGCCCGGCACCCCGCAGCGGCCGCGCCCGGTGATGCGCTTCTACAGCGCCGACCATGATGGCCAGCTCAACCACCACGACATCGCGCTGGTCGAAAATAAGGCGCTGCCGCCGCGGCCCAAGGATTGGCAGATGTTCGGCGCGCCGGTCGCGGTCAACCACATCGCGATCTCCCTGCCCGGCCGCGACGCGTGGCTGCGGCAGCTGGCGTTCCTGCAAAAGCGCGGGGTCAAGTTCGAGCGCCGGGTCAACCACGGCATGACCCGCAGCGTCTATATCAGCGACCCCAACGGCTACGGGGTCGAGCTGCTCTACGAGCTGCCGCGCGACATGTGGGAAGGCGACATCGACACCGCGCTCAACTGGGCCGAGAACCTGCCGACCGAAGGCGAGGCAGCGCTGGTCGACGAGATCGACAAGGCGCCGAGCTTCGGGCCCAAGGACAAAGTCGCGGCGGAGTAGCGCGACGCTAAACCCCTCTCCCGCATGCGGGAGAGGGGTAATTCTCCCTACTCACCCGAGCGTGCGCGGGTCTTCGACATCGACGGTGAGGTGCTCGGTCGGCTGCGGCGTCGCGGTCATCAGCGTGACGCCGCCGGGCGCCTCGAACTGATGCCAGGTGTTTTGCGGCACGATCGCCATCATTCCAGCGCGGAGCTCGAGGGATTGCCGTCCCTCCGCGGTCATCAGGTGCAAGGTGGTGGCGCCGTCGACGATCTGCACGATCTCGTCGCCCTGCGGGTGGCGCTCCCAGGCGGCAAGGCCAGCAAATTTGGCGGTGAAGATCGCGCCGTCGCGATAGGGCGCAAGCCGTGCGAAGGCGCCCTTGCGCGCGGTCTCGGGGGTCGTCGGGGTGCGTCCCTCCAGCATCGTCAGCTTGGAAAACTCGGCCTTCAGATCGAGAACGGTGATCATGGCTTCCTCCGTTGACGTGCGCCCGGCGCATGGCTCGGCTCGCCGACATTCTGAGATTCCAGGCGCGGCGCAAGGCCATCATGATATAGTTTTTCCACAATGAACGGTTGAACCGCACCACGCACGGAGGAACCCCGATGGCATACGACGTCTTGATCAAGAACGGCCGCATCGTCGATGGCTCGGGGATGCCTGCCTTTCAGGGCGACATCGCGGTCAAGGACGGCAAGATCGCCGAAATCGGCAAGCTGTCCGGCGCGGCCGATCAGGTTGTCGACGTCGACGGCCAGGTGATCGCGCCGGGCTTTATCGACAACCATTGCCATTATGACGCGCAGGTCACCTGGGACCCGCTGTGTTCGTTCTCGTGCGACCACGGCGCGACCAGCGTCGTCATCGGCAATTGCTCGCTGTCCCTGGCGCCGGTGCGCAAGGGCCAGGAAGAGCGCATGGCCGAGTTTCTCAGCTATGTCGAAGCGATCCCGATGGAGGTGCTCAACACCATCGAGGTCGACTGGGAAACCTTTCCGCAATACATGAACAAGCTCGACCAGAATTTGGGGGTCAATGTCGGCACGCTGATCGGCCACACCGCGGTGCGCTATTACGTGATGGGCGACGAGTGCCAGACCCGCACCGCGACCGACGCCGAGCTCAAGGAAATGCAGGCCATCGTCCGCGACGGCATGGAAGGCGGTGCGCTCGGCCTGTCGGTGTCGCGCAACAAGGGCCACTACGATCCGCAGGGCGTGCACATCCCGGCGCTGTGGGCCGACGAGAAGGAAATCTTCGCGCTCGGCGACGTGCTGCGCGAGATGGGCACCGGCATCATCCAGTCGGGCGGCGGCCGCGAGGCCGAGATGCGCGACGGGCTGATGGCGCGCCTCAGCGAAGCCACCGGCCGGCCGGTCGTCTACAACAACCTCGGCCAGAGCGTGCGCCGCCCCGGCGAGTGGAAGACCCACATGGACCGGGTCAACGAGACCACCGCCAAAGGCATCCGCGCCTATCCGCTGTGCTCGCCGAACCGCACGACCCAGACGTTCAACATGAGCAATTCGCAGCTGTTCCGCGGCTCGCCGACCTGGCACCCGATCCTGATCTCCTCGGACGACGAAAAGATGGCGGCCTACGCCAACCCGGCGATCCGCCAGAATCTCCACGAGGAAATGATCGAGTGGAAGGTCGAAATCCCCGGCGGCACCATCGCCAAGGATTGGTACAACTACGTCTGGGTGCACGAGCCGGTGCTCGAAAAGAACCAGTGGATGATCGAGAAATCGATCCACGAAATCGCCAAGGCGCAGAACAAGGGCATCATCGACGCGTTCCTCGACCTGGTGGTCGAGGAGAAGCTGCAGACCATTTTCATGCAGGCCGAGAACAACGTCGAAGAAGAAGCGATGCGGCAGATCCTGACCTATCCGAACGCACTCATCGGGCTATCGGATGGCGGGGCGCATGTGCAATTCCATGGCGGCTACGGTTTTTCGACCCGGTTGCTCAGCGAGTGGGTGCGCGAGAAGCAGGCGATGACCCTGGAGCAGGCAGTGCGCCGGCTGACCTTTGACTCGGCCTCGACCTTCGGGCTTTACGACCGCGGGCTGCTGCGTCCGGGGATGACCGCCGACATCACCGTGTTCGACCCCGACACGGTAAAGCCGCTGCCCGAATTCGTCGTGCATGACTTCCCGGCCGGCGGCTGGCGCTTCAAGGAGCCGGCGCAGGGCATCTACGCCACCTTCGTCAACGGCCGCATGCTGATGAAGGAAGGCGAGCACACCGGCAACCTGCCCGGCCGCGTGCTGCGCAACTCGCGCTACCAGGCCGCGCACGGCTGACCTTTAGGTCCGAGCCAGCCGAGACGAACCCCTCTCCGGCGACGGAGAGGGGTTTTTCGTGTTGACCGCGATCATCGGCAAGCGCGCTTATTTGATGCAAGCTGAGCCTTCATCCGGAGGGTAAAGGCCATGTCGTCGAACCGCTTCCCCGACACCGAAGCCGCGTTGCGGCGCTCGGTGCAAAACCATTGGCGTCTATATTTGGTCGAAGGGATCGTTCTCGCAGTGCTCGGCTTGGCGGCAATCGCACTGCCGCCGCTCGCGGGATTGGCGACCGCGGTCGTGCTCGGCTGGCTGTTCCTGGTCGGCGGCATCGTCGGGCTGATCGCGACCTTCGGTCAGCGCAACGCGCCCGGCTTCTGGTGGTCGCTGTTGTCCGCGGCGATCGCGCTGCTGGCAGGCGTGACGTTGTTGTGGAACCCGATCGCCGGGGTCGTGACGCTGACCTTTGTGCTGACCGCGTTCTTCCTGATCGACGGCGTGCTGATCGTTGCGATGGCGATCGAGCACCGCCGCGAGCTGTCCGGCCGCTGGGAATGGATGATGATCGGCGGGATCATGGATTTGGCTCTCGCCGCGATCATCATCCTGGGCCTGCCGGGCACCTTGGCCTGGGCGCTCGGGCTGCTGGTCGGGATCGACCTCATGTTCGGCGGCATCGCGCTGATCGCGATGGCGCTGTCGGCGCGGCAAACGCCGGGCTGAGAAGGCCGCGGCTCTCCCATTTTCGTTTGTCAATTAGGTCACTGGAAGTGCGGTCCTGGTGCTAGTGGTGAAAATCAAACGGAAGAGTCCGCCGCAATTCGAGGCATTCTGCGGCTTTTCAGCTCATTCGCCGGGTTCCATTTGTCAGATTCGCTCCACTAGCTTCGTATACAATCCAATCCCATGCGTCGCCGAAATCATGAAGCACCAGGTGCAAATCTGGCTGATTTGGATATCGCAACCCAGCTTGATCGAAAGCTGCCTTCAGAAAATTCGGATCGGCATTCAAACCGTCTTCTAAACGTTTCAAGCTGCGAAGCAGCTGCTGGGCTTGCCGGACAGATTGTACGGAGGTTCCTGCGGTGCTGATGCCGCCGCTTCGAGGCATCAGCACACGCCCATCTACTTCAACAAATGTCGCGATTCCGGCCGCACGCAGCGTCTTCCTATCGTCCCCAGAGTATGAACGTCCAGAACTGGACCATTGCGTACCGCTTACACCCTTCAACTCAAAAAACAATTCGGCATCAGGCCAGTTACGGACCGCCACTTCAACCAAATGCTGGTTTGTCCAGATACCATGGTTCATAATATCAAGAATGTAACAGTCTTTTTGCAAAAAACAACGGGCCGTCCCGCTTCACAAAACCGTCCGTACATAACTCACTAGAGATATGTAAATGATGAATTCCCCAGTCATTTAACAGCATATATCTAGGTCGACACGTCGATTGAGATTCTTTTTCTTGTTAGGAGATACATTTACATAACCATCTCTAACGCCCTTGCTGAGATGTGGCCCAACGTCGTCACCAGAGCAAATTTTATCAATTAGAACATTAAGATCATCACTCCTTTCCTTTAGAAAATTAGACGAAAGAAACTCCTGAGACTGATAGACGATTCTTGCATGAGGGTGAACGAGCCGTCCAAGCCAATTGTAAAAACGAATGAGCAGTTCAGACACCGGCATGTCTGCCAGCGCCTGAACCAATGTGGGGTCGTGTTTATTAAAGGGTAGTTTCTCTAGTATTTCGCGGCGTAAATCAGCCCACAAATCCAACGCGAATTCCCCTACTTCGCCGCGTCGCGCACCGCCGGTTTGCCGCGGAAATGCGGCATCACTTCTTCGGCGACGATCTGGAACTGCTCGAGCATGATGTCCTTGGGCGTGGTCAGCGGCGGGGACAGGCTCATCAGCTCCATGCCGGGATAGCTTTCCTCGATCTGCTTGAGGCGGGTGACGAGGTCGTCGGGGGTGCCGGCGAACCATGAGCCGAGCCCGACGAAATGCTCGACGGTCGGCACCCCGGCCGCATCCCAGCCGCCGCGGCCGGCGACGGCCTGCACCTGCGCCGGCGTCAGCCCGGGGACAAAACCCAACGGCGCGAACATCTTGGCATGCTCTTCATAAAGCGGCTTGAGAGCTTTGAGCGCCGCCTCCTTGGTCCTGCCGACCATGAAATGGATGCCAATGGTCAGGTTCTCGCCGAGCTTCAGGTTCTTGCCGGCGCGCGCCGCGGCGTCCTGGTAGCCCTGGATCGGCCCGGCCGACATGGTCGCCGCGCCGCCGCCGACCGCGCCCTTGATGTTGTGGCGGACCATGAAGTCGAGCCCGCGCGGGCTGGCGCTGACGATCGGCTGCCAGCACTCTACCGGCATGTTGACCGGGCGCGGCACCAAGCTTAGCTCCTTGAGGTCGTAGCCGCGATACGGCACCGCCGGCGGCAGCGTGTAGTGCTGGCCCTTGTGCGAGAAGCTCTTGTTGTTGAAGGCCTTCATGATGATTTCGACCTGTTCCTCGAACAGTTCGCGATTGGCCTCGCCGTCGATCATCGGCGCGCCGAAGGTCTCGACCTCGCGGCTGTGGTAGCCGCGGCCGACCCCGAACACGGTGCGGCCCTTGGTGAGAATGTCAGCGGTGGCGAAATCCTCGGCGAGCCGCAGCGGGTGCCACATCGGGGTGATGTTGAAGCCGCAGCCGATCTTGATGTTCTTGGTCACATGCGCGAGGTGCACCGCCAGCATCAGGATGTTGGGGATGCACTCGTAGCCCTCGTGCTGGAAATGGTGCTCGGCCATCCACATCATGTCGTAGCCGAGATCGTCCATCCGCTTGGCGATGGCCTCCGACTTCTCAAACACCGAGGCGAGCTCATCATTGGTGAAGCGGCGCTCGTTGGCCGGGGTCGCGTCCTGGCCGTGATCGGGGAAATCGATATGGCCGGCATAGACGGTGGTGAATTTGCTGATCGCCATTGGTTTCCTCCACAACATGCCGTCATTGCGAGGAGCGCAGCGACGAAGCAATCTCGATCCGCCTTGGCCCTCTTTCGCACGAGATTGCTTCGCTGCGCTCGCAATGACAACGAGCAATTAATCCATCAGCTTGCGCATCAGGTAGGTGAATTCGAGGCCGTGGCGCCGGGCGCGCTCCTGCAGATTGGCGGCGGCGGCGTGCCCGCCGTCGATATTCTCATAATAGAGGAACGGCAGGCCCATCGCCGCCATTTTCGCCGCCATCTTGCGGGCGTGGCCGGGATGGACGCGGTCATCCTTGGTCGAGGTCAGAAAAAACGGCTCGGGATAGCCGGGTCCCGCGCGCAGGTTCTGGTAGGGCGAGATGCGGCGCAGGAACGCCGCGTCGGCGGGATCGTCGGGGTCGCCGTACTCGGCCATCCACGACGCCCCGGCCAGCAGCTTGTGGTAGCGCAGCATGTCCAAGAGCGGCACCTGGATGACGACAGCGCGGAACAAATCGGGCCGCTGGGTCAGCATTACCCCCATCAACAAGCCGCCGTTCGACCCGCCCATGATCCCGAGCCGGCGCGGCGCGGTGATGTTGCGGCGGATCAAATCCTCGGCGACGGCGATGAAATCGTCATAGGCGCGCTGGCGGTTACCCTTGAGCGCGGCCTGGTGCCATTCCGGGCCGAACTCGCCGCCGCCGCGGATATTGGCGATGACGTAGACCCCGCCATGCTCCAGCCACAGCCTGCCGGCGACCGGGACATAGGCCGGGGTCATCGACACCTGGAACCCGCCATAACCGTAGAGCAGGGTCGGAGCGTTGCCGTCGAAGGAGATGGCCCGAGGCCGGACGACGAAATAGGGCACCCCGGTGCTGTCGGACGATGCGGCCTCGAACTGCTCGACGACAAACGGTGCGGCATCGAAGCGTACCGGCGACGATTTGACCGGCGCCACGCTCTCGGCCGCGAGGTCTGCGAGATAGAGCGTGTTCGGGGTGAGAAACCCGGCGGCGTCGACAAAGGCGCGCTCGTCTCGGTCGTTTGCCGAGACGATCGTGATCGAGGCATTTTCCGGCAGCTCCAGCGGTGTCGGCAGCCAGGCGCCGCCGTCGAACCGGTACGACACCGCGCAGCCCTGGACGTTGCGGTAGATCGTCACCAGCAGCCGCGCGCGGGTCGCCGTCACGCTCTCGATCGTCTCCCGCGGCCCCGGCGCATGGATCAACCGCGGCTCGACGGTCTCCATATCGGTAAGGCAAGCCGCGAGATCGAGCGAAATCAAGGCGCCGGGCGGGTAGGTCGCGCCGCGCCATTGCCACGCCTCCTCCAGCGTGAACACGAGCTGCCCCGACACGAAGTCGCGAAATTGCGACTTCAGCGGCACCGGCAAACGGATTGGCCGCCCGTCGCCGAGAAGATAGGTCTCGGTTTCGAAGAAGGTCAGCGCTCGGAACACGAGGACGCGGCGCACCCGGCCATCGGGATCGCGCAGCACCGCGGGGCGTACGTTGACGTCCGCCTCGGTCCCACGAAAGATTTCCTCGGCCCGGTCGAGCGGCGCACCGCGCGCCAGGCGCTTGAGGACAAACGGATAGCCCGAGGCGGTCATCGTCCCCGGCCCCCAGTCGCGGCCGACCAGCAGCGTGTCGCCGTCGAGCCAGCTGGCGCTCTGCTTGCCCTCGGGGAGAAAAAAACCGCCATCGATAAAGGCGCCGGCGGCGGCATCGAACTCGCGCCACTCGGACGCGTCCTTGCCGCCATCGGAAAGGCCGATCAGGGCGAGGCAATCGTCCGGCGGCAGGGCGATCCCGCCCTGGAATACCCAATTTTTGCCCTCGGCGGCAGCGAGCGCGTCGAGGTCGAGGATCGTCTGCCAATCCGGTTGGGCGGTGCGGTACGAATCCAGCGTGGTGCGCCGCCACAGCCCGCGCACATGGGTCTCGTCCTGCCAAAAATTCGCCAGCGCGCCGCCCAGGAACCGGGGATAGGGAACCCGGTCCCGCGCGGTGACGATCTGGAGCGCGGCGTCGTGGAGGCCCTGGTAGCGCGGATCGGCCTCGAGCAGGGCGAGGGTGCGGGCATTCTGCTCACGCACCCAGGCCAGCGCCCGGTCGCCTTCAACGTCCTCAAGCCAGAGAAAGGGATCCGTTTCGGTCATCGCAGGAACCTAGATCAGTTTCCGAAGGGGGTAAAACTCCCCGCGTACAAAAGCGTCCTTGCCCGGATTTGTTCCGGGCATCCACGTCTTTGCGAGCGATTTAAACGGTGGGCAGGAAGACGTGGATGGCCGGGTCAAGCCCGGCCAAGGGGCTTATTTTGACGCGTTACCGGTAATTCACTATCCGCACGAGCGAAACGGCGCGAGGCCTGAATAGACTTCACTGCAAGACACCGCTACGGCAAATCGCGGTGCGGGTGGAAGACGAACCCGGCCGGGCGGCCGGCGAGCCACGCCGCTTCGCGCGGCGGCAGACTTGGGTCCCACAGATTGGCATCGAACCGCCAGCCGTTGACCGCGTCCGCCTCGCGCGAGGCGACAAAGAGGATCGGCGCCTCCATCTCGGCGGGCTCGACCAGGCGGGAGACACGGCCGGCGGCGCTCGCTTCGCGCATCTCGTCGGCCATGCCCGGGGTGTTGGCGCCGGCGCCGGGGTTGACGATGTTGACCGTCATGCCGCTGCCGGCGGCGTCCTTGGCCCAGACCTCGGTCGCCATTTCGAGCCCCGCCTTGGCCGCGCCGTAAGGATGCGTGCCGATGCGGTTCATCGTGTCGAGCTTGGTGGTCACGTTGACGATCCGGCCCCAGCCGCGCTCGACCATCGCCGGCGCCACCCGCCGCGCGAGGCGGTCGGCGGCGAGGTAATTGGTGGTGATGACGTTGTCGATGATCTCGTCATCGACCTGCCAGAAGCGCTGGATGCTGTCGCGGCGGAACCGCGCCGGGTCGATATAGGTGAAGGTGAGCCCGGCATTGTTGACGAGGATGTCGACCTTGCCGAACCGCTCGCTTGTCGCGGCGACGACGCGGTCGCACTCGCCCTTGTCGCGCAGATCGGCGACGAGCGGGTGGTAGCGTTGGCCGAGCTGCAGCTTTTCGGCCTCGGCGGAAACCTCGGCGACGTCGCTCTCGATATGGCCGACTGCGACGACCGGATGCCCGGCGCGCGCCAGCGCCAGGCTCATCGCCCGCCCGAGCCCACGCAGCCCGCCGGTGACCAGCGCCACCCGCTCCTGCCGATTGGCATCCGGCATCTTTTTCTCCCGAAAGTTGGGCGTCACCCCCGCGAACGCGGAGGTGACGAATTGAATTACGTCGCCGCGGATTTCGGGGTCGGCACCATTCGGGTGATGACCATTTTGTCGCGGTCGAGGCATTCGGGCACGCGCGGGGCGATCTTGGTTTTCCAGTAATCGGTGTCGTAGACCGCCTTGTAGAGCGCCTCGCGCTCGGCCTCGCTCTCGAAGCGGCGCAACCAGACGTATTTGGAATCGTCGGTCTCGCCGCGGAAGCTGCCGGTGATGACCATGCCTTTCGACACCTGGAAGGGGATGATCTCCTCCTCCATGATCTTGACCCATTCGTCCATCTTGCCGGGGCGCACGTGGTATTGCCGCAGTTCGTAAAAGGCCATGACGTTGTTCTCCCTCGTCGTCTCGTCGCTCGCAGTTGGCATTGCGACTATCGCCTCATGTTCCTATAGCTAAGCGACCGACAGAAGGCCCAACAAGTGCAATTTGAGCTTCAGCCCGATTTTGTCGCCTGGATCGAGCGCGAAGGCGCGCGTCTGGTCCTTCTAGTAAAAGACCTGACTGACTTGGAACAAGCCAGCCGCCGGCCGCCCAGCGGACGCGACGACGAACGTGCAACCGTGACAATTACAGAAAAAGATATCATTGGAGAGATTCAGTTATCCCAAGTAGATATTTTTGGACGATTGACAACACGTTTCTACCCGGCAGAAGACAAGATGTTCGGCCTCACCGACGAGGATTTACAGCAGGCTCTCAGGTTTATCGAAAAGATACATGATCGAAAGGAAGTTCGCGACATCCTCAGCACGCACACGATTCAGGAGTTGGTCTTAGAATGGATTGGGAATGTATTTCGAAAACGTACTAGCGGCCCGCTGGCCCAAGAAATCATAAAAACGGTTAGAGATCGCGTGAAACCTCTCTCCGTCGGGATTCCCATCGAGGAAACCAGTGTTGATGGTGAGCTATCCTTTGCCGATGCGACGCTGAAGATGGTGTCGCGAAGAGAGCTCGATGCTCAAATCGATTCAGGATTTCGCACCGCCCCACCGGAGCAAGCTCAATTGATGAAAGAAAAATTACATCACGAATGGTTGGGTAAAGCTGCAATGTATTTTTCGATTGAAGCCGAACCGGTGAGAGCACGAGAGATAGCACTCGAAAAAGCTGAAACCTATATGGCGCTACTCCAATTTTACGGCCCAGCCCCGAGAATATTGCCATTAACGTCGTATGCCGCACCATCAGGTATCCGCCCCCGGCAACGGTATACTGCCATTGCATTCCACGAGCAGTCATTAGTCAATGTGTCCCAGGGGCTTACAGGAATTACGTCTCGGCTAGAGTTCAACGCCGAGTTCCGAACCTTTATGGAGAACGCGGGTTTATTGGTGCTTTCGAGCTTGGCATCTGAGCCCGCGTGTGATTATGAAATCTCCTTGTTAACAAGTCTTCTTATTTATGGCAGAGCGTGTTATCAGCTAGATCCGGTCGATAAATTGTTACAAATTATTACCGCGCTGGAGAATTATTTCTCAAGCATTCCTGGGAGTTTTTTCTTATTGCAATCCGCGGTGTAGGGCGATTCAAGACACGGGATGATTTCCTAAATCATATCGATCATATGAAATATAGCTGAATATTTCAGGGTTTCCGAATTAACCTTCTGCCGCGAGGTCGGTCTGGCGCTTCGGGAAAAACCGGTTCTCCGGCCGCGGCAGCCCGAGGTTCTCGCGCAGGGTCCGGCCCTCGTATTCGCGGCGAAAGAGGCCGCGGCGCTGCAATTCGGGGACGACCCGGTCGACGAACTCGTCGAGCCCGCCCGGCACCCACGGGAACATGATGTTGAACCCATCGCAGGCGTCGCCATGGAGCCATTACTCCATCTGGTCGGCGATGGTCTTGGGGGTGCCGACCATCGCCAGCCCGCCATAGCTGCCGGCGATCTGCGCGAGTTGACGCACGGTGAGATTGTCGCGCCGGGCGCGGGCGATGACGCGCTCGCGGCCGCTTTTGCTGGCGTTGCTTTCGGGAATGTCCGGCAGCGGCGCGTCGAGGTCGAAGACCGAGGCGTCGTGCCCCAACGCGATCGACAGCGAGGCGATGCCGCTGTCTGGATGCACGCCGCTGTCGAGCAGCGCGCGTTTCGCCTTGGCCTCCTCGACCGTGTCGCCGACGACGACGAGGCAGCCGGGCAGGATTTTGATGTGGTCGGGGTCGCGGCCGACCGCCTTGCCGCGGCCCTTGATGTCGGCGTAGAGGCGCTGCGCGTCGGGGAAATTGCCGCCGCTGGCGAAGACCATCTCGGCGGTCTCGCCGGCGAGCTGCCGTCCGGCGTCGGAAGCGCCGGCCTGGACGATCACCGGCCACCCCTGGATCGGCCGGGCGATGTTGAGCGGCCCGCGCACCGACAGGAACTCGCCCTCATGGTCGAGCACATGCATGCGGGCGGGGTCGAAATAGATGCCGTTCTCGACATCGCGGACAAAGGCGTCCTCGGCAAAGCTGTCCCAGAGGCCGGTGACCACGTCGTAGAACTCGCGGGCGCGGCGATAGCGCTCGCCGTGATCCATGTGCTCGGTCAGGCCGAAATTGAGCGCCGCGTCGGGGTTCGAGGTGGTCACCAGGTTCCACCCGGCGCGGCCGTTGCTGATATGGTCGAGCGAGGCGAAGCGCCGGGCGATCATGTAGGCCGGCTCGAATGTGGTCGAGGCGGTGGCGATGAGGCCGATATGCTCGGTCATCATCGCCAGCGCCGGCAACAGGGTCAGCGGATCGAACGAGGTCACCGTCGCGCTGCGCTTCAGCGCCGTCATCGGCATGTTGAGGACGGCGAGATGGTCGGCCATGAACCAGGCGTCGAACCGCCCCGCCTCGAGCTTTTGCGCAAACCGGATCAGGTGCTTCAAGTTGAAGTTCGCGTCGGGATAGGCGCCCGGATAGCGCCACCACCCGGTATGGATTCCGACCGGGCGCATAAACGCGCCAAGGCGCAATTGCCGTGATGCCATGTGCTGGTCACCATTCATCGAGTCGAACGATGCGACGTTACCCGTCCCAATAGCCACTTTGCCAATAAAGAATCGGAGTGAGACGCACGATCCGCTTTAGCGAACCCGCTGACACGGCCGGTCCGAAACCCCGGTGTCCGCTATCCTTCGGACGAATCCGGCTGTCGTTCCGTTTGCGTAGATTCTCGGATAACGTAATACCGGTTGCCCTGGGTCCCCGTTTTCGCGGACGACGATCTGTCATTTTCATTTTGGGAAAGACATTGGGCCAGCAGATTGAAACCCTCGCCAAATTCGTCGCCGAGACACGGTTCGAGGACATTCCCGGATCGGTACGGAAGCACGCCAAGATCGTGCTGCTCGACACGCTGGGGGTGATCCTCGCGGGTTCGGCGCGGCCCGAGGTGGCGGCGCTGCGCGAGCGGCTCGCGCCGAGCGCCGGCAGCGGCGCGACGGTGTATGCGCGCGACTGGCCGGCGCAGGACCCCCGCCTCGCCGCGCTGCTCAACGGCATTGCCGGGCGGGCGATCGAGTTGTGCGAGGGGCTGCGCCTGGTCACCGGCCAGGCGGCGATGCAGGTGCTGCCCGGGGTGCTGGCGGTCGGCGAGCAGGCCGGCAGCTCGGGCAAGGAGATGCTGGCGGCGCTGGTGCTCGGCTATGACCTGGTCGGCCGCATCGGCGCCGGGTTCAAGCCGCGGCCGCTGGCGCATCAGAACGGGCAGGTGTCGCTGCTGGCCGCGGCGGCGGCCGGGGCGCGGCTCAGGGGGCTCGACGCCGGCGGGGTCAGCCGGGCGATGCGCATCGCCACGACGATGCTCTTGACCCCGAGCTACACCAACGCAGTCGCCGGCGCGACCAACCTCAACGTCGCCGGCGGGATGAGCGGGTTCGCCGCGGCGCTGGCGCCCGAGCTGGCGCTGGCGGGGTTCACCGCCCAGCCGGACGCGGTCGAGGAGGCGCTGGGGCAGCTGGTCGGCGACGGGTTCAGCGCCGAGGGGGTTCTCGACGGGCTCGGCACGGATTGGCACATCACCCGCAACTACTTCCGCCTCTACGCCTGCTGCAACCCGATCCACCCGGCCTTGGACTGCCTCGCCGCCGCGCTCGCCGAACTAAAGCCACGCCCCGGCGAGGTTGCGCGCATCGAGATCGCGACCTACCGCTTCGCGTCGGTGATGCAGAACCCCGACCCACCCAACTACTTCGCCTCGAAATACTCGCTGCCGCATGCCGCGGCGGCGATGGTGGTGCGCGGCCATGCCGGCTACGCGGCGCTCGACGACAGCGCCCTCGCCGATCCGCAGATCGCCGCGCTGCGCCACAAGGTCCATGTTATGGAAGACCCGGCGATGAGCGCGCTCGTGCCGGCGAAGCGCCCCGCGCGGGTGACGGTGACGCTCGCCGACGGCCGCTCGGCGACCCATTCATGCGAAAGCCATCGCGGCGATTTCAACGACCCGTTCTCCGAAGCCGAGCTGCGCGCCAAATTCCGCGAACTCGCCGGCGAGGTCGTCACCGCCGAGGGCGCGGCCGCAATCGAGCAGGCGGTCGACCGCATCGATGAATGGCCCAATGTCGGCGAACTGACCGGGTTGCTGAGGCGTTACGGGCGCCCCAGACCGTAGGATGGGTTGAGCGAAGCGAAACCCATTCGAGCGGCCGGCCCGGATGGTGGGTTTCGCTTTGCTCAACCCACCCTACAAGTTCATTCCGCGCCCACCGCTTGCCGCATTCCGCCGGGAGCAGGCACCCGCGCCAGTCCGAAATGGTCGCGCAGGGTGATGCCCTCGTAGTCTTGCCGGAACAATCCGCGGCGCTGCAGTTCCGGGATCACCAAATCGACAAAATCGGCGAACCCGCCGGGGAAATAGGCCGGGAGGATGTTGAACCCGTCGGCCGCGCCGCCCTCGAACCACTCCTGCAACGTGTCGGCGATCCCGTGCGGCGTGCCGCAGACCACCCAGTGTCCGCGCGCCGCCGCGGTCAGATTGTAGAGGTCGCGCAGGGTCATGTTCTCGCGCTTGGCCATCTCGTAGAGCACGCTGGTAAAGGTCTGGCTGCCCTGGAACGGCGGCGGCGGCGGCACCGGCCCGGCGAGCGGATAGCCGCTCACATCGTAGCCGATGCGGCTGGCGACCAGGGTGACGGCGTTGGTCGGGGTGATCCAGCTTTGCAGCTTCGCCAGCTTCTCGCGGGCCTCGGCGTCGCTCGCGCCGATGATCGGCATCACCCCCGGCAGCACCGCGATCTCCTCCGGGGAGCGGCCGTATTTTCCCATGCGTCCCTTGAGGTTCGCGTAGGCCGCCTTAGCCGGCTCCAGCTCCTGCACCACCGAGAACACGACATCGGCGGTGCGCGCCGCCAATTCGAGACCCGATGGAGAGCCGCCGGCCTGGATGATCACCGGGTGCCCCTGCGGGCAGCGCGCTTGGTTGATCGGGCCCTTGACCTGGAAGAACCGCCCCTTGTGGTTGAGCGGTCGCACCTTTTCGGGGTCGACGAATTGCCCGGTGACCTTATCGGCAACGACCGCGTCGTCGTCCCAGCAATCCCACAGCCCGCGCACGACATCGACGAACTCGCTGGCGCGCTGATAGCGCAGTTCGTGCTCGAGATGCTCTTCGAGGCTGAAGTTGAGCGCCGCCTTGGTGTTGCTGCTGGTGACGACGTTCCACGCCGCGCGCCCGCCGCTCAGATGGTCGATCGAGCCGAAGATGCGGGCGACATTGAACGGCTCGTTGAAGCTGGTCGAGACTGTGGCGCCGAGCCCGACATGCGTCGTGCAAGCGCTCAGCGCGGTAATCAAGGTCGTCGGCTCAAACCGGCACATGAACGAGGGATGGTCGGTCGGGTCCATCACCATCGAGTCGGAGATGAACAACAGGTCGAACTTGCCGCGCTCGGCGATGCGGGCGATCTCCTGCATCACCGGCAGTTCCATGTGGCTCTTGAACGCGCCCTCATAGCGCCATCCGGCCGAATGATTACCCGTGCCGAGGACGAACACCCCCATGTGCATCTGGCGGCTGATTGTGTTCATGCGGTTCTCCTGGGCATTCCGGCAATTTTAGCATGACGGATTAAACGACAGGGCGCCTTTACAACGATGATTTACCGATAGAACTCGACCTTCGCCTCGCGGAACCAGAGGAAATTCGCCGGCGCGGCCGAGATCGGGCCGTTGATGGCGAAGACGGCGATTTCGAACTTCTCGCCCGGCTGGACGATGTTGTCGCCGAGCACCAGCCGGTTGGGCATGTTGAAGCCCTGGATGCAAGACGGGCTCGGCCGCCCCGCGGCGCGCGGCAGCTCGCCGTTGACCCAGATCTCGGCATAGTCGTCGACATTGACCCGCAGCACCGCCTTGGCCCCGGCAGTGTCGAAGCCGAGGGCAGTGAGCGGGATCGTCAGGGTCGCGCGATACCAGAAGAACGAGATCATGCCGCCGCCCCGCCTGCCGCCGAGATCGGTGGCGGGCACCTCGGCCCAGCCCGAGTCGTCATAACCGAGCAGCTCGGCATGCGGCTCGACATCGTAGGTGGACTTGAATTCGGGCCGCGAGTCCGTGAGCGCCGGAACCTCGATCAGCTTGGCCTCGATCCCCTTCCAGCGCGCGCCGAACGCCGCCGAGCCTGCCTCGGTCATCAAATCGACGACATGCACCGGCGGCACCAACGGCGCGAGCGGCGGCTGCGGCGCCAGCAGCGGCGGCACCGGCGGCGGAAGGGAGTGCGTGGGGCGGACATAGGTTGTGTTGGGCATCGGCGGAGGTTCTTTCCGTAGGATGGGTGGAGCGTAGCGAAACCCATCGATGGAGGCGGTGAACACGATGGGTTTCGCTGCGCTCCACCCATCCTACAGCTAAAGCGGCGGAAAAGCGGGCGGCGGGATGCGCCGCCTTGAGGCGGCTTCGTAGGCGGAGGCGATCTTCAGCACCGCGTCCTCGCGGCCGGGCTCGGCGCGGAACACCAGCGAGAACGGCAGGCCGGGCGCCGGTATCGTCGTCGGACCGGCGGCGGGGGCGGAGACATAGCGGGTGCCGTCGTCGCTGAGCTTGAACACCGGGTCGTAGACCGTGGTCACGTAGCCCGCCGGCACCAGTATCTCGGTCAACCCGGCATTGGGGCCGTAATAGGATTCCGGCCGCAAATTGCTGCCGCCCCCAGGGACCAACTCTGTGGGCCGTAGGCCCACGGGCGGGTCGT
The DNA here is from genome assembly GCA_038228485.1 of Alphaproteobacteria bacterium. Classification (GTDB taxonomy): domain Bacteria; phylum Pseudomonadota; class Alphaproteobacteria; order ATCC43930; family CGMCC-115725; genus DATARH01. The sequence continues at coordinate 23,300 of JBBRPG010000003.1, forward strand.
TGGCGCCCCCGATCTTCGCCGGCGGCAGCGGCGTGTGCAGCCGCACCAGCGCGTCGAGCCTGTTCTCCAGCATCACCATCATGTCGAGCCGGCGCAGCAATTCGCGCAGCATGATGCGCTCGTCGACCCCCTGGCGGCCGCCGAGGTGGTTGCGCGGGTCGCTGACCTCCTCCCAGTTCTTGAAGGCGGCGCGGCCGTCATCGCCCCAGAACTTCGATCTCCGGTTGAGGCTCGGCCAGTCGGCCAGGGTCTCGGCGAAGCCGCGCGCGGCCCAATCGGCGGCGCGGCGGCCGAGATATTGCGCGATGTGGAAGCGGAAGCTCATCGCCAGCTCCTGCTCCTGGATGGTGGCGATGTCGAGATTGCGCGGCGGGTCGATGCGGCCCTCGGCGAGTGCGACGCAATAATCGATCGGCGTCATCGCGCCGCTGCCGAAGTATTTGCCGGGCAGGAACTCGGTAGGTTGGATGGCGGCGGCGAACTCCTTAAATACCGGCTCGCCGTCGCGGTCGAGGCGGAACAGCAAATCGGGCATGAACACCGGCACCAGCTTGGCCAGCGCCCGGCGGAAATCGGGGTTCATCTGCTCGATGTCGGGGTCGCGCTCCCATGCGGGATCGCCGGACTCCACCAGGGTCGCGCCCAGCTGTTGCCCCAGCACCGTCTTGATCTCGGCCGCGGCGGCGCGGGAGATCGGTTCGGCCGACAGGTCGCCGGGGCGCAGCAGCATCGACTCGCCGACGATGCCGATGCGCACGCCCTTGAGCGAGGCCGGCGCCATGGCGTGGCGCGCATACCCGCCTTCCAGCACCGACGAGCGCGGCACCGTGGTGTAGACGTCGCGCGGGTCGTAATAGCCGTTTTCGGCATCCTTCAGTGCGTCGAGCACGCGGGCGGCATCGCCGAGGGTGCGGGCGAGGATGCCGGTGCGGTCGCAATAGATGTCGGCGCCGATCGCCCCGCCGTCAAAGCCGAGCATCGCCTTATGCGGCAGGATTAGCGCCACCGCGTTGTGGTTGGCCGGGCCGCGGCACGAGGCGCGGGTCTCTTCGCCGAGGCTGCACATCACCAGATTGGCGCTGACCGACACCCCCGACCCCGAGCTCGACCCCAAAGAGGCGGCGCGGGTCGTGTCGTAGACGTTCGACGGATTGCCGCCCCAACTGCTGCGCTGATAGCCGAGCACCGAGGGCAGCACCTTGTCCGGCTCGTGCCGGCCGCCGGGGTTGCCAGCGCGGCCGTTATATTCGGTGCATACCGCCTTGGCGTAGACAATCGCCCCCTTCTTGCGCATCTGCTCGACCAGGATGTGGTCGCGCGCCGGGAAATCGATGTCGTAGGCCGCGTCGCCGCCGCCGGTGGTGCGCATATCCTTGGTGTCGAACGGGTCCTTGAACGAGAACACGACCCCATACATCGGCAGTTCGTCGAGCGGCGGGTTGCTGCCGTATTGGGCGTCGAGCTCGGCGGCGCGTTCAAGCGCGTCGGGCTGGCGGCGGAACTCGTCGCACACCGGCGGCGCGGCGGGCGGCAGCGGCCCCTGCGACGGGTGCCGGTCGAACTCGCCCTTGCAGGTAACCGAGCGCTCGCCGCGGATGTTGAGCGTCGCCAGCGCGTTCAACTGCCCGGCGTTCGGCTTCCCGACGATCATGCCGTATTGCTGCTGCACCGCCGGGTCGGAGGCGGTCGCCTCCATGCGGCCGAACTCGAGCGGCTTGCCGCGGTATTTGTCGAAGTCGGGGAAAATCGTGGATGCCGCGACCGTCTCGCCCGGGAAGGCGAGCGGCGCGCCGGCGCGCATTGTGCCGGCCGCGGTCGGGACGGCGGCGCCGTCCTCGGTGACCAGCAGGCTGGCAGCGCCGTTATAGGCGCGGGCGCGGGCCAGATACTGCTCGACCACCGCGACACAGGTGGTTTCGCCGGCCTTGATCGCGCGGTGCAGCGCGTCGATCGTCGCTTCTTCGAGCCGAAACGGTTTCCCGGCCATAACGCTTCCCTTCAGACGCGCCGGACCCGGGCGCGTGCCGTCTGGGAGCTTCGACCGATTGGCGGCGAAGGTAAAGATCAGGTTCGGACGATGTTTTGATCGTAGGATGGGTTGAGCGGCGCGAAACCCATCAGGGCGGCGCTCGGCCGGAGGCATGGGTTGCGCTGCGCTTAACCCACCCTACGGACTGCCCACCGCACTCAGGCGGCGGCCGCCGCCAGCTCTTTTACCGGGGATGCCTCGGCGGCGGGATAGACCAGCCGCTCGGCCGGGAAGGACAAGGTCGCGGTGGTGCCCACGCCAACCGTGCTGTGCAGCTCGAGCTTGCCGCCGTGCAGCTCCATCATCGCCTTGACCAGCGGCAGGCCGAGCCCGGTGCCCTGGTGTTGTTTGCTGACCGCCGAGTCGACCTGCTCGAAGGCTTCGAGCACCCGGCCGAGATCCTTCGCCGCGATGCCGATCCCGCTATCGGTGACGCTGAGCAAAAGCCCGGTCGCAGGGTCGGCGCGGCAGACGATCTCGATACGGCCGCCACTCTCGCTGAACTTGATCGCGTTGGTGACGAGGTTGAGCAGCATCTGCATGGTCTTGCGCTCGTCGCCGCGGAGCGCCGGCAGATCGGCCGGCAGGTCGATCGTCTCGCTGAGGCCGGCATTGGCCAGGCGCACGCTGGTCAGCTGGAACACCGAGCGGACGGCGTCACGCACATCGAACACTTCTTCGTCCAGCTGCAGCTTGCCGGCCTCGGCCTTCGACAGGTCGAGGATGTCGTTGATGATCTGCAGCAGATGCGCGCCGCTGGCATGGATGTCGGTCACGTAGGAGCGATACTGCTCGTTGCGGAACGCGCCCATCACCTCGTGCATCATCATCTCGGAGAAGCCGATGATCGCGTTGAGCGGGGTGCGCAGCTCGTGGCTCATATTGGCGAGGAATTCGGACTTGGCGCGGTTCGCCGCCTCGGCTTGCTCGCGGGCGGCTTCGCGCTCATGGCTGCGGCGGTAGGAGACAATCGATATCCGCAGGCAGACCCCGCCGATCAACAGGAAGATCACCGCGGCGATTTCGATGCATTCGTCGCGCAAATCGCGCAGGAACACGCCGAGCGGCGCGTCGATCGAAAAGGCGCCCATGACATCGTTGAGCTGCCACGCGGCGCCGGGCTGAAGTTTGTTGTGGCAATCGACACAGCTCTGGTCGTGGGCAATCGAGGGATAGACGGTGCGAAAGATCGGCTCTCCCCCGACCCTCACCAATTGCAGCATCGGCTGCGGATCGGGGTTGCCGACGAACGACTCGATGACCTCGGCCATCGCCGGATCGGTGGGGCCCGTAACGATCGCATGGCCCGCGCGGCCGATCCAATGCAGCCGGAGCGTATCAGCAGCGCCGCGAGACTGGTTGAACAGCTCGATCGAATGCGCCCGAAAGCTTGCCGGCACCGGCGCCGCGTCGGAACCGAAATCGTGGCGCACCGCCGAATAATTGCTGACGAAGGCGTCGACAAGGCGCATCGCCGTGGTCTTCTCGTCGCTCTTGTTGTTGACGAAAGACCGCACGCTCGACTGATAGAAGCCGTAGGCGGCGACAAACGACAATGCCGCGCTGAACAGCAGGACCGCTATCCAGCCATTCCCTTCTCGCGAGTGGAGAAACGCCCTGATCGATGCGCGCCGCGTCATCACCTTGCCCTGGTCGACTGGGCCAGTGATAAGCGCTAATTCCTAATGTTGGTTGAACCCGGGCGACAAAATCACGGCATTTTCGCTATTTAAAGTCCGGCGCCCGATCCCATCGCCAAGAATTTCAGCCGGCGCTGGCGGCGCAGCGCGTCGCCGTCCTGTGCGGCCAGCGGGCGCAGAGCCTCGTCGATCGCCTCGCCGAGCCGAGCGATCGCCTCCTGCGGCGCACGGTGGGCGCCACCGAGCGGCTCCGGCACAATTTTGTCGATCACCCCAAGCCGCAGCATCTCCTGTGCGGTGAGGCGCAGCGCCTCGGCGGCATCCTGCGCGTTCTCACCGTTGCGCCACAGGATCGAGGCGCAGCCTTCGGGGGAGATCACCGAATAGATCGCGTGCTCCAGCATCAGCACCGCATTGCCGGCGGCGAGCGCAATGGCGCCGCCCGACCCGCCCTCGCCGATCACCGTCGCCACCACCGGCACGCGGATGTCGAGACAGGTTTCGATCGCGCCGGCAATGGCCTCGCTCTGACCGCGCGCCTCGGCATCGATCCCGGGATAGGCGCCGGCGGTGTCGACAAAGGTCAGCACCGGCAATTGGAAATGCTCGGCAAGGCGCATGAGCCGCCGCGCCTTGCGATAGCCCTCGGGCCGAGCCATGCCGAAATTGTGTTTGACCCTGGCCTCGGTGTCGGCGCCCTTCTCGGTACCCAGAACAAGCACGCTGCGGCCGCGAAACCGGCCGATGCCGCCGGTGACCGCCGCGTCCTCGGCGAAGGTGCGATCGCCCGCGAGCGGAGTGAAATCGTCGATCAGCCCGGCGAGGTAATCGCGGCAATGCGGCCGCTCCGGGTGGCGGGCGACCAGCACCTTTTGCCAGGGCGTCAGCTTCGCGTAGGTCTGGCGCAGCAGACGGTCGGTCTGGCCGGCAAGCCGGCCGACCTCCTCGGCGATGTTGAGGCCGTTTTCGGTCGACAGATGACGCAATTCCTCGATCTTGCCTTCGAGCTCGGCGACCGGCTTTTCGAAATCGAGGAAATGGCGCATCGGCCCTAATCTAAATTAACTGGGATGACCCTATTTGCGCCGCGCCAGCGGATGCGCGGACTCGACCAGCCGGCGCAGCCGGTCACCCTGAACATGGGTATAGATCTGCGTCGTCGCGATATCGGCGTGGCCGAGCATCTGCTGGACGCTGCGCAGATCGGCGCCGTGATCCAGGAGATGGCTGGCGAAGGCGTGGCGCAGCACATGCGGCGACAGCCGCGCCGGGTCGAGGTTCGCCGCCAGCGCCAGCTCCTTCAAAAGCTGGCCGCAGCGCTGGCGCGTGAGAAAGCCGTCGCGGCCGCGTGAGGGAAACAAAAAGCGCGACGCCGCTTCCGTCGGCAGGAAATGCTTGCGGACGGTGAGGTAAGCCGTCAGCGCCTCGCGTGACGGCGGGCTCAGCGGCACCACCCGCTCCTTACCGCCCTTGCCGCGCACCAGCAGGAAGCGCGGGTCGCGCTGCGCCGCGGCCAGCGGCAGGGTGACCAACTCGGAGATGCGCAGCCCGGTCGCGTAAAGCAGCTCGAGGACACAGCGCAGCCGCACCCCTTCCTCGCCGGGCCACGCCTCAGCCGCCGCGATCAGCCGTGTAACCTCGGTCTCGGTCAGTATTTTCGGCAGCGGCCGGCCGAGCCGCGGCGTGTCGAGCCCGCTGGTCGGGTCGTCCGCCCGCACGCCGTCGATTAGCAGAAAGCGAAAGAACTGGCGCATCGCCGATATGCGCCGCGCCAGGGTGCGCGGCGCGAGGCGGCGCGTCGCCGCGGCAGCGAGGTACTGGTGCAAGGCCCCAGCATCGGCGGCGTCAAGCCCGACCCCACTCCGGGCAAGGAACCCGGAGAGGTCGGTCAAATCGTTCTGATAAGCCGCCAGCGTCAACCGCGCCGCGCCGCGCTCGGCCGCGAGCATTTCGAGAAACGCTTCGAGGCGCGGCGACACCGCGACCGGCGCTTGTTTGCCCGGGGCCTCATTTCGGGAAGCGGGCATCCGGTATGACCTTTTCGACCTGGGTGCGCGGCACGGCGAAATCCCAATAGGCGAGGAACAGGCAGCCGCCGAGCGCCGCCAACAGCACCACCAGGACGAGGACGAGGGTCACCTTTCCCATGCTCAGACTTTCGTTCCCCGCTCCGCCAGCCGCACCGGTTGACCATCCGGGCGGACGATATGGTACTACCCTGCGTTGCCGCGGCGAGAAATAGCCGCGACCGGGAGGGCGACGAAGGGCGGCGCGAGATGGATGTCCAAACCGAGCCGGCGCCAGCACAGCCGGCGGCTTCCCGCGGCTTTGAGCCGCGCCGCACGATTGTGTTGGTCGGTCTGATGGGCGCCGGCAAGACCAAGATCGGGCGCCGGCTCGCAGCGCGGCTTCATCTGCCCTTCGCCGATTCGGACGAGGCGATCGAAACGGCGGCTGGTGAGACCATCGAGGAAATCTTTCGCCACCGCGGCGAGGCGGCGTTTCGCGACGGCGAGCGCCGCGTGATCGCGCGGCTACTGCAAGGACCGGTGCATGTCCTGGCGACCGGCGGTGGCGCCTTTATGGATGCGGGGACACGCGCGGTGATTGCCGAGCATGGCGTGTCGGTATGGCTGCGCGCCGACCTCGACGTGCTGTTCGCCCGCGTGTCGCGGCGCAGCAACCGGCCGCTGCTCAAGACGCCCGACCCGCGCGCGGTGCTGGCCGAGCTGATCGAGCGGCGCTATCCGATCTATGCCGAGGCCGACCTGACGATCGACAGCGGCGACGGCCCGCCGGAAGCGACCGCGACCCGGGCAATCGCCGCGCTCGCCGCATGCGAGCGCGCCAACCTGCCGCCCGAACCGGGTAGCGAGGCATGAGCGGCGCCGCCCCCGGTCCGATCGATCGGCTGCGTGTCGAGCTCGACGAGCGCGCCTACGACATCCTGATCGGGCCGGGTCTGATCGCCGCGGCCGGGGCCCATATCCTGCCGCTGATGCGGCGCAAGCAGGCGGTCGTCGTCACCGACGAAACCGTCGCCAAGGCGCATTTGGCGCCGCTGACCGCCAGCCTCGACGCGGCCGGCATCGCCCATCACACGATCACCCTGCCACCCGGCGAAGGCACCAAGGACCTCGCCCATTTCGGCAAGCTCGTCGACGACGTGCTCGCCTGCACCATCGAGCGCGGCACGATGCTGGTGGCGCTCGGCGGCGGCGTGGTCGGCGACATTTGCGGGTTCGCCGCGGCGACCCTGCTGCGCGGCATCGACTTCGTGCAGATCCCCACGACCTTGTTGGCCCAGGTCGACAGCTCGGTCGGCGGCAAGACCGCGATCAACACAAGGGCGGGCAAGAACCTGCTCGGCGCGTTCTACCAGCCGCGGCTGGTTCTGGCCGATACCGGAGCGCTGGCGACCCTGCCGCGGCGCGAGATGCTGGCCGGCTATGGCGAGGTGGTGAAATACGGGCTCATCGCCGATGCCGGGTTTTTCGACTGGCTCGATACCGAAGGCGCCGCGGTGTGCGGGCTGGAGCCCGCCGCGCTCAACCGGGCGGTGCTGACCAGCTGCCGGATGAAGGCCGAGATCGTCGCCGGCGACGAGCGCGAGACCGGCGATTCACGAGCTTTGCTCAATTTCGGTCACACCTTCGGCCATGCGCTGGAAGCCGAGACCGGGTTCGGCGACGCGCTGCTGCATGGCGAGGCGGTGGCGCTCGGCATGGTGCTGGCGTTCGACTTCGCGGTGCGGCTGGGCATCGCCTCGGGCCAGGACGCGACCCGGGTACGCCGGCATATCGAGCGGATGGGGCTGCCGAGCGAATTGTCGGCGGTCGGCCTTGCCAACAAGGCCGATGCGCTACTGGCGCATATGGGCAAGGACAAGAAGGTGCGCGACGGCAAGATCACGCTGATCCTGCCGCGCCGCATCGGCGACGCCTATGTCATGCGCGACGCAAAGTCCGAGGATTTGCAGGCGTTCCTGGCCGAAGCGGGGTAGCGGAATTATCCCGCGCCGTAGCTATAGCGACAGCGGCACCGACCTCTCCGGCTCGCCGCCGGCGCGCGCGCCGCTACGATAGAAATCGACGATGTGGACCCGGATCGCCGCAGTCAGGCTCAGCCTGTCGCGGCGGCCGTCAATGTAGGTGACGAGCTCGTTCAGCCCAACCTGCTCGATACGGGCGATCTCGCGCAACGCTTCCCACATCACCGGCTCCAGCCGGACGCTGGTGCGATGGCCACCGACCACGACATTGCGGATGGTCAGCGCGGAAGGCGAAGGTTCTCGCGGGCCTCGCGGCCGTCGCGGTGATGCGGATGCCATGCCGCATCTTAACCGTCACTCGATAATTTGCAATCTGTGCGGGTCTTTTGATCGATAATACATATTATCGTATGCCCGACCCTAACCGCGCTCCTCATCCGGCGCGAGAGTGGTTAGCGCCAACGCATGCACCCCGCCCTTGAGCTCGTCGGCCAGGGTTTCGTAGACGAGGTGCTGGCGCGCGACCCGGCCTAGCCCGGCAAAAGCCGCCGACACCACCGTAACCGTGAAATGCGTCTCGCCGCCCTGCCCGGCGCCCCCCGGGTGCCCGGGGTGGCCGATATGATGTTGCGAGTCATCGACGATCTTGAGCCGGATGGGCGCGAACCGCGCGGTCAGCTTCTGCCGGATGGTTTCGGCGACTGTCATCGCCGCGCCTCGCGTTCGAGCGCCGCCGCGGCGCCGAGAAATCCGGCCAAATCCTCGACGACGTAATGGATGTAATCGGCGTCGGAAGCGATCGCCGCCCAGTCGACCGCGGTGCGCACCCAGGCGGTCGTCATTCCGAGCTCGGCGGCGGGAGCGAGGTTCTTCGCCATGTCCTCGATCATCAGCGCGCCCGGGGGCTTGACGCCGTAACGGTCGACAAACGCCCGGAACGGAGCCATTGCCGGCTTTGGCGCGAACTCCGAAGCGACGATGTCGAAAATATCATCGAAGCAATGAGTTACACCGAGATGCTTAAGCAGGTTCTCAGCATGCGGCACCGAGCCGTTGGTGTAGACCAGCTTTCGCCCCGACAGCCCTTCCAGCGCGGCGAGCAGATCGGGGTTGGCCGGCACGACGCTGAGATCGACGTCATGGACGAAGGCCATGAATTCGTGCGGGTCGACGCGGTTGACCGCCATCAGCCCGTGCATCGTCGTGCCGTGCTCCTGGAAGTATTTGCGCCGCAGCGCCGCCGCCTCGTCGAGGGTCACCGACAGGCGGATGCAGATATATTCGTTCATCCGCGCCTGCACCTGATCGAACAGGCGCGACGAGGCCGGATAGAGCGTGTTGTCGAGATCGAATATCCAGGTCTCGACCGCGCCGAGCGGGCAGCCCTCGCGCCGCATGGTATAGGCCATGTGGGATCTACCCGCCGCGGATCAGGGTTCCGGCGCCCTCGGTGAAGAGCTCCAGCAGGATCGCGTGCGGCACCCGTCCGTCCAGGATCACCGCCGCCTCGACCCCGCCATCGACCGCTTCGAGGCAGGTCTCGACCTTGGGGATCATTCCGCCTGAAATGGTGCCGTCGGCGATGAGCCGTCGCGCCTCGCCGGCGGTCAGTTCGGGGATCAGTTTCTTGTCGGCGTCGAGCACGCCGGGAACGTCGGTCAACAGCAGGAAGCGCGCCGCCTTCATTGCGCCGGCGACCGCGCCGGCCACGGTATCGGCGTTGATGTTGTAGGTCTCACCGGCACTGCCGATCCCAATCGGGGCGATCACCGGGATCATCTCGGCCTGGTGAAAGCCGGCCAGCACCTCGGCATCGACCCGCTCGGGCTCGCCGACAAAGCCGAGCTCGCCGTTGCGGGTCAGCTTTTTCGCGAGCAGCAGATTGCCGTCCTTGCCGCAGACGCCGATCGCGCAGCCGCCGGCGCTGTTGATCGCGGCGACGAGCTGTTTGTTGATCGTCCCGGCGAGGACCATCTCGACGACTTCCATCGTCTCCGCGTCGGTGATACGCAAGCCGTTGACGAAATTGCTCTTGATGCCGAGCCGGTCGAGCATGCGGTTGATCTGCGGCCCGCCGCCGTGGACGACGATCGGGTTGATCCCGACCTGGCGCAACAGCACCACGTCCGGGGCGAAGGTCGCACCGCCCTCGCCCATCGCGTGGCCGCCGTATTTTACGACCACGGTCTTGTTGGCGTAGCGGCCGAGATAGGGCACCGCCTCGGCCAGCACCGCGGCGATCAAGGCCGGATCGGTGACGGAGCGCGGCTGAATGTGGGCGTCGTTCATGGCGCGCGCAGTTTACAGCGGCTGCCGGACGGGCGCCACCTCGCCGGACGTCCCTCCGGGCCGCCGGCCCCAGCGCGAGATGCGACCCCGCATGTGGTTGAGCCGCCATTCGAGCGGCACCAGGACGCCGCTTAGCCCCATCGCGAGCGCCACGCTCACGGCAAAGACCGGGAACGCATTTGCGGTCATCCCGAAACACACCACGAGGATCGCGGCGATGCTCATATGGGCGATGAACAGGTGGTAGGACGCCCGCCCGATGAAATCGACCGCGGGCGAAGGGCGCTTGTCGCCGCCGTCCCAGACGATCAGCGCCAGCATCGCGACGACGCCGAGGAACGGGCCGAGGGTCATGCTGACAAAGACGCTGAGCGCAACCAGCATCTCGGCGCCCAACGTCGCGGCCAACCCCCATTTCCACCAGGATACCAGCCAAGCCCGCAGCAACGGACGATAGAAATAGGCGAGCCCGCCGGCGGCAAACGGGATGAACCCGGCCTGTACCACGCCGTAGCGGTTCTGAAAACAGTAAGGGCCGTAATAGGGCGACCGCACCGCCGCGCAATACCCGGTCGACAGCGCAATCCCGATGGCGCCGAGCACAGCCAGCGCGATTAGCCGCTTCGGCGTCTGCGCCAAGTAAACGGCCAGCAGGCAATAGCAGACCACTTCGATCGACAACGACCACGAGGTAGGCGCCAGCCGCGACAACGGGATCAGATAAACAAAGTCGACCGAAACCTGGCCCAGCAGCGCGACGAGGGTGAGCGCCCCCCAAAAAGAACGCGGCGCGGTCAGGCTGAAAAAGAAATTGCCCAACGGGTAAAAGCACAGCACCAGCCCGGTGGCGGCGATAACGGTCAGATAGGCCGGCCACAACCGCAGCATCCGGTTCGCCAGGAACGCCACGGTCCCCGACCAGGCAAAGCCGTAACGCTCGTGCAGGACGCGCGTCATCAAATAGCCGCTGAGCGTGTAGAACCCGAATACCGCCTGCCAGCCGGACCAGCCCCATCCGACCGGCCACAAATGCGTGTCGGCGACGATCAGAGCCAGCAGATAGCGCATGATCTCGAACATCAGGGCCGCTTACGCCGCAAAGCCGGCGAGGGTCGCGCGCAAGGCGGCAATGCCGCCGCGCTTCTCGGCGCTGGTCAGGTGAATCTCGGGATGGGCGGCGCGGTGGCGCGTCAGCTCCGCGGCGACGCCGGCGGCGGTCGCGGCGAGCTCGGCCGGGCGCACTGCGTCGGTCTTGGTCAGCACCACCTGGTACGACAGCGCCGCCTCGTCGCACAGCGCCATCGTCGGCCGGTCGACATCGGTGAGACCGCGCCGCGCGTCGATCAACAGGCAGGCGCGGCGCAGGCTGGCGCGGTTGCGCAGGTAGTGCCGGATCAGCGCCGTCCAGGCGCCGATCGCCGCTTTCGAAGCCGAAGCGAAACCATACCCCGGCAAATCCACCAGCATCAGCCGGCCGCCCAGGTCGAAAAAATTGATCTGCTGCGTCCGCCCCGGGGTGTTCGAGGTGCGCGCCAGCGTCCGCCGCCCGGTCAGCGCGTTGACGAGGCTCGACTTGCCGACATTGGAGCGGCCGATAAAGGCGATCTCGGGCAGGGTCTCGGGCGGCAGCGCCCCGGGGTTGGCCCCGCCGGCGACAAAGCGGCACTCGCGGGCGAACAGCAGGCGGCCGACTTCTTCCTCGTCGGCATCGACGTCGCGGGCCGGAAAGATGTCGCGGGCCAAATCCCTCGGGCCGCGCCGGTTTAAGCCGCGCCCTGGCGGTGCATGATCGTCCATTGCTGGGCGATGCTGAGGAGGTTGTTCCACGACCAATAGATCACCAGCCCAGCGGGAAACGCCGACAGCATGTAGGTGAACACCACCGGCAAGGCCATAAACATCTTGGCCTGCACCGGATCGACGGGCTGCGGGTTCAATTTCTGCTGCAGGAACATGGTGACGCCCATGATCAGCGGCCACAGGCCGATCGCCAGGACCGCGGGCGGAGTGAACGGGAGCAGCCCGAACAGATTGGCGAACGAGGTCGGGTCGGGCGCCGAGAGGTCGTGGATCCAGCCGAAGAACGGCGCATGCCGCATCTCGATGGTGACGAACAGCACCTTGTAGAGCGAGAAAAACACCGGGATCTGGATGACAATCGGCAGACAGCCGGCGAGCGGGTTGGCCCCGACCTTTTTGTAAAGCGCCATGATTTCCGTCTGCTGGCGCGGCTTGTCGTCGGGGAAGCGCTCGCGGATTTTGACGGTCTCCGGCTGCAAGAGCTTCATCTTGCTCATCGCCGAATAGGATTTGTTGGCGAGCGGGAAGAAGGCGAGCTTGATGAGGAAGGTCAGCAGCAGGATCGCCAGCCCGAAATTGCCGAGCACCCCGTAGAAGAATTGCAGCACCATGAAAATCGGCTTGGTCAAGAACCAGAACAGGCCGAAATCGATCGCCAGATCGAAATGGGGAATGCCGGTTTCCTCATAGGCCCGCAGCAGATCGAATTCCTTGGCGCCGGCGAAGAAACGGGTCGAGACCGAGGTGGCGCCCCCGGCCGGCACGTCGACCGGAGAGCCGGTGTAATCGGTCTGATACCGGTCCACCTTGTTGGCATCGACAGTGTGACGGAACTGTACCTTCATCGCCGCGTCTTGCTGCGGCACCAGGGCGGTCAGCCAGTATTTGTCGGTGAAGCCGAACCAGCCGCCGGTCGCGCTGTATTCCTCTGCCTTCTCGGGGGTCAGCGACGAGTACTTGACCTCCTTTAGCGAGCCGTCGAGGTCGCCGATCAGCCCCTCGTGAAGGATGTAATAGCCGGCAACCTGCGGCGTTCCGGTGCGGCTGATGAGGCCGTAGGGGCGCAAGCTGATTGCGGCCGAGCCGGTATTCTTCACCGCGTCCTCGACCGTGAACATGTAGTTCTCGTCGATCTTGAAGGTGCGGGTAAAGGTCAGTCCCTCGCCGTTGTCCCAGGTAAGGGTCAGCGGATGGCCCGGCGACAGCGCTTCGCCCGACGCGGTCCAGCTGGTCTGGGCATCGGGCAATTTGACGCCGGCAGTGGTGCCGACCCAGCCGAAAGCGGCGAAATACGGGTTGGTTGTCCCGGTCGGCCACAGCAGCACCACCTCCGGGCTCTTGGGATCAACCGTCTCGTGATAGGTGGCGAGGGTCAGATCGTCGAGCCTGCCCCCGACCAGCGCTACCGACCCGTGCAGCCGCGGGGTGTCGATCTTGACCCGCGGCTGGTCGGCGACCGCCTGCTCGCGGCTCACCGCCAGCGCCGTCGCCGCGGCGCCAGCCGGCGCGGTGCCTCCGGACGGGGTGGTGGCCGGCACCGGCGTTCCCGGCGAGCCCGGAGCCGCTTCGGTGGTGGCGGACGGCGCTGGGGTCGGCGCCGGCTTGTTGACTGGCAGCAGGTACTGAAACCCGATCAGGATCGCCACCGAGAGGACGATCGCGATCAGCAGGTTTTTCTGGTCCATCATGGCTGCAGCGCGCCTATTCGCCTATCGGCGCGAGGTATCGGGGACGGGATCGTAGCCGCTGCCGCCCCAGGGATGACAGCGGCATAGTCGCCGCAGCGCCAGCCATGTCCCCCGCACCGGCCCGTGCCGGGCAATCGCCTCGTCGGCGTAGTGCGAGCAACTCGGCAGATAGCGGCAACCCGGCGGCAATACCGGGGCCAGCAACAGCTGATAGGCGCGAATCGCCGCACGCAGCAGCAGCCCAAAAGCGGTGGCGACGATCATCTCAGCCCTTTCCGCCAACGGGCCGAGGCGGGCGCGACCGGCCCTGAGCCACCTGGCGCAGCGCGCCTTCGAGATCGGCGACCAGGTCGGCATAGCGCCGCGTGCCGGTGTCGCCGCGCGCGATCAGCACGTAGTCGGTCCCCGCCTTGGCCTGTTGCCCCAGCACCAAAGCAGCCGCGGCGCGCAGCCGCCGCTTGGCCCGGTTGCGGACGACCGCGTTGCCGACCCGGCGGCTGGCGGTAAAGCCGACCCCGGCGGTTTCGACCAAAGTCGATTGCGCCGCCGGTTGCGGCGCGGCCTGCAACACGAGCCCGGGCCGGCCCGCGCTGATGCGGGTGCCGGCGACGCGGAGAAAATCGGCGCGGGTCTTGAGCCGGGCGAGGCGAACGGTCATATCGGTCGCTGAGCGCCGTCGCGCCGCCGCAATCGCAACCGGCGGCCGGGATCGCTCAGGCTGACAGGCGCTTGCGGCCCCTGGCGCGGCGCGCGGCGATCACGCGGCGTCCGCCCGGCGTGGCCATTCGCGCACGAAAGCCATGCCGACGCTTGCGAATGAGTCTGCTGGGCTGGTAAGTGCGCTTCACGGCACCGGCTCCCGAGGGAAACTGCCTGATTTCGGCGGAGGGCGCTGTATACGGGAGCGGCCCCGCCAAGTCAACGAGGGGCGGCCTAAGCGGTAGAGAGAGGGAGACCGGCGTTTTGACCGATGACGCGACGCTAATTGCGGCGGATATCGCCTTTCGGCACTGGTCGGCGCCGGCGCCGGGACGGATTGCCCCCGGCAGCGAGGCGCACAAGACCGCGTTCTGCCGGATGCTGCTCGACACCCACAACCCCTACAAGCCGGCGGTGATCGACTGGCCGCACCTCGACGACGAGGCGCGCGGCCGGCTGATCGGGCTGCCGATCTGGGACATCGCGGTGCAGACCGAGGGCAAGGCCAAAATCCGCGCGCTGACCTATGCCGAATCCCTGCCCGACCCGCTGTTGCGCCAGGCGATCACGCTCGATGCATTCGAGGAGGGCCGCCACAAGGAGGTGCTGGGCAAGCTGGTCGCCGCCTATGGCATCGCGCTGGCGCCGGAGCCCGCGTACCCGCCGCCGCGGCATCCGGAATGGGCGTGGATGACGCTCGGCTTCAGCGAGTGCATCGACAGCTTTTTCGCCTTTGGCCTGTTCGCGGTCGCCAAGCAGTCGGAATTCTTTCCGCCCGCGCTGGTCGAGACTTTCGAGCCGGTGATCCAGGAAGAGGCGCGGCACATCCTGTTTTTTATCAACTGGGTCGCCTGGCACCACCGCAACCTCGCCTGGTGGCGGAAGCCGTGGTTCTGGGTGCGGATCGCCGCGGTGTGGGTGCGTCTGGTGCGCGAGCGCATCGGCCTCGCCCGCGGGATCGGCGCCAGCCAGGACGAAAAGCCGCAGGACAACAACTTCACGCTGACCGGCGGCAAGGCGGTCAGCGATATCGACCTTCCGATCGCGACCTTGCTCGACACCTGCCTCGCTGAGAACGACCGCCGCATGGCCGGGTACGACCGGCGCCTGCTGCGGCCGATGGCCATACCGCGGCTGGTGCGGCTCGCCCGCAAGTTCATGCGCACGCCGCGTCCCGCCGCCGCATGAGGCTCGTCCCGATCCTGATAGTCGCCGCCGGCATCGCGGCGATGGCCGCGCTGGTGCTGCATTTCGGAGTCGGCGCGGTGTGGGGCGCGCTGGGCGCAGTCGGCTGGCTCGGCTTCGCCGCGGTCGTGCTGATCCACCTCGCGCTGATGGTGGCGATGGGGCTGGCGTGGTATGCGCTGCTGCCCGGAACCCGGCCGTGGGTGGCAATTTGGGGCCGGTTTGTGCGCGATAGCGGTTCGGAGGTGCTGCCGCTGTCGCAGGTCGGCGGCTATGTGCTCGGCACCCGCGCGGTGGCGCTGTTCGGGGTGCCGGCGACACGCGGCGCGGCGAGCACCATCGTCGACGTCACCCTGGAGTTCGTCGGCCAGCTCGCCTACACCGCGCTCGGCCTCTTGTGGCTGCTGCACCTCAACTCGAACGCGATCGACCCGCGCGCGGTGCTGCTCGGGCTCGCCGTGGCGAGCTGTCTAGCGCTCGCCTTCGTCATGGTGCAACGGCGGGGCATCGTCCACATCGACCGGATTGCCCGCATCCTGGGGCGCGGTTGGGCCGACCGTACCGCCGCCGGCGCCGCCGCGTTGCACCAGGCGCTCGAGAGCATCTACCGGCACCGCAGCGGCATTCGGGCGAGCTTTCTGCTGCATTTCGGCTGCTGGGTGGCGAGCGCCGCCGAGATTTGGGTGGCGCTGCGCTTTGCCGGCGCGCCGCTGCCGTTCGGCACGGTGATGGTGATCGAGAGCCTGGTCTACGCCACCCGCACCGCGGCCTTCGTCGTGCCCAACTCGGTCGGGGTGCAGGAGGGCGCCTATGTCGTGCTCGGCGCCGCCTTTGGGCTCAGCCCCGAGATGGCGCTGGCGCTGTCGCTGCTGAAGCGTGCGCGCGACCTGATCATCGGCGTGCCGGTGCTGGCGCTATGGCAGGGAATCGAAGGCGGCCGGCTGTGGCGCCGGGCCGCAGCAAAAGTCGCGCCGGCCCCGCTGGTCGAGCCGGAGTGAGGCCTCCCTCACATTAGCGTGTAGCGATCAAAGCGGCTTGGCCGCAAGCGCAGCGGTAGCTTAACCTCGCCGCCACGATGATGAGTCTCCGCCGCAGCAGGATCGGCCGGTTCGGCGCGTCGCTCGCGGGGCTGGCGCTCGGCGTGCAGCTTCTCATCGAGCTGGGGCCTGGCCCTTCTTGCCTCCGCTGATCCGACGGACCCGTTCGCCGAACACGCGCTGTGCCTGGCCGGCGATGACGGCAAGGCCGCGCCCTCCCAACCAGCGCCCGCGCATGTCCATGACGGGTTGTGCTGCCTGGGGCACATTCCGGCCGGTCCCCAGCCGAGCGTTGCGTCGGCGCCGCAGCCAGTCGCCTATATCGAAATCGCGGCCGCTTCTGTTGCCGACGATGCCTTTATCCCCGGCGCGAGCCACCGACCCGCCAACGCCCGCGCCCCGCCGACCCTAGCCTGACGTCCCTCACTCGACGGCGTCCGACGAGTTTGGCTCGCCGGCGCGCCTGACGTATCTCCGGCTAGGGGAAGAGTTCCATGTACATTTCACGTTCCGCAGCGCTGGCGGCGTTGCCGCTGGCCGTCGCGCTTGCCTCGACCGATCCGCATCCGGCCGCCGGTCACGGTTTCGCCGGCGACCGGTTTTTTCCGGCGACCCTGCTGACCGACGATCCGTTCGTCGCCGACGAGCTGTCGTTGCCTACCTTTACCCGCGCCCCCACCGCCGCCGACGGCAGCCAGACCCTCGACCTCGATTTCGACATTTCCAAGCGGCTGACCCCCGAGATCGGCATCACCCTGTCGCAGGGTTGGCAGCACCTGAAATCGCCCGGCGCGCCGGCGGTGACGGGCCTTACCGGCTTCTCGACCGAACTCGACTGGCAGTTCTTCAAGGACGCCCAGCATGAGGCGACCGCGGTAGTCGGCCTGCATACAAGCTGGGCCCATACCGGACGGACCAACGCCTTGGGCGCTGACGACTTCACCACCTTGTCGCCGCTCGTGAATTTCGGCAAAGGCTTCGGCGATCTGCCCGACACTCTGCCGTGGCTGCGGCCGATCGCGGTCACCGGCAGTCTCAGCCTCGACGTGCCGACCAAGACCCAGAGCAATGGTGATACGCACCCGAACAATTTCAATTACGGGTTCGCCTTTGAATACAGCCTCGAATACCTACAGCATCACGTAAAGGATATCGGGCTCGGCGCGCCGTTCGACCGGCTGATCCCGCTGGTCGAGATGTCGTATTCGACCGCGCTCAACCGCGGCCTCGGCGGCCAGACCATCGGCACGATCCAGCCGGGGATCATTTGGGCGGGCCAGTTTATGCAGATCGGCGCCGAGGCGATCATCCCGATAAACCGGGCGAGCGGCCACGGCCTGGGCGCGATGCTGCAACTGCACTTCTATCTCGACGACATCTTCCCGAACTCGATCGGGCGGCCGATCTTCAGCCGATGATACCCCGGCCAGCCCTCGCGCTGCTCGCGCTGCTCGCCGTCGGCGTCCCGGCGGCGGCGCGGGCGCATGCGTTTCTCGACCACGCGGTGCCGCCGGTCGGCGGCACCGTCGCCGCCGCGCCCAAGGAAGTGCGTCTCTATTTCAGCGAGGCGGTCGAGACGCTGTTTTCGGGCGCCGAGCTCACCGGCGCCGGCGGTCAAGCCGTCGCGACCGCACCGGCTACGGTGGCGGCGGGCGACAAGACGCAGCTGGTGCTGCCCCTGCCGCCGTTGCGGCCGGGCACGTACCGGGTGCGCTGGCATGTCGTCTCGGTCGACACCCACCGCACCGAAGGCGATTTCACCTTCGAAATCCGGCCCTGACACCTGATGGCCGAAGCGCTGATCGCCCTTCGCTTTATTCATTTCGCCGCGGCGATGGCAAGCTTTGGCGTCGCCGGGTTCCGGCTCTATGCCTTTGCCGGCGAGGCCAGGGTCGCGGACGGAGCGCGGGCGGTGTTCGACCGGCAGCTGGCGCGGCTGACCTTGGCGAGCGCGATGCTGACCCTGCTGTCGGCGCTGGCGATGGTGCCGTGCGTCGCCGGATCGATGGCCGGTTCGCTCGCATCCGGGTTCGATCCGCAGGTGCTCGAGGCGGCGCTGCTCGGCACCGGTTTCGGCCATGCCTGGTGCCTGCACCTGGCGCTCGCGGCGCTGCTCGTCGCGCTTAGCGCGGTGCCGGAGCGCCGCAAATTCGCCGGCGCCACGGCGATGCTGGGGCTGCTGGTGCTGGCGAGCCTCGGCTGGGTCGGCCATGCGGCGATGGAAGAGGGCGCAACCGGCATCGCCCATCGGCTGAACCAAGCGGTTCACCTTGCCGCCGGCGGAATCTGGCTCGGCGGGCTGTTGCCGCTCGGGCTGTTGCTGCGCCGCGCGACGCGGCCGGGGGGCGGCGCGTTTCAGCCGCTAGCTCGCACCGCGCTGCCGCATTTCTCGCAGATGGGGTACGCCGCCGTGGCGCTGGTGGCGTTGACCGGCGTGGTCAACATGGCGCTGCTGGTCGGCAGCTTTGACGGGCTGGTCGACACCCCCTACGGCAGACTGCTGCTGGTGAAGCTGGCGCTGGTCGCGGCGATGGTCGCGGTGGCGCTCGGCAACCGTTTCCGCTTGCTGCCGCGGGTGACCGGGTCGATCGACCCGGCCCCGCCGCTGCGCGCGCTGTGCCATTCGGTGGCGGTCGAGCAAGGACTGGGCCTGGCGATCCTGGCCGTGGTCGCGGTGCTCGGCACCTGGCCGCCGGCGCTTACGCGCTGAGCTTGTCATAACCCCGTAGCCGATAGACGAGGAACGAGACCACCCAAGCGGCGACGAACACGCCGATGACGATATAGCCGAGCGTGCCGAACTGGTCGTTGGCGGCGCCGACCGCGCTCCACACGCCGCCTTCGAGCCCGAGCCGGTCGGCAACCAGGCCGAGCGCCTCGATGGCGCCGATCGCCAGCGCGACAAGCACCGACACGCCGGTGACGGTGAGGTTGTAGTAGAGCTTGCGGATCGGGTTGTCGAAAGCCCAGCGGTAAGCGCCGAGCATCACCACCCCATCGGTCGTGTCGATCAGCGACATGCCGGCGCTGAACAGTGCCGGGAAAACGAGGATCGACCACAGCGGCAGCCCGTTCGAGGCCTCCGCTGCGGAAATCCCCAACAGCCCGATCTCGGTCGCGGTGTCGAAACCGAGCCCGAACAAAAGGCCAAGCGGGTACATGTGCCAACTGCGCGACACCAGCCGGAACAGCCGGCGGAACACGCGCCCGAGAAACCCGCGCTGGGCCAGGAACACGTCCAGCTCTTCCTCGACATAGGCGCCGCCGCGCTTGACCCGGCGGAACACCCGGTAGACCCCCGCCAACACCACCAAATTCATCGCCGCGATGATGAAAAGGAACCCCGCCGACACGCCGGTGCCGATCACCCCGCCGGCCGCAAGCAGTCCGGGATAGCGCTGCTGCAGGGTGCTGGCGGTCAGCGCGATCGCGGTCGCGGCGACGACCACCACGCTCGAATGGCCGAGCGCGAAGAAAAAACCGACCCCGATCGGCCGCTTGCCCTCCTGCATCAGCTTGCGGGTGACGTTGTCGATCGCCGCGATATGATCGGCATCGACCGCATGCCGCAACCCCAGCCCATAGGCGAGCAGCGCGGTCCCAAGCAGCACGGCGCTGCCGCCAAACGCCGCGAAGGCCCAGCCCCATGCGGCCAGGTTCGCCGCCGCGAGAACGACCCCCAGCGCGGTCAGCTTGAGCCGCAGCCCGAAATTGCGGTCGTCGAACAGGTTCATCAAAGCTTCCATCTCGCCGATCATGCCGTCCGGCACGAACGGCATCCATCCTTTCGTGGCACCGCCGGCACCTCACGCCAATATGACGCGCGCCTGTCGGCAAAACGGTAGCCTTGCCGGCGGTTCCGACGCCACAATGCCCGGATGAGCAATAGTCCCGCGCACAGTCCCTCGTTGCGGCGTTGCGTTCCGCTTGCCGCACTCGGGCTCGCCGGGGTGCTGTTTATCGTCTTTGGCGGCCGCCGCTATCTGAGTTTTGCCGCGCTGTCCGACAACCGCGATTTCCTGGTCGCGCTGGTGGCGACCGGCGGCGTCCTCGCCGCGGCCGGCTTTGTCTTCATCTACGCCGCGCTCACAGCCTTGTCGGTGCCGGGGGCGATGCTGTTGACCCTGACCGCCGGGTTTCTGTTCGGGCCGTGGCTGGGGGCGATCTACGCGCTGATCGGCGCGACGCTGGGCGCGACCGTGGTCTTCCTGGCGGCGCGCTCCGGCCTCTACGGGCTGGCCGCCCGCGCCGGGCCACGGGGCCGGCGCCTCGAAGCCGGGTTTCGCGCGGACGCCTTCAACTACCTGCTGGTGCTGCGGCTGATCCCGGTCTTTCCGTTTTGGCTGGTGAATTTGGTTGCCGGCCTGGCTGGGATGCGGCTTGCAACCTACACCGCCGCGACCTTCTTCGGAATGATCCCCGGAACTTTCGTCTACGCCAGCCTTGGCAACGGCCTCGGCGCGCTGATCGCAGCCGGGCAGCATCCCGACCCCTACATGATCTTTCGGCCGAGCATCCTGCTGCCGATCGTCGGCCTCGCCGCGCTAGCGCTGCTGCCGGTGATCTACAAGCGCTGGCGCGGCCGCCGCCGGCCCGAGCTGGCCGAATGAGCCAAGGCGAGGCCGGCGCGCCGCTCGCCCCCGATCTGTGCGTCATCGGCGCCGGGGCCGGCGGGCTCGCCGTCGCGGCAGGAGCGGTGCAGATGGGGGCGTTGGTGGTGCTCGTCGAACGCGGCGAGATGGGCGGCGATTGCCTCAATTACGGCTGCGTACCGTCGAAATCCCTGCTGGCGGCGGCCAAAATCGCCGACACATGGCGGCATTCTCGGCAGCTAGGCATCGATTACGGCTTGCCGGCCGTCGATTTCGCCCGGGTCGCGGATAGTATTGCCGAAATCATTGCGAGCATCGCTCCCAACGATTCGGTCGAACGCTTTGAGGGCCTTGGAGTCACTGTATTGCGCGGCGAGGCCCGCTTTATCGGCCCGCGCCGCGTCGCCGTCGGCAATACGCACATTCAGGCTCGCCGCTTTGTCGTCGCCACCGGTTCGGTGCCGGTGGCGCCCCCGCTACCGGGGCTCGACCAAGTGCCCTATTTTACCAACGAGACGATCTTCGCCCACCGCGAGCCGATCGAGCACCTGGTCGTCATCGGCGGCGGCGCGGTCGGGATCGAGCTGGCGCAGGCGCATCGCCGGCTCGGCGCTATGGTTTCGGTGATCGACGCCGGGCCGCTTTTGCCGCGCGACGATCCCGAGCTGGCGGCCGAACTTGCCGATTGCGTGAGTCGCGAAGGCATCAAGTTCTATCCCTCTTCGCCGATCGCCGGCATTGAGCGCGACGGCGGGGACATCGTCGTTACCTTGGCCAACGGCGCACGCATTGTCGGCTCTCACCTGCTGATCGCGGCGGGGCGGCGCCCCAACCTCGCCGCGCTCGACCTGCAAGCGGCGGGGATCGAGGCGACCGAGCGCGGCATCACCGTCGACGCGCGCTTGCGCACCAGCAACCGCCGGGTCTTTGCCATTGGCGACGTCGCGGGCGGGCCGCAATTTACCCATGTCGCGCTCCAGCACGCCGGGATCGTCATCCGCAACGCACTGTTCCGCCTGCCGGCCAGGGTCGATTACCGGGCGTTGCCGTGGGTCACCTATACCGACCCCGAACTGGCGCAGGTCGGCATGAGCGAAGCCGCCGCCCGCGCTGCCTACGCCGACAAAATCCGCGTGCTGCGCTGGCAGATGGTCGACAACGACCGCGCGCAGACCGAGCGCGACACCGCCGGTACGGTCAAGATCGTCACCCGCGCCAATGGCCGCATCCTCGGCGCGACGATCCTCAGCGCCCATGCCGGCGAGCAGATCGCGGCCTGGGCGCTGGCGATATCCCAAGGTCTCAAGATCGGCGTTGTCGCCAATCTGGTGCTGCCCTACCCCACCCGCTCCGAGGCCGGCAAGCGCGCGGCCAGCGGCTTCTACACCTCGACCCTGTTCTCCCCGCGCACCAGGCGGCTGGTACGCCTGCTCGCGCATTTCGGCTGAGGGAGCAAAGCCGATGCTGATCCGCAGCCTGTCCGCGCGCCTCCTGGTGCTGACGGTGTTTTTCGTCATGCTCGGCGAGGTGCTGATCTTCGTGCCGTCGGTCGCGCGCTACCGCATGACCTATTTCGAAGACCACATGGCCGCGGCCCATCTCGCCACTTTGGCGCTGATCGCCAGCCCGACGGGCAAGATCGACCAGGCGCTGACCGATGAGCTGCTTGCCGAGGTCGGCGCGCATGCGGTCATCCTGCACCGCGCCAACGGCATGGTGCGGATGCTCGACAGCGCCGAGCCGCCGCAGGCCGACGTCACGTTCATGCTCGGCGGCGGCAATGTGCCGATCTGGATTCAGCGCTCGTTCGAGACGCTGTTCAGCAGCGGCAACCGGGTCATGCGGGTGATGGGGGTATCGCCCTTCGAGCCCGATGCGAAGGTCGAGATCCTGCTCGACGAGGCGCCGCTGCGCGCCGAGATGTGGAAGTTTGGCGGCCGCATCTTTCAGCTGTCGATCATCCTGTCGCTGATCGCCGCTGCCCTGGTTTATCTGAGCCTGCAATGGCTGCTGGTGCGGCCGATGCGGCGGATCACCGCCAGCATGACGCAGTTCAGCAACGACCCCGAGGACGCGTCGCGGGTGATCGTCCCCCGCGGCGGCCGTGACGAGATCGGCGTCGCCGAAAAAGAGCTGGCGGCGATGCAGGAAACCGTGCGCCAAGCCCTGGCGCAGCGCGCCCGGCTCGCCGCGCTCGGCACTGCGGTCACCAAGATCAATCACGATTTGCGCAACATCCTCGCGACCGCGCGGCTAGTCACCGACGGGCTCAGCGCCAGCGCCGCGCCCGAGGTGCGCAAGGTCGCGCCGCGCCTCATCGATGCGATCGACCGCGCCGTCGCGCTGTGCACCCGCACCCTCGACTTCTCGCGCGAGGGTGCGCCGCCATTCTCGCCGAGCCGCTTCAAGCTGCGCCCGCTGATCGACGAGATCGGCCCGAGCCTGGCGATGCACGAGGACGATCTGGCGATCGAGCTCGACGTGCCGCCCGACCTCGCGGTCAAGGCAGACCGCGATCAAATCTATCGCGTGCTGGTGAACCTGGCGCGGAACTCGGTCGAGGCCGGGGCGCACCGGCTGCGCATCTCGGCCGCGGCGGTCGACGGCGCCATCGCGATCGACGTTGCCGATAACGGCCCCGGCCTGCCGCCGCGGGCCCGCGACAACCTGTTTCGCCCGTTCGCCGCCTCGGCCCGGCCCGGCGGCACCGGGCTCGGCCTCGCTATTGCGCGCGAGCTGGCGCGGCTGCACGGCGGCGATCTGGTGTTGGTGGCCTCGACCGGCGCCGGCACAACGTTCCGCATCACCGTGCCGGCGGCGAAAGCGCCCGCGGCGCGCGCGGCTAGTCCAGCGAAAGCGTCAGCGACTTGAGGTAGGCGCTTTCCGGCAGCGCCGGGTGGATCGGGTGGTCGGGCCCGGCGCCGGCGTCGCGCAGGATGCGGCCGACGCGTCCGGCATCGGCGAGCCCGCGCCGCGCCGCCTCGGCAAACTCGGCGGCGCCGACATTGTGCGAGCACGAGGCCAAGAACACGAAACCGCCCGGCGCGGTAAGACTGGCGGCCAGGCGGGCCAGCTTGCGGTAGCCGCGCAGCGCCGGCGGCACGTCCTTTTTCGCGCGGGCGAAGGCCGGGGGGTCGGCGATCACGACATGGAACCGCTCGCCGGCGCTCGCCAGCTTGGCGGCTTCGGCAAACACTTCGGCGCGGCGGAACTCGCATGAGGCGGCGACGCCGCTGCGCTCGGCGGACGCGGCGGCCAGCGCAAGCGCGCCTTCCGAGCGGTCGAGGCCAAGCACCGAAGTCGCGCCGGCATGCGCCGCCTGCACCGCGAACCCGCCCGAATAGCAGTAAAGGTCGAGCACCCGCGCGCCGTCCGCCAGCCCGGTAACGAAACTGCGATTGTCGCGCTGGTCGAAGAACCACCCGGTCTTCTGCCCGGCCAACACGTCAGCCCCAAACGCGACGCCGTCCTCCTCGACCGTGACCGGCCCCTCAATCGCGCCGAGCGCGACCCGCACCTCCGGCTCCAGCCCTTCGAGCGTGCGCGCCGGGCTGTCGTTGCGCAGCACGATCGCGTCAGGGCGGAGCAGGTCGGTCAGTACCTCGACGATCACCGGCTGCAGCAATTCCATGCCGGCGGTATTGCTCTGCACCACCAGCACCGGGCCGAAGCGATCGACGATGAGGCCGGGCAACCCGTCGGCCTCGGCATGGGCGAGGCGGTAATAGGGCGCGCGATACAGCCGCTCGCGCAGCTTTAGGGCGCGCTCCAGGCGCCGCCACAGAAACCGTCGGCCGATCGGCCGCGCCGCGTCGCGATCGAAGAGCCGGGCGGCGAGCAAAGTGTGCGGGTTGAACATCGCCACCCCCAGCGTGCGCTGGTCGCTGCGGCGCAGGGTGACGAGGGTGCCGGGTGGCAGCGCCTTTGCCGCCGCATCCATCTGCACCTCGTTCGAATAGACCCACGGATGCCCGGCCTCGGCGCGCCGGTGGCCGCCCGGCTGCATGGTCACCACCGGCCGCGAACCCGGATCGTCGGCGGCGCCAACCTCGCCGTGCCCAGCCTCGCTCCGCGCCTCGGCACGCGCCATCTCTTCCACGCTCACGGCAGCATCCCGTCGACAAGTGAAGCGCGGCGATACGCTCCGCAGCGGGTGGAGTCAAATTGGACGCACCGCTGGCCTCCTGCTTGACCCCGCCGCGGGGCTGGTTCCATCCTTTCACCGGGCTTACAAACACAAGAACGGACTCGGGAGCGAAACACGATGATCTCGTTTGGTGGACGGCTGGGGCGGCGGGCCTTCATCGGGTCGTCGGCAGCGGCGCTGGTCGGCCTTGCCGCGGGTTCGGCCAGGGCTGCCGACGGCCCGGCGCCGGCCGGACAAATCGTGGTGGCCTGGCATGTGACGATCTCGCCGGCCTGGCTCGACCCCTCCACGGCGCCGCCGCAGATCACTCCGTTCGGCATGCTCTATGCGCTCCATGACGCGCTGATCCGCCCCTACCCCGGGCAGAAGCTGGGACCGAGCCTGGCGGAATCGTGGACCGAAAGCGAAGACGGCCTGACCTACGAATTCAAGCTGCGGCCGAACCTGACCTTCCATAACGGCGACCCCGTCACCACCGAGGAC
>JBBRPG010000004.1:0-47196 GCA_038228485.1 Alphaproteobacteria bacterium
CAGGTGCCGATGCACCGCCACGGAACGCCAGAGGAGGTTGCGCAGCTGGTGGCATTCCTGCTCTCCGACGAAAGCAGCTACATCACCGGGGCGGAGATCGCCATCGACGGCGCTTCATCGGCCTAGCCCCCAGTGATGGGCGCACATGCAAATTTCGCGGTTTGCGCCCTACCGTTCGGCCGTCACAGCGCACTCTCGATAGAATATGTTATCGTGAATTCGGCCCGCAATGAGGGCCTCTGGCCGAAGGTCTGCAAGGGGGCAACTGCGGCCGAGCCCGTTCACCCCCGAAAAGTGCCGGCTATTGGTCCGGTGCCGGTCGATGGCGAAGGTCCGGTATCGATCGTTGAGCCGCCACGGCCGACCGGCGCAATCGGAACGCCACCCGTCCGCCGCCGCGAAGGTGCGTCAACGGCGGCCTAGCGCCGATTCCGGCCGTTCGCAGGATCCCGATCGAGCCGCCCGAGCTCGACAAAAGCAAGTTTCTATATCAGGGCTTCGCCGCCATTGTGCTCGTGAACACGCGATCCGGGGTGCGGCCGATCAACTGGGTTATCGCCCCGTCGAACCCGCCGGCGACGATCCCGCCAACGACCGGCACGAATTTGCCGAATCGCGCGATATTGCCCGCGCCCGCCACGCAGGCCACCGAAACCCCGGCGGCGTGCTCGACCTTTTTGAACAAGCGCGGGCGATATGCAGCCGACCGCGTCACGGGTCAGGCGGGTGCCGAAGCGGACCCCGGCATCCTTTATCGTATCGGCCGCTCTGGAGCCGGTCAGGCAGGCCAACACCAGCGCACGGGCTTCGGCGCCGCGGATATCGTGGCCGCGCAGATGCGCGATCGCGGCAATCAGGCGCACCTGGATAAAGCGCGCTGACCAACCGGCAATGCAACAAACCCGCCGCATCCGGTCAGAAAGCCGGCGCGCTCGCCATTCCGGTCTGTCGTTTGATCAGCGACGCGACCGCCGCGTCCGCGCTGGCATGACGCGCGGCGTAGCCTGCGGCCAGTTCCTCGGCCCCCTCAAGCCCGCCAAAACCATTGACCGCCTTGCTGTAAGCCCGTCGAGGCCTTGCTGAAACGTGGCGACGAGCGCATAGCCGCTGCTCCAGCGCCGCGATCCGCCCAATTCCGCACCGTCCCAACCGCTTTTGCTACAGATTTCATGTCGGCTTATGTGGCCTCACTGCCGTTGATCGCAATACGAATTGAGCGGCGTTGCTGGCCGCCGGCAGTGCAGTCGCCAGCATTTCCTAAAGCATACGACAGCGGTCGCCGGGTCTCTAGAGTGCTGCCGGCAGGTCCCCGGCAGTTCGTTAGGGAGGCAGCGCCACCAGCTTCCTGAGGCGGCGGTGTCCCACAGCAATATCCTGCTTGCACCGCGACCAGCTGGTCACTTTTCCGAGGGCATCTCTGCGGGCCGCACAGCATTAAGGGCCGCCAAGCGCGCGATAGCGTCAGTGAGTGCTTCTTCCAAATTCCGAGGCAGCTGATGGACGGTGACAAAGCGTGGCTTATCCCGTGCCAAGGGGTGCACGGCCCATTCGGTTACGATCGCATCGTCGTCGGCAAATGCGGCCTGGGCTGGAATCTTGAGGGTGGACCAAGGCGGCGTCAGTTCCGTCAGATAGTGACCGTCCGCGAGGTCGTAAATGTCGAGGGCAGCCATGTCCTGGCGGATCACGGCGACCCGGCGTCCATCGTGTGACAGGGCAAGGTGCAGCACTGCCCCTTGCGGCGGCTGGCCCGGCCACGCATTCGCTCGGAAGGAGCCGGCAAGCGGCGAGGCGATCAGAACGCGCGCGCCGCCGGCCTGGTCCCAGACGTGAACGCGGCCGTCCTTGTCGCCGATCAGGAGCCGCGTACCGTCTCGTATCCATTCGAGCTGCGTCGTCGCCTTCCCGATTTCCGCAATCTTGTGCGTCGCCCCCGAGGCGACGGTGACTACCGCCACATCGCCGTCTGTATGGGCGTAGGCGATTTTCTCAGCCGACGAGTCGATCGCCACCGGCCCGTCCGCCGCCAAGGCGATCGGCGCCGATACGTTTCGACTCGTGCTCCAAGTCGACCGCCGTCAGCCCGGAGCGGCCGTCGGCGTAGACCAGCGTTCCGTCGTCGAGGAACTGGTAGGGCAGCCACCAATTCTGCGCCGCTCCTTTGACGTGCAGCACCTCGCGAACTGCGGCGAGCGCTCCGAGCAGCGCCGGCTCGCTCGCCGCCTTCTCGCCAGGGCCAAGCACATCCCGTTCGGCATTGCCAGCCTGAACCGCGAGCGTCAGGGCACGGCCCACATCCGACTGGCGCAGCGCAAGCTGCACTTGCGCCGCCAGGGTCTGCGCAACTTCTAGCTTGGTTGCACGTAGCGCGACATTCGCCCGCTGCTCATTATCGGTGGCGCGCTTGCCCTCTGCCTCAGCGCGCTTTTGCTGCTCCTCTGCGCGAGCGCGCTCTGATTCCGCCTGCTGCTGCTGGGCGAGCGCATATTGCCGCTGATTCCAAGCGAGGATGCCGGCGGCGGTGGCGGCGACCCCGACCAGGGCAAAGACGACGGCAGCGATCGCAGTCAGACGCTGGCGGCGGCGGGCCCGCCGCCCCGAGGCAATGACAAACGCGCGGGTCTCGTTACCGAGCTCGTCGCCGAAGCGCGTGGAAATAGCTTCGGCTTCCGCTAGCGGGAGACCTCGCGGCAGCAGCAGTTCAGTGCGTCGACCCGCCGCTTGCCACCGCCGACGCTGCTCCTCTACTTCGTCTCTGATCCGATAAAACTCGGCGTCGGCCCCAATCTGCTCACGCGCCCGCACCCAATCCGTCAGCACCCGCTGGTGCGCAAGGTGGACGCCGGCATCTGCGCCTTCGCCCGAAATCAGCAGGATGCGCGCTTCTACTAATGAGGCCACAAGCCGGCGCGACGCTTCATCGGCGGTCGCCGCACCGAGCGGAGCGGTGCGGATAGTCAGCCCGGCTCCTCCGGCGCCCATGCCCTCGTGAGCGACTGCGACGAGCCGGCGCAACAACCGCGGGAGCGCCGCCCGTTCCGCCTCGCCAAGCGCATCGACCGCGCGCTCCGCCTCGCGATCGATAACCCCGGCAAGACCGCCGAGGTCATCGTAGGCCGTGATCGTCAGCCGGGTCTCGGCACCAACGACAACGCGACCTTCAAACAGCCGATTTAGTGCCAATTGCAGCAGCGGGAGCATATCGGGCCGATCGGCCTCGCGCAGCAGACGGTCGTCCAGCCGGTCGCCGCTCGCGGGATCAGTCTCGAACACCAACTCGGCAGCCGCTGCCGGCTGGCGAACGATCTCGGCCAGTTCGGCCGGCCCTGGCGGTGCCAGATCATAGGCTGCACCGCCGGTCTTCAAGGCGAGCACGGCGGGCTCCCCGAGGAAGCGCTCGTAAAGGTCGGCGCGCAGCGTGGCAATGACCCATACTCGCCCGGCAAGGTCGCAAAGCAGGTACGGTCCGCCGCATCCACATCGGCCGCAAACAGTTCGTCGAGCTGGTCGATCAGGATCACCAGATCCACCCGCACCGGCCGGTCAAAGCCTTGCCGATTGCGCTCTATCTCGCCGATGCGATCGAGGGTGCGGATCACTGGCGTTACCGCCGCGGCGCCGGCATGACGCAGCAATTCCCCCAATTCGGCGGGTGTGCGGAAATCGCTTTCGACCAATTCGGGCAGCGCTTGCGCGCGCCCCGCTTCTGCCTCGGGGATGTCGCCGGCGCTGTCGAGCAACCGTGTTGCCAGGCTGGCAATCGGCCCACCCGGCACCTCGGACGGACGCAGGGCAGCGACCCGCCACAGATCGACTTCCGGAACAACCCCCGACACCGTCAGCCGCGGCACCAGCCCGGCGCGTGCCAGCGACGACTTGCCAGCCCCGCTGGCTCCGATCACCAGCAGGAAGGGCGTGCCACGTTCGGCTGCTTCTTTCCACTCGTCGATGGCGCGGCTAATATCGCGTCCGCGGCCAAAGAATACTGCGGCATGCTTGGCTCCGAACGAGGCCAGCCCGCGAAACGGCGAACCCTTGGTGGTAATCGGCCACAGAACCGAGCGGCCGTGGAGGACTTTGTCCTCCAGCCACCGCCGCAGTAGGCGTTCGAGCTGCTGCTCGAAATCGTCGGTAGACTCGAAATTGTGGAACGCGGCCTGAAAATGTCCCTGCTCCGTCATAAACCAGGTATCGAAAAAGTTCTTTAGCCGCTGCCATTGGTCGCGGACCTGCCCGGCCGCCGGGTCGTCAAGGCGGGCCGACGGCGGCTCGGTGTGGCGGAATACAAAAATGTCGGGAAAAGGGTTCTCGCGCCGCGCTGCCATCGCGGTTAGCACCTCATAGGCGGTGCCGCTCGGGTACTCGACGCGATCCGGCCGCACCGAGTGTACTGGCCCGTCCTGATCGCCCTCGCCACCGGCGCAAGGCGTGGCGAAATCCTGGCGCTTCGATGGCGCAACGTCGACCTCGACGCGGGCACGGTGAGAATTGAACGCTCTCTGGAACACAGCAAGGACGGGCTGAGGTTCAAGACGCCGAAATCGGGCAAGGGTCCCGCCGTCGTGCTGCCCGGCTTGGCAACCGACGAACTGCGCCGACTAAAGCGTGAGCAAGCCGAGGAATTGCTGCGCCTCGGTGTCAGGCTCGACGGGGACATGCTGCTTTGCGCCAAAGCGGACGGCTCGGCGATGATCCCCAGGAGTTTGACGCACGAATTCGCAAAGGTGTCCGGTAAAGTTGATGGAGTGCCGCGCGTCAGGTTCCATGATCTTCGCCACAGCCATGCAACTCAACTTCTTGGCGCAGGCATCCATCCGAAGGTCGCCCAGGAACGGCTCGGCCATTCCTCGATCAGCGTCACGATGGACCTCTACAGCCATGCGAGCGAGACGATGCAGGCCGACGCGGCGCAGCGGCTCGACCAGCTTTGGCAAAATGCTACAATCGGGTCTGGCCGGGGGGTTCGGTAGCAAATTGGATAGCATTGCCGGTTAGGGTGGGCCTCCACTATCGTGCAAAAGATTGATTTTGCTGAATAAGACCCCGTAGCTCAGCCGGATAGAGCACTAGCCTTCTAAGCTTGTGGTCGCAGGTTCGAATCCTGCCGGGGTCGCCAGCTTCTCGCTCAACTCCAGTTCTCAGCGCCCTTGCCGGGTTGACATCAGATCACGCCTTCCTCGGCGAGGCGTTCGACCTCGCTTGGGGTGCGGCCGAGCATTTCGGTCAGCACCCACATGTTGTCCTCGCCGTAGCACGGCGCGCCGCGGTCGATCGGGCCGCCGATATAGGCCGGCGTCTTCGACAGCTTCAT
Source organism: Alphaproteobacteria bacterium (assembly GCA_038228485.1). Lineage (GTDB taxonomy): Bacteria > Pseudomonadota > Alphaproteobacteria > ATCC43930 > CGMCC-115725 > DATARH01. The sequence goes on from JBBRPG010000004.1 coordinate 5,312, forward strand.
CGGCAGCTCGTAGACCGGCCACGTGCCGATCTTGGTGCCGGTGACCTCGGTCAGCCATTTGAGGTGGCGGAGCTGCGGGTCGCTGTCGACCCGGTCTTCCGCGTTCTGGCACACCCCGGCCGGCACCCCGGCCTGCTGCAGCTTCATCATGCAGTCGTGGCGGTCCTGGGTCAGGGTCCACGCCTCGACCGCCGCGTCGAGCGCATCCTGGAACTGCAGCCGGTTTTCGAGCGTCGCAAAGCGGCGGTCGTCGAGCCAGTCGCCGCGCTCGGCGACGCGCGCCAGCGCCTGCCACTCGGCGTCGGTGAAGCAGGCGACCGCGATCCAGCGGTCCTTGCCCTGGCAGCGGTAGGCGCCGTGCGGTGCGGCTGGCTTATACGGCGAGCGGTTGCCAAAGCGGCGGAAGACGCGGCCGTTGGCGTCCCAGTCGAGGATCGACGCGCCGGTGAGGAAAATGCCGCTCTCGCATTGCGAGGCGTCGATCCACTGCCCCTCGCCGGTGCGCTCGCGGTGGTAGATCGCGCCGAGCAGCGCCAGCGCGTAGCCGTAGGCGCCCATCCAATCGAGATAGGAATAGCCCCAGCTTACCGGCATCGCCGGCTCAGGCAGGCCCGACATCTCGGCCTGGCCGCCGAACGCGGCGGCGACCGGCCCGACCGTGCGCATCCGGCCGTAGGTGCCGTGCGCGCCCATGCCGGCCTGCTGGATGTAGATGATGTCGGGGCGGATCGACTTCAGCACATCGTAGCCGAGCCCCAGACGCTGCAGCACGCCGGGCGAGAACCCCTCGGCGACGACATCGCAGAGGCGGATCATGTCCTTAGCGATCTGCAGTCCCTTGGGGTGGCGGATGTTGAGCGAGATGCCGCGCTTGCCGGAGTTCTTGTTGAGGAAGTTGCCGCCCATGTCGGGGTCCTTGACCCCGGGCAGCGGCCCGGTCGCGGCCTCGCGCGCGGCGCGGCCGCCGACCGGCGCCATCCCCGCCAGCCGCGTGTCGGGGTTGTCCTTCCACTCGACCTTGAAGCTCTCCGCACCGAGCGCCGCGAGAAACCGGGTGCCGCCGGCGGAGGCGAGAAACCACGCGAAATCAAAGATCTTGATCCCTTGCAGCGGAAACGGCTTGCCGTGCAGCGCCGAGCGGCGCGGGTTCTCGACCCGGCGCGGCTGCGCCGGCACGCTGGGTTGGCGCGCCGCCTCCGCCAGCACCGCGTCGGTGTCCTCGCCGAGCAACGGAGCGCGGCGGCCGACCTGCCAGCTGGTCTTGGTGGCGAGCCACTTGCTGGTCGGGTAGCGGAAGCTGCGGCCGAGCTCCGGGTGCTCGATATCGGCAAAGGTCTTGCGCGTCAGCCAGTGCTCGTCGAGCGCGTTCTCGTGCGGCTTGCGCAGCGGCGCCCACAACAGGCCGGCATCCTGCGCCTCGCGCCACGGCATGTCCTTGTAGGTCCAGGCCCGGACAAAGCGCTGCACCACGTCGAGCATATGCGACCGCGCCTCGTCGCTGCCGGCGGTGCCGGGCACTTGGCGCGCTCGCAAATCCACCTCGGGCGCGGGTGGCTGCAAGTCGGCCTGCGCGTTGTATTTGGCCAGCAGCGGTATCAGGTTTTTGAGGTCGCGGGCGCCCATGCCGTGGGTGATGAACCAGCGGCCGTCCTTGGTATGGCAGATGCTGGGCGAATGGTTCGGCCCCTCCGAGGCGTGGCGACAGGTCAATCGCCACAGCGGTACCCGGCGCATCACCCAGTACATCAGGTCCTGCTCCGGGTTCTTCGACACCGCCTCGTGGATCGCCACCGAAACGTCTTGGCCCTCGCCGCTGCGGTGGCGGTGGATCAGCGCGGCGATGATGCCGGTCGCCATCTGCTCGCCGGCGATGTGGTAGGCGTGCCAGATCTGCGGCGCGATTGGGGGCGTGTCGTATTCGAGGTTGGGGTCGGGATCGTAGCCGCAATTCATCATCGGCCCGCCCAGCGCGAGATGGATCAGGTCTGAGCCCTTGAAGTCCTTCCACGGGCCGTCGTCGCCAAACGGCGTCATGCGCGCGGTGACGAGCTGCGGGAAACGCGCGTTGAGCGCCGCGTGGTCGAGCTCCAGCACCTCGTTGAGCGCGCCGCAGCTCGCGTCGAGCAGGAGGTCGGCGCCGCCCAAGAGGCGCAGCATGTGCTCGCGGCCCGCCGGGCTGTGCAGGTCGAGCACGACCGATTTCTTGTTGCGGTTGTAGTTCCAGAAGAAGAGCGAGCGTTCGAGCCCCGGCTCGTCGTCGAGGAACGGCCCGATCCGCCTGGTGGCGTTGCCCTCGGCCGGCTCGATCTTGATCACCTCGGCGCCGAGCCCGGCCAGCAGCAGCCCGCAATATTCGGCACGTTCGTCGGCGATCTCGATGACGCGCAGCCCGGCCAGCATGCCCGGCCCGGCATTTCCCATCATTTCGCCCGGCCCGGTTTCAATCGCGCGGGTATCGGCCACGGTGCTTCCTCCCCAAAGACAGGATGCGAGTTTGACCCGTCGCCGCAGCGCCGCCAAACAAAACCGGGCGGCACCAGCTTTGCGGTTTTGCCGCGGAGGCCGGCGCGTCAATCGCGCAGATGCGGCATTACCTCGGCGGCGAACATGTCCATGTTCCGCCGGGTCAGCTCGTCCGAAAGGATGCCGAACTGCAGCAGCGCCACGAGGATGCCGAAACCGGTGCGCTCGCGCATTTTCTCGATGCCGGCCAGCACCGTCTTGGGGCTGCCGATCAGCGCCGTGCCGCTGTCGATCAAGCCCTCGGCGGTCATCTTACCGCCGCCGCCCAGCGCCCTCCGCATGGCGACGAAATTCTTCATCGAGCTCATCGAGGTGTAGCCCGGCGGCATCAGCATCTCGAAGCTCTGGCGCAGGAAATCGTTGAACAGGGTCTCGACCGCCCGCCCCGCCTCCGCCCGCGCCCGCTCGTCGGTGTCGGCGACATAGATCGGGCAGGCCCAACCGAGCTGCCCCGCCGCCGCTTCGTAGCCATATTTCCGCGCCTGGTCGCGATAGGTGTTGTGGTAGCGCGCGACCAGGTCAGCCGACGAGAATGTCACCAGGAACGGATATTTGCGGTCGGGATGGGAGGCCCAAGCCACCGTCTCGCTCGACCCTTGTGACGGGATCCACACCGGCGGGTGCGGCTGCTGATAGGGCCGCGGCCACAGATTGACGTATTTGAGGCTGAAATGGTCGCCGTCGAAGGCAAAGGGGCCGGGCTCGCTCCAGGCCCGAATGATCAGGTCGTGCGCCTCGTGAAAGCGCTGATGCGAGAAATACGGATTGACCCCGACGAGTGGTATTCCGAGCCGATGCCGCGCACGAACCCGGCGATGATCCGCCCCTTCGACAGATTGTCGAGCATCGCGAATTCTTCGGCGATGTAGATCGGGTTGTTCACCAGCGGCAGCGCGCGGCCGAGGATCGCGATCTCGACACGCTTGGTGCGCTGAATGAGGGCGCTGGCGATCAGGTTGGGCGCCGGCATCAGCCCGTAGGCGGTCTGGTGGTGCTCGTTGACCCCGATCGCGTCGAAGCCGAGTTGCTCGGCATAAACCAGCGCATCGATATGGCGCGCGTACTCCTCGGCGCCCTTGACCGGGTCGTAGAGGTGGTTCGGCAGCACCACCCAGGCCGAGCGATGCTTCGCCGCTTCCTCGAGGTCGAGCGGCCGGTACGGCATCAGATGGAAGGAGACGAGCTTCATCACGTCACTCCTTCGATGAAATCGAGGACATGACGCGCGACTGCGGCGGCCTGCTCGACATGCGGGAGATGCCCGCACCGCTCGACCATTACCAGCCGCCCGTCCGGGAGCCGCTGCTGCCACAACGCCGCATTGGCCGGCGGCATGATCTTGTCGTCGTCGCCCCAGACGACCAACGCCGGCAGCTTGATCCGGTGCAGCCATTTCTCGAGGTCGGGGCTGAACCAGCGTGGCTGCCAGCCGAGCTTCGCCACGGTGAAGCGGTTGCGCAGCATGATGTCAAGCTGCGCCTCGCTTGGGGTCAGCGCCAGGATGCGGTCGGCGAAACCCTGGTCGTGGTACAGGTTGCGCACCGCCTCTTCTGGCCCCCAGATGAAATTGTCGCCGCACGGCACGCCCTTGACCCGGATGCCGGCCGGCGCGAGCTGGACCAGGCTGCGGAAGCGCGCGCGGTCGCGGATCAGGATTTCGGCGGCGAGCCAGCCGCCGAGCGAGTTGCCGATAAGGTGGACACCCTCCAGCCCCGCCGTCTCGACAAAATCGAGATAGAACATCGCCAAATCCGACATCGACGTGATCCACGGTGGATCGTCGGAGCCGCCAAACCCGGGATGCTCCGGCACCAGCAGCTCGTACCGTTCCGCCAGCGCATCGAAAAACGGCAACCATACCGGCACGCCACCCGCCCCATGCAGAAACAGCACCGCCGGGCCGCGCCCGGCCCGGTGCAGCTTGATCGTAGCGTCGCGGACCTTGAACTCGGTGAGTTGCGCCGGCATGTCGCGCGCTCCTTGCTCTGTGTCGGTCCCTATTTCTTGCCGACCGGCACCGGGATGCCGGCGGTCTTCACCTTGACCGCGCCGAGGTGGTTTCGGCTGGTGAAATAGAGCGTCTTCCAGTCGTCGCCGCCAAAGGCGATGTTGGTCGTCGCCGTCGCGCCGTGGACGATGCGGCCGAGCTTTTTCCCGGTCTTGTCCATGACCCAGATGCCGCCGGCGCCGCCGCAATAGACGTTGCCCTCGACATCGACCTTCATCCCGTCGGGGACGCCCGGCTCCGGCCCGCGCAGATCGGCGAAGACGCGGTCGCTCGCCCTCGCCAGCGTGCCGTTCGGCATCACGTCGAAGGCGCGGATGTGCCCGCGGCGCGTGTCGTTGATGTAAAGCACCGACTCGTCGGGCGAGAACGCCAGCCCGTTGGGCAGGGTGAAATCGCCGATCAGCAGGCTGAGCGTGCCGAGATCGGGGGTCAGCCGGTAGACGCCGCTGAACGTCAGGTCCCATTGCTGCGGCGCGTTGGGGCTGGTCCACGGGTCGGTGAAATAGATGCAGCCGTCGGACTTCACCACCACATCGTTGGGCCGGTTGAATTGCCGCCCCTGGAAGCTGTTGCAGACGACCGTGAGGCTGCCGTCGAGCTCCAAGCGGGTAACGCGGCGGCTGTCATGCTCGCAGGCGACGAGGCGCCCCTGCAGGTCGCGGGTCAAGCCGTTGGCGCGGTTGGTGCCGTCGAGGAACAGCGACACCGCCTTGGCGGCGGGGTCGTATTTCATCCGCTTGTTGTTGTGGATGTCGCTGAACAGCAGGTAGCCGCCCTCCTTCCACCACAGCGGTCCCTCGGCCGGACCCTGATCGCCGCCGAACCCGTCGGCGAGGTCGTGGATCGTCTCCGAAATGTCGACGATCTTGTCGAAGGCGGGGTCGAGCCGTTCGATGCGCTTGTCGGGCATGGGGGGTTCCTCCGGATTGTTGCGTTTATCGGGCCACCGGGGACGGCCACCGGTCAAGCCCGCGACACAAAGCGGCTTCTGAGAAGCTCGCTCAGCGCGTCGGGGAGGACGGAAGCTCCGCAATCAGCGAGCGGGCGAGGCGGTCGAGCATCGCCTTGACCTCGGCATGGCTTTCCGGCGACCAGCGCTCCAGCATTTGGGTCAGGCCCGCGCGGCGCGCGGCGACCATCCGCCGGAAATTCTCCCGGCCGGGGCCGGTCGGCGCCATCGTTCCGTTTTGCAGGGGTTCGGCCATTCCTTCGGCAGTCAGCCGCTCGGCGATCTCGTCGAGCCGGGCGGGTGGAATGTTGAACCTGCCCGCCAGGCCTGAAAGCTCGACCGGGCCGGCGGGCAGGCAAAGCTGCACGAGCAGCCAGATCGCGTCGGGCGGAAGCTCGACACCGGAGGATTCGGCGATGCGCCGGTAGGCCTCCCAACGGTGCTCGCGCCGAAGAAGCTGCGCGACGATGCGCTCCAGTTCCTCAAGCGAGGTCGCGTCCCGTGGCATCGCGAAGCTTTCGCCGAGCGTTTCCGCTCGCGCCGCCGTGCGCAGGGGCAGCTCTTTGAGAAACCAGGTGAGTGCAAAGCCCACCGCCCCCACGGCCGCCGCGTATAGGTAAACCGGATGGAGCGCGGCGGTGAACACCTCCAAGTAGACCGTCCTCACCGCGGCCGGCAGGGCCTGGATGGCTTCCGGGGCCGTTGCGGCGGGCAGCGCCGCGCCGGCCGGCAGCCGGCCGGCGAGGTTGGTTGTCAAGGTCGCGGTGAAGATGGCGCCAAACAGCGATACGCCGATCGAGCCGCCGATCGAGCGGAACAAGGTGGTGCCCGAGGTGGCGACTCCAAGATCGCGATAGTCGACGGCGTTCTGCACCGCCAGCACCAACACCTGCATGACCAGTCCGAGTCCGAGGCCGAGCACGAGCATGTATCCGCCGGCTGTCCACGTGATGGTGCGGACGCCGAGCGTGGCGAGCAGGAAGAGGCCGACGGTCATCACCGCGGTGCCGACGATCGGGAACGGGCGATAATGGCCGATCCGGCTGATGATCTGGCCGCTGGCGATCGAGGTAACGAGCACGCCCGCCATCATCGGCGTCAGCGCGAGACCGGCCATTGTCGGGCTCACCGCCTTCACCACCTGCAGATACATCGGCATGAAGGTGACCGAGCCGAACATGGCGAGGCCGACGATAAAGCCGACAGCGCAGGCAATGACGAACACCCGGTTGCCGAACAAATGCAGCGGCAGGATCGGCTCGGCGCTCCGGCGCTCCACGACGATGAAGCCGGCGAGCCCCGCGACCGTAGCCGCCGCCAGGCCGAGGGCTTGCGGCGAACCCCAGGCAAAGACGTGGCCGCCGAGGCTGGTGAGGAGGATCAGCGCGGTCAGCGTGACCGCCAGAAGGGCCGCGCCAGCGATGTCGATGGACGGCCGGCGCCGCGGCTTCGGCGCGGTGAATGCTAGGCCGATGATCGTCACCGCGACGAGACCGAGCGGCAGGTTGACGTAGAAGATCCAGCGCCAGCTCAAATGCTCGACGAAGAAGCCGCCGATCAGCGGCCCGAGCACGGTCGAAAGGCCGAAAATGCCGCCGAACACCCCCTGATAGCGGCCGCGCTCGCGTGGCGAAAAAATGTCGCCGATCGCCGCCATGGTGACGACTATCAGCCCGCCGCCCCCCAGCCCCTGCAGGGCGCGGAAACCGATAAGCTGGCCCATCGACTGACTGAGGCCGCACAGCGCCGAGCCGACGAGGAAGAGCAAGATCGCCGCCTGCAGCACGATCTTGCGGCCGAACAGATCGCCGAGCTTGCCGTAAAGCGGGGTGACGATGGTGGTGGCGAGCAGGTAGGCGGTCACGATCCAGGAGAGATGGGCAAGCCCGCCGAACTCGCCGACGATCGTCGGCAGCGCCGTCGAAACGATCGTCTGATCGAGCGAGGCCAGCAGCATCACCAGCATCAACGCGCCGAAGATCATCCGGATCGGTTGTTTCCGAGACGCAAAAACAGGAGCGTCGGCTGATGCAGCGTCGTCCATGTGGACCTCTGTTTGCGGCCAGGGACGGCGCGAGCCGGCGAGGCTCTATCCGCGGTTCCATAGGTATACGGCGCAGGCCTAACGGTCATCCCGCACCCATTTCGCGGTTAGCGCGTGTTATCAAGGCGAATGACCGAAGCTATCGCATTCGAGGACGGCGGCGTCCGCGGCTTCCTGCATCGGCCGCAGAACGCCGACGGGCCGGGACTGGTGCTGACGCACGGCGCGGGCGGCGATTGCAGAATGCCGCTGCTGGTCGCCGCAGCCGAGGCTTTCGTTGCGGCGGGCATGACGGTGCTGCGCTGCGACCTGCCGTTCCGCCAGAAGCGGCCAAAAAGGCCGCCCTCGCCCTCCGGCGCCGCCGCCGACCGCGCCGGGTTGCGCGAGGCGGTTGCGGTGATACGTCGGGCCGTCTCCGGGCCGGTGTTTCTCGGCGGCCAATCCTATGGCGGCCGCCAGGCGACGATGCTCGCCGCCGAGGAGCCGGGCGTCGCGGATGCGCTGCTGCTGTTTTCGTATCCGCTGCACCCGCCAGGGAGGCCCGAGCGGCTGCGCACCGAGCATTTTCCCAGCCTCGCGGTGCCGGCCCTCTTCGTATCAGGCACGGCCGACCCGTTCGGCTCGCCGGACGAGTTGCGGGCCGCGGTCGGGCTGATCCCCGCGCCGACGCGGATCATCGTCATCGACGGCGCCGGGCACGATTTGCGGCGCGGCCGCTTCGATCTCGCGGCAGTGGCGGCGGCGTTGCTGGAGCTCGCTGGGCGCCGAGAATTGCCATCGGTGACGCGGACGCCTACGATTTAGGCATTGGCAAGGGAGCTCACGGATGGCCGATGGCGGCGCCGGGTTCATCGAAGCGCTGAAGGCGCGGGTCGACGACACGCTCGACGCCTGCACCCGCTGCGGCAAATGCGTCGAGGTGTGCCCAATGGTCGAGCCGGCCGGGCTCGACCCGGCCAACGCTGTGGCGATCGTCACGGGCACGCTCGACCTCATCGCCGGCGGCCCCGGCAGCCCCGACGCCGAGCGCTGGGCTCAGGTCTGCACCAATAGCGGCAAATGCATCCCGGCGTGCGATTACGGGGTCAACCCGCGCTTTATGGTCAACATGGCGCGGATCGCCAGCCTCGCCGCCAAGAGGGGCGAGGCCGAGGTGCGGCGGGGCGCCCAGCAATATTTCAACGCGATGGGGCGCAGCACCCGCACGATCTCGCGGCTGCAGTTGGCGCCCGAAGTGCTGGCGCGGCTCAGCCCTCCGCTGCGCGCGCCCGGCGAATACGAGACCGCGCCCGACATCGTCTTCTACACCGGCTGCAACGTCGTCAAGACGCCGCACATCGCGCTGTTGGTGCTGGAGACGCTCGACCGGATCGGCCTCAGCTATGAGGTGATGGGCGGGACCGCGACCTGCTGCGGCATCCAGCAATTCAAGCGCGGCGACCCGAAAACCGCCGGGCGGCTCGGCTTCAACACCATCGAGCGGCTGGCGCGGCCGGGCGCGTCGCGGGTGGTGTCGTGGTGCCCGAGCTGCTTCATCCAGATCGGCGAGGTGGCGCTGCCGGCTTATGAGGCCGCGCACGGGACGATGCCGTTCGAGATGGCGCCGCTCGCAGAGCTGTTCGCCGAACGGCTCGACGACTTGCGGCCGCATTTCGTCAACCGGGTCGAAAAGCGCGTGGCCTTGCAGGAGCGCTCGGCGGTGCCCGGCATCATGGTCGCGGTGAAAGCGGTGCTGCGCGCGATCCCCGGGCTGGAGGTGGTCGAGCTCGACGTGCCGGTGATGAGCACCCAGGCAAGCCACCTTTCGGTGCTGCCAAAATTCAAGGCCGAGCTGCGCGAGCGCGAGTTCGCCGCCGCCGCCGCGGCCGGGGTGACGACGTTCGCGTCGATCTTCCACGCCTGCCACCGCGAGCTGATCACGTTCCAGCCGCAGGTAAGTTTAGAGCTCGTCAATTTCATGGAGCTGATCGGCGAGGCGATGGGCCTCCACATCCCCGACCTCTACAAGCGCCTGCGGCTGATGGGCGATATCGACCAGATCATCGCCGATACCTCGGATTTGATCGCGGCGCACCAGCTCGACCTCGACACCGTGCGCGACGCGCTGGCCGAGGATATGTTCAAGGGCGGGTGAGGGTTTACTTCTTAACCTACTGTTATAATTACAGACCGCCGATTTAAGTGCAGGGTGTTTCGGCCGCCGCGGTGCGCCCCGAGACGCGGCCGAACGCGAGACATTCGCCGATGTTTTCCGGCGCCCCGATACAGATAGCTATAGATCGAGCCCAGTTGCTCAGCGCTCAGTATCCCTTGGTGCGATCGACGACGTTGAGGAATGGGCGGCCGTCGGCGATCCGGCGGATGTTTTCGACGACATCGCGGGCGGCGATCTCGGGCACCGCGATCGACGCGATGTGCGGCAGCACGAGCACCTGATCCATCGTCCAGAACGGGTGGTCGGCAGGCAGCGGCTCGGTCTCGAACACGTCGAGCGTCGCCTCGGCGATTTGGCCGTCTCGCAGGGCCGCGAGCAGCGCATCCTCGTCGACCGTGCCGCCGCGGCCGCAATTCACCAGCTTGGCGCCGCGCGGCAGTCGGTACAGCGCTTCGCGGTCGACGATGTGCCGGGTCTCCGAGGTCAGCGGCAGCAGACAGACAAGGATTTCGGTGCGCGCGAGAAAAGCGCCAAGCCCGGCGGCGCCGTGAAAGGTCTCGACCCCGTCGATGGTGCGCGGCGAGCCGCCCCAGCCGGCGACGGGAAAGCCGATCCCGGCCAGCATCCGCGCCGCGGCGCCGCCCAACAGCCCGATCCCCATCACCCCGACTCGGCACTCGTAGGAGGCGCGCGGCAATTCGTACTGCCAGTGCCGCTGGCGCTGCTGCCGCTCGTAGCGGGCGATGTCGCGGTAATGGCGCAGCACGCAGAAGGTGGCGAATTGCGCCATCATCTGCGCCATGACCGCGTCGCCGAGCCGGGCGACCGGGATATGCGGCGGGATCGTATCGTCGGCGAGGATCGGATCGACCCCGGCGCCGAGATTGACGATCAGCTTGAGGCTGGGGAGCGAGGCCAACTCGCCGGGCGGCGCCTTCCACACCAGCGCAGTCTCGATGTCGGCCGGGTTACCGAGATCGGGCGAGACGCGAACGTCGAGCCCCGGCATCTCCGCCTTGAGCGCGGCCGACCACGCCACCGGGTCGTCCAGACGGCTGGAAAACAACAATACGCTGGCCATTTTCGGTCTCCCTGTCCGCTGGCCGGATTTCGGCATATCGGACAGGCCGACGCAATCGCTACCGGCGTTGCGCAAACCCGATTGCGGGATTAGGTATATCCCTTGAGGATATACAAGAGACTCTCTTGGTGGCGAAATCGACCGTATTCACCAGCAACCGGAGCCAGGCGGTGCGCCTGCCCAAGGCGGTCGCGTTTCCCGTGGACGTGCACCAAGTCGAGATCATCAAGATCGGCGACAGCCGGCTGATCGTGCCGGCGGGCCGCCGCTGGGACGACCTGTTTCGCAACGGCCCGCGCATGTCGGCGGATTTTATGAACGAGCGTGAGGATCCGCCGCCTGAACAGCGAGAGCCATTCTGATGCTCCGCTATATGCTCGATACGAATATCTGCATTTACGTGACCAAGAATTATCCAGACAGGCTGCGCGAGCGCTTTGACGAAGTCGCAGAACAACTCTGCATATCGGCGATAACGTTCGCGGAACTGAGCTATGGCGTCGAAAAATCGGATCGCCGGTCAGCCAATCTTGAGGCTCTTGAGCAATTTGTCGGCCGCATCGACGTGTTGCCGTTCGACGCTGCCGCGGCAACCCACTATGGCGACATCCGCGCCGAGCTCGAGCGTGTGGGCCGGCCGGCCAGAGGGAACGACATGCTGATCGGCGGACATGCCCGTAGCGAAGGCTTGATCCTCGTCACCAACAATACCCGCGAGTTTCTGCGAATGCCCGGCCTGCGGATCGAGAATTGGATCGAGGGCGAATGATCCTGACGCCGATCGCAGAGGCCGAGATTGACGACGCGCTTAACCGGTTTGCCGCCGGGTTGGCGGTGCGCGAGGCGCGGGCGGCATTCGCGCTGATCCGGACGACTTCGGCCGAGCGGGCGGAGGGCACGGAGGCCGAACGGCACCGGCAGCGGGCGCTCAATGTGGCACGCGCGCGCGGCATGGCGGTGCATCCGCCCGGCACCGACTGCGCCTACAATTGGGACGGGACCGCGCTCGACGGGGCGACCGAGGCTTATGTCATTCTGCACGAGGTGGCGCATTACTTGCTGGCGCCGCCGAAGCGGCGGGTATTGCCGGATTTCGGGGCCGGGCCGGGTCCCGATACGCGCGACCGCAAGGGCGCCGAACGGGCCGCCGTCCTGCCGGTGCTCGACCGCGAAGCCGACGAGGCGGCGGCATCCTTGCTCGGCATCCTATGGGAGGCGGAATTGGGTCAGCCGGCGCTGGCCTCGTTCCTCGACCAGAACTGGCTGGAAGGGCTGGAGCGCTTGGCCGCCGCGCATTTCACCGCGGTGCTGGGCAGACTGAGCGCGGCCAAACTGTGGAGGCCCAGATGAACCGCATCGATCTCGACGGCAAGGTGGCGATCGTCACCGGCGGGGCGCGCGGCATCGGCCGGGCCATCAGCGAGCGCTTGTCCGCCTCGGGCGCGCGGGTGGCGATCTGGGACATCGACGCCGCCGCGGCCAAGGCCACCGCCGCCGAAATAGCAGGCGCCACCGCCTTTACCGCCAACGTCACCGACCCGGCCTCGATCGCCGCCGCGCTCGCTGCCACCGAGGCCCCGGTCGGGCCGCCCGACATCCTCATCAACAACGCCGGGATCACCGGGCCGAACCACCCACTCGACCAGTATCCCATCGATGACTGGCGTCAGGTGATCGAGATCGACCTGATGGGGGTGTTCTATTGCTGCCGCGCTGTGGTGCCGGGGATGCGCCGGCGCGCCGAGGGACATGGCTGGGGTCGCATCGTCAACATCGCCTCGATCGCCGGCAAGGAGGGCAACCCCAACGCCTCGGCCTATTCGGCGGCGAAGGCCGGGGTGATCGGCCTCACCAAATCGCTCGGCAAGGAGCTGGCCGAGACCGGCATCCGGGTCAACGCGGTCGCCCCGGCCGCGGCCAAGACCGACATCTTCAACCAGATGACCCCGGCGCAGATCGACTACATGCTGTCGAAAATCCCGATGGGCCGATTCGTGCAGGTCGAGGAAATCGCGGGGCTGGTTGCGTGGCTGTGCTCGGACGAGTGCAGCTTCGCCACCGGCGCGGTATTCGACATTTCGGGCGGACGGGCGACGTATTGATGATTAGAGTTAATAATTTCGTAAGTGAAGGTGCGGATTATCGTTCTCGTGCCCAATGTTTGAGCGAAAAGCATGCTTCCTTGGTGGACTAGCCTAGCCGATGGCTTGAATTGGTCGCATGAAGAACGACGAACCGGGGGAGGAATATATCTCTTCGGTTCGTTTATATTTATACTACCTTTCTTAATCCTTGATTTGGTATTGAAAGTAATCGGGCTCGACAAACACAATGCCGCCTTGATAAGTGCAATTATCTGCTATCCACTTGCTCTTTACGCTGCTAGGCGGCTCTACGGAGCCATATGGCCAGATTTCGTAAAAAAGGCCGACGAGAACGCGGCGAAGCGATTGGGAAAGCACCTATCGCGCTAGTGCGATTTGGCCGAATTGAGAAAACCCGGCACCGGACCGAGATCGTCGGGTGCGGTCTTTGCCTTGCCGCCGAACGGCCACAGCCCCCTGCCGTGTCCGCTTTCGGTCGAAAGGGTCGCCGGGGTGTGAAGGTTTAACGCCAGGCTGTGGTCGGCATCACCGCCTGTTCCGCCGAGCGAAACTTCGTCGCCTCGTTCAATCTGCGCGGCCGATTCGACTTCCCTATCCTGGGGCGCAGCCGTGGCGACCGGGGTAGCCTTGGCGTCCTTATCCTGAGGCGCCGCCTTAGGCTGCTTCGCCGGGCGGGAGGCATTTTGCGCCAGCGGGATATCGAGGGCGCCCGTGGGCTCGGACAATTCTACATATTCTTTGATCCATGCTTCCCACCGCTTCACCTCGCGCAGCGCCTCGTCGCGCTTGTCCATAGCCTTCTTCAAAATCGGATCCATCACCGGCCGGCTCCTCTATTAGGCGGCGAATCATCACCGAGAGCTCGACCGTCGTGCAATCCATCCGGCGTATCCCTGCAATAGCGCAGGTTTTCGCCGCAACCCACCGCGATCCGCGGTCGTCCAGGGGCGAATCCCCTGCTCGGGCCCGCCCAAGCGCCGGTGACCCGCCGGCCCTTCAGGTCGGCGATACAGCCTATGAAATAAGGGAAGGACTTTCGCGGTGGCGGCCGTATCCCCGGCGCGCCTTCCGACAGGCGTCAGAGCGCGATCACATCCGTCAGGTGGGCCGTGGTTGTACGCCGTCCGTCCTCGGAATAACCGGTGACCGACAGGACGCCGCCTTGGCTGTGCAGGTGCGCCTGGCAGAACGGCAGCGTCATCGACACCAAGCGGAAGCGGCCTCCCTCGGCCAGGCCGGTCTCGTCCGCGGTTCTTACGCGTTTAAGGCCGCCTAATTCCTGGTCGGTGATTTTTACGAACATGTCAGGGCTTTCTGGTCGGCAATTTCGAGCTTCATCGAGGAAAGTCGGCCGGAGACCCGACCATTGCAAATAAATTGATGTTTAATTGCCTCGAACACGCAAGACCCCGCCCGGCGGTCGCGGTTAACGGGCGCTTATGCCGCCTCGGCCCGCCCGATCGCGGCGGCGCGTTCGGCGAGGCGGCGGATGCGGGGCCAATCGCCGGCGATTATGGCGTCGCGCGGCGCCATCCACGAGCCGCCGACCATCGGCACGTTCGGCAGCGCCAGGTAATGCTCGGCGGTGCGCTCGTCGATGCCGCCGGTCGGGCAGAAGGCGATGCCGGGGAACACCGGGGCCAGCGCGCGCAGCAGCGATATGCCGCCCATCGCCTCGGCCGGAAACAGCTTCATCACGCAGATGCCGAGAGCGCGCGCCGCCATGATCTCGGACGGGGTGGCGACCCCCGGCAGATAGGGCAGATCGGTCGCGAGCGCCGCGCCGGCGAGTTCCGGGGTGGCGCCGGGGCTGACCAGGAACCGGGCGCCGGCGCGCACCGCCGCACCGATATCGCCGGCGCGCAGCAACGTGCCGGCGCCGACCGTGACCTGCGGCAGCTCGCGGGCAATCGCGGCGATGGCCGCCTCGGCCGCCGCCGTGCGGAAGGTGACCTCGATCACCCGCAGGCCGCCTTCGTAGAGCGCGCGGGCGAGCGGCACCGCGTCGGACTCGCGCTCGACCGACAAAACCGGGATGACCGATGTGCCGCGAAACAGAGGATGCATCGAGGTGTCCTCCTGCACTGGCAGCGTTTTCGTAGTCTACGCCTCCGCCGATGCGGCCGCACGCGTTCGCTCCGGACGGTGGGATACGGCAACGCGAACGGAGCTTCGGGGCTGCCGGCGACGGGGTCGCCACGGCGAATCGGCGGATTGACACTTCGCGGCCGCGAAGGCTTGATCCGCCGGATATAGCGGTGGAGGCGGTGGTGGAAAAGCGCAGGCTCGGCAAGACCGGTTTCGAGGTGTCGCTGTTGGGCTTCGGCTGCGGCGCGGTCGGCGGCTTGATGACCAACGGCGATCCGGCCGACCAGGAACGCGCCGTCGCCCGCGCGCTGGAACTGGGCATCAACTATTTCGACACCGCGGCGCAATACGGCAACGGAAGGTCCGAGACCAATCTCGGCCGGGTCATCAAGAGCCTCAAGCCCGACATCTATGTCGGCACCAAAGTGCGCCTGCCGCCGACCGAGCGCGGCCAGATCGCCGCCGCCATCGCCGCCGCGCTCGAACAGAGCCTGTCGCGGCTGCAATTGGAGCGGGTCGATCTGTTCCAGTTCCACAACGCCATCGTCGGCACGACCGCGGGGGCAAATTTCTCGGCGACCGATGTTCTGGACGAGGTCGTGCCGGCCTTCGAGCGGCTGCGCCAGCAGGGCAAGCTGCGGTTTTTCGGCATCACCGCGGTCGGCGAGACGGCGGCGCTGCACAAGGTCGTCGATGCCGGCGCGTTCGCGACGGCGCAAGTCAGCTTCAATCTGCTGAACCCCAGCCCCGGCGGCGCGGCGCCGGCGGGTTTTCCGGCGCAAGATTACGGCAATTTGCTCGGCCACACCAAGGCGGCGGATATGGGGGTGATCAACATCCGCGTGCTGGCAGGCGGCGCGCTGTCGGGCAGCGAGGAGCGGCACGCAAACGCCTCGCCGCCGCCCGACCCGATCGGCTCGGGCAGCAGCTACCAGACCGATCTCGACCGCGCCCGACGTTTGATGCCGCTGGTGCAGGAGGGCCATGCCGACAGTCTGGTCGAGGCGTCGCTGCGCTATGTGATCGCCCATCCAGCGGTCTCGACCGTTCTGATCGGCATCGCCACGCCCGAACAGTTCGAATATGCCGCCGCGTCGATCAACAAGGGCCCGCTGTCGGCGGCAGGGTTGGCCCGCGTGGCCGAGCTGCAAAAAGGCTTTGCCGGCGAGGCGCGATGAGAATTGGACCGCGGGCGTCTCGCCCGCCAACCGCACCAAGGAGCGGGCGGGACGCCCGCGGTCCGGCTTTGTGACGCGAGGCGCGATGAACACGATCACGATTATCCCGACCGGACAAACGCTGGGCGCGACGGTCGAGGGGATCGACCTCAACCGGCCGCTCGACGACGGCGGTTTCGCGCGGATTCTGCGGGCGCTCGGCGAGCACGGGGTGCTGCGGTTTCCGCGGCAGCGGCTCGATCCGGCGCAGCAGATGGCGTTCTCGGCGCGGTTCGGGTCGCTGGAGATCAACGTCGCCGGCGCGTTCCAGGAGCCGGGGTACCCCGAGATCATGATCCTGTCGAACATGACCGAGCCCAACGGCAGGCCGATCGGCGCGAAGGACGCCGGTCAGGACTGGCACACCGACATGTCGTACAGCGAGACGATCGCTTTCGCCAACGTGCTCTATGCGATCAAGGTGCCGCACCGCGGTGAGCAGCCGCTCGGCGGCACCGAATTCGCCAACATGCATGCCGCCTATGACGGGCTGACCGACGATCTGAAGACTCGGCTCGACGGGATGACCGTGCTGCACGACTTCAACAAGTTCTGGGATATGATGCTGA
The DNA here is from genome assembly GCA_038228485.1 of Alphaproteobacteria bacterium. Lineage (GTDB taxonomy): Bacteria > Pseudomonadota > Alphaproteobacteria > ATCC43930 > CGMCC-115725 > DATARH01. The sequence goes on from JBBRPG010000004.1 coordinate 22,051, forward strand.
AGCGGCCGGGCAGCTGGCGCAAGCCGCTGACCCAGGAGCAGCGCGACAAGAAACCGCCGGTGTCGCACCCGATCTTCCTCACCCACCCGATCACCGGGCGCCGGGTCTTGTACGCCAACCCCGGCTATGCGATTCGCATCAACGAGCTGCCCGAGCACGAGAGCGACGAGGTTCTGGAGTTTCTATTCAGCCACCAGCTGCAGGCAAAATATCGCTATGTACACCGCTGGAGCGAAGGCGATGTGCTGCTGTGGGACGATATCGGCACCCTGCACAACGCCCACGCCGATTACGGCCCCGACGAGCACCGGCTCATCAAGCGCTGCCAGGTGATGGCCGACCGGATTTTCGATCCGGAATTCGTGCGGGCGGCGCTGGTCTGACAATGCTGTAGGGCGGATAAGCGAAGCGTCATCCGCCGAAATTCGTCCGAGCGATGAGAGTGGCGGATGACGCTCCGCTCATCCGCCCTACATTTTAATGCTCGTCACGCCTGGGCGGCATCGACAGGAAGGCATGGGCGACGTGCCAGAGCTGGTGGCGGTTGTGGCCGAAGACCAGCGCGTGCGCCGCGCCGGGCAGCACCGCGAATTGTCGATCGGGGTTGGGCAGAAGCCGGTAGAAATCGAGCAGGTCTTCCTCGCTGGCGATGCCGTCGTGCTCGCCGCGGATCAGCAGCACCGGCGCCTTGACCCGCAGCGGATCGACCACCGGCAAGTTGGCGCACATATCGAGATACGTGCCGGTCGGCACCTGGTCGCCGAATTCGAGCTCGGTGTCGGCCAATGCATCGGCGACACGCGGGTCGCTGGTGCCGGGGTGGTCGCGGGTGAAGATGCTGCGGATCATGTCGCGGTCGCGCAGCCGGCGGTTATGGGCGCGGAAATACGGCAGCTGCTCGGCCCGCTTCAGCAGGGTCGGCGAGTTGCGGCCGGTATAGGTGAAGGCGTTGAGGATCAGCCGGTCGACCCGCTCCGGGTGTTCCATCGCGAAGGCGGCGGCGCGCAGGGCCCCGGACGACTCGCCGAGCATGTGCATTTTGGCCTGGCCGCTTTCGCGGGTTACCAGCTCACTCGCGGCGATCAAATCCGCGACGCCGCTGGCGATGTCGGAATTGCCCTCGGTGCGGGCCGAGCGGCCGTAATTCTCGTGGTCCATCGTCCACACGTCGTAGCCGAGCTCGGCGAAGACGTTCATCGTCGAGTATTCGCCGCCGGGGGCGCTCAAATCGAACGACGACAGCGCCGAGTTCGACGAGCCGTGCACCAGGAACAGCACCGGGCGCGCTCCATCTTTTGATTTGAGGGGGCCGGCGCTGCGCTTGCGGTAGACGGCGAGCGACACGCCGCCCTTATTGACCGTGAAATCGGTGCGCTCCACCGCGGGCGCGAGGCGAACGGGATCGAAACCGCCATCCGGCATGTGAAAATCTCCCTGCTTCAAGTCCAATCAGCTTCGGCGGAAGCGCCATTCATCCCCTCCCCCGGGCTTGTCCCCGGGGGTCTAGGAGACCTCTCATACAATTCGTGGATGGCCGGGCCAAGCCCGGCCAAAGGCAATAACGATGTCGACGATTGCGCTGACTGACCCGGCGGCTACACTCCGCCGCCCGCCCGCGAGCGAAGCGGGCGTAGGGAGGATCATGGCCGCCGTCGAGCTCAATTCGCTGACCAAGCGCTACGGCGCCGTCGCCGCGGTCGACGACCTGAGCGCGACGATCGCGCATGGCTCGCTGGTGTGCCTGCTGGGGCCGTCGGGCTGTGGCAAGACGACGACCTTGCGGCTGATCGCCGGGTTCGCCGACCTGGACGGCGGCACCATCCGGGTCGGCGAGCGCATCGTCTCCGAACCGGGCCGCAGCCTGCCGCCCGAGAAGCGCAACATGTCGATGATCTTCCAGAGCTACGCGCTGTGGCCGCACATGACGATCGCCGAGAACGTCGCCTACGGATTGCGCGTCCGCAAAGTCGAGCGGGCGGAGCGCGAGCGCCGCGTGGCGGCGATCCTCGACGTCGCGCATTTGTCGGAGCTGGCGCCGCGCTACCCGCACGAGCTGTCGGGCGGCCAGCAGCAGCGCGCCGCGCTGGCTCGCGCCCTGGTGGTCGACCCCGAGACGCTGCTGCTCGACGAGCCGCTCTCCAACCTCGACGCCAATCTGCGCGAGGAGATGCGGTTCGAGATCCGCCGGCTGCATGACGAGTTCAAGTACACCACGGTCTACGTCACCCATGACCAGGCCGAGGCGATGACCACCGCCGACATCATCATGGTGATGAACCGCGGCAAGGTGGAGCAGATCGGCCCGCCCGAGGACATCTATCAGCGTCCGCAATCGGAATTTGTCGCGCGGTTTATCGGCGGCACCAACATCTTGCGCGGGCGGAAGACCGGTTCGGACACCGTTGATTGCGGCGCGGTAGCGCTGCGCTGCGGCGACGGCGAGTTTCCCGCCGCCGGGGACACCGCGATCTCGGTGCGGCCGCACGACCTCGTGCTGACGGCGGCCAATGGCAGTGCCGGAGGGCAACCCAATGAGGCCGAGGGCCGGGTCGAGCGGCAGACCTATCTCGGCGCGCACCGCGACTATCTGGTGACGCTCGACGACGGCCAATCGGTGCGGGTGGTGGCGCCGCTGACGGTCGACATCCCGGTCGGCGACCGGGCGCATCTCATGTTCCCGCCGGAGCGCTGTCGCGCACTGGCACGATAGTCAGTAGAGGAATGCCATGAATATCACGGCGCTGCGATACATACCCCTCTCCCGCTTGCGGGAGAGGGAGGGACCCGTCGCGCGGCGACGGGAGGGTGAGGGAAATCGGTGCGGCCACCCTCACCCGTCGCGCTATGCGCGCCACCCTCTCCCGCAAGCGGGAGAGGGGCTAAAACGCCATATGCTTGGCACTCTGGCGGCAGGTTTGATCGCTCTTGCCCTGCCCGCCTACGCCGCCGCCCCGGCGCCGACCTCGATCACGCCGGAGCTGGTCGCGGCAGCAAAAAAGGAAGGCGCGGTCGTCTTCTACACCTCGATCGAATTGCAGACGGCGGAGTCGTTCGCCAAGGCGTTCGAGGCGGCTTATCCCGGCATCGCGGTGCAGGTCGAGCGCAACGGCGCCGAGCGCATCTTCCAGCGCCTGCAGCAGGAGCGCGGCAGCGACATCCACGCCGCCGACGTGGTCGAAGCCTCGGACATGACCGCGCTGTTCGCCTGGAAGAAGCTGGGCTGGCTTACCCCGTTCCTCCCTGCCGACGTCACCAAATGGCCGGCCGACCAGCGCGACCCCGACGGTTATTTCGCGACCGAGCGTCTCACCCTGTCGCCGATCGAATACAACACCAAGCTGGTCAAGCCGGAGGAGGCGCCGAAGAGCTTTGCCGACCTGCTCGACCCCAAATGGAGCGGCAAGATCGTCAAGGCGCATCCCGGCTACAGCGGCACGATCATGACCGTAACCTTTGAGATCAGCCGCGACATCGGCTGGGATTTCTTCAAGAAGCTCGGCCAGCAGCACATCATGCAGGTGCAGTCCGCCGCCGAACCGCCGAAGAAGGTCGCCCAGGGTGAGCGGCCGGTCGCAGCCGACGGCGGCGAATACCTGCCGCTGCAGATGATCGCCAAGGGCGCGCCGCTGGCGCTGGTCTACCCGACCGAGGGCACCCCGTCGATCCCCGGTGGCGCGGGGGTCATGGTCGATGCGCCGCACCCCAACGCGGCGCGGCTGTTCGACCTGTTCCTGTTCTCGCGCGACGGGCAGAAGCTGCTCGTCGACACGGCGCGCATCCGCTCGTTCCACCCCGACGTGCCGACCCCGGAAGGCGCCAAGCCGCTGTCCGAGATCAAGGTGATGAAGGCCGACCCCGCTGCGCAGGAACAACAAGTCGACGACATCAAGAAGAAGTACGCGGAGTATTTCGGGCTCTGATCGTTTTCGTCAGGGCTGCTGCGACTTTCGCGCTCGCGATGAGGGGCGCCGAGCCTAATGGGCTCGCCCGCCCCTCCGCTGCGAAGCGGCCTTACCGAAACTGGCCGACCTCGTCCCACACGCCGGCGACCGCCTCGCGCGCCGCCTTGGCCATCAGCCCGCTGTCGTTGGCGATCGTGGTCAGGCGGAAGCCCATCTGGATCATGCGGGCGGCATAGGACGGGACGCCGCAATGGATGCCGGGATAGATGCGGCGCTTCTTGCACGCCGCCAGCACCACCTCGTACATCCCGAGCTGCTCGGAATCCTCGCTGTCGAGCTTGGGGGTCTTGCCGAGCGAGAAGGCCAGATCGGCGGGGCCGACATAGATCGAATCGATCCCCGGCACGTCGAGGATCTGGTCGATGTTCTCGACCGCCTGACGGGTCTCGATCATCGGGATGACGAGGAGCTCGTCGTTCGCGGTCTTTTGGTATTCGCCCGCGACACCGTAGCTGGCGGCGCGGATCGGCCCGTTGCTGCGCTGCCCCTTGGGCGGATAACGGCAGTATGAGACAAGCGCCTGCGCCTCTTCGCGCGTATTCACCATCGGGCAGATGACGCCGTAGGCGCCGCCGTCCAGCACCTTGCCGACGATCCCCGGCTCGTTCCAGGGCACCCGCACCAGCTTGGTCACTGGAAACCGGTCCATCGCCTGGAAGCATTGCACCATCGTCTGGTAATCCTGGACGCCGTGCTGCAGGTCGACGGTGATGCTGTCCCAGCCACATTGGGCCATGACCTCGGCCGCGAAACCCGATGGGATCGCAAGCCACCCATTGACCGCCGCTTTCCCAGCCTGCCACCGTTCTTTCAGCTTGTTCTCAGCCATGCCGCGCCCCTCCGGTTGTCGTTCAGTCTCGCCGTCCTGGCGCGTACCGCACAGAGCCGGGACTCGGCAACCCTAGCAAAGCATCGGCGCGGGCGACAGCCGTTGCGCCGAGCGGGGCGGCCTAAAATCAGCGCAGCGCGCTGCGGCCAAATCGCGGGTTTCGCTTCGTCTCCCCCGGCCGGTAACGTCGCAGGGGCAGCGAGAGGAGAATTTCGGGCTGCAGCCGTATGCTCGCGGTCTAATGCGAGGCGACACTATCCCTTAGTCAATCGAGCGGGGGGGGGAGCCGCGCAGGCCAAACTGGCGCAAAACGGTCAGGCCTCGGACGGCGCGAGAGCGCGCGAGTCCGCGATCGATCGCGACCAGACTGCAACCAAGCGCCAGAAATCCGATCGCCAGCATGGCGATGTTGAAAAATACCCGACCGAGGCCCAGCTCCCCGATGTCGAAAAACGGGTAAAAAGGCCCGCGGATCAGCGCATAGACGGTGTAGACAACCGGAAAGAGCAGCCACACGGGTATGTGTCGAGGTTCGAGCCTGCCCTTCGGCACAACGGTCAGCCAGAACAGTAAAAAGATAATCGGCATGATGTGATGAAGAGGGTCGCCGGCGAATAACCAGTCGGCATGAGGGAGAGCGGATAGACCGGTGACGGACATGTAGACCATGGTCGCCGCCGCCGGTGCGGGCCGTGTTAGCCACCAATGCCCGTCGGCCGGCGTAAATGCCGCCTCGGTCAACGTCGCAGCGGCAAGGATATTGCTGAGAACCGAGAAATAGCTGAGGTAAAGGGCGGTCTCGGCGAGGGTGTCGAAATAGCCGGCGAAATACCGCACCAACAGCGAAGCCCAGCCGATCGCCGCGGCAATGGCGACGACGCCCCGCACGATCCAACATTCCACGGGCTCACGAGCCATGCGGTCCAGCCCGCGCGACACGCGGATACCGATTGTCGCTGGAATCACGATACCCCTCCTACTCTACCGCCCGGGAAGGTCTCATAGAGGGGTTAGCGACGGGTTAGCGGGTTGAAGCGTCGGCGGCCGGAAGTCTGGGCGGAGACCGGGGCCGCGCGGCGGCGGATTTCACGTTTGCAGAGCGCCGGCGCGCCGCGGCCAAATCGCGGGTTTCGCTTCGTCTCCCTGGCCGGTAACGTCGCCGGGGCAGCGAGGGGAACCGCGTGGCGATCGCGATAGCCGGTTCAGAGGGGCAAGGCCGTGTGTGGCGGCTCGACGCGGCGAGCGTGTTGCTGGCCGCTGTCGGGTTGTTCCTATGCGCGCTGATCGTGCTGCCGCTCGGCTGGCTGGTCTGGTACAGCGTCACCGACGAGGCGGGCGCCCTCACGCTCGGCAACTTCACGACGCTCGCGGCCGACCCGACCTTCGCCCAGCCCTATCTGACGGCGTTCGTCATCGCCGCGAGCGTGGCGGTCGCCGCTTGCGGGGCCGCCTTGCCGCTGGCTTGGCTGGTCGCGCGCAGCGACATGCCGCTGCGCCGCTTTACCCGCACGCTGGTCACAGCCTCGTTCGTGACGCCGCCGTTTCTCGGCGCGATCGCCTGGGAAATCCTCGCCGCGCCGAATAGCGGCATCCTCAACCAGTGGGCCCGCGCGGTGTTCGGGCTCGGCGAATACGATCATCTGTTCAACATCTACAGCGCCGGCGGAGTGGTGTTCACCATCGCCTGCTACGCCTTCCCGCTAGTGTTCGTGCTGATCGCCAATGCGCTCGACAACATCCCGGGCGAGCTCGAGGACGCCTCGGCGATCCTCGGCGGGGGACGGCTGCACACGCTGCGGCGGGTGACTCTGCCGATGGTGTTGCCGGCGCTGCTGGCCGGCGGGCTGCTGGCCTTTATCCAAGCGCTGACCCAGTTCGGCACCCCGGCGATCCTCGCCTTGCCCGCCGGGTTCCACGTCATCACCACCAAGATCTGGAGCCTGTTCCAGCTGCCGCCGCACCCGCATCTGGCCGCCGCCGCATCGATGCCGCTGCTGCTGCTGACGATTGCGATGCTGCGCGGGCAACAGATGCTGCTGGGGCGCCGCGGCTATACGGTGATCGGCGGGAGGTCGAGCGCGCCGCGCCTGGTGCCGCTCGGGATGTGGCGCTGGCCGGCGTTCCTGTTCGCCATCGCGCTGCTGTCGCTGCCGATCTTTCTGCCGTACATGGCGCTGATCAAGACCGCGCTGGTCAAGACCCCCTCCGACCCGCTGACCCTCGACACGCTGAGCTGGCGCAACGTCTATTTCGTCTTTGTCGAGTTCTCGCAGACGCGGATGGCGTTGTGGAACACCGTGCTGCTGGGCGGCACGGCGGCCACCGCCGGCACCGCGCTGGCGCTGATCGTCGCCTATGTGACGAGCCGGCAGGCGATCGCCGGGCACCGCATCTTCGGATTTCTCGCGACCGCGCCGGTGGCGATCCCCGGCATCGTGCTCGGGGTCGGGCTGTTCCTCGCCTACACCAAGGGGCCGGTGGTGCTGTACGGCACCTTATGGATATTGCTGCTCGCGTTCCTGACGATCGAGCTGCCAGCCGGATATCAGCAATTGCAGGCGGCGTTTCGCGGGCTGCACCCCGAGCTCGAAGAGGCGAGCCGCATCTTCGGCGCCAACCGGCTACGCTCGCTGTGGCAGATCACCGCGCCGCTGTTGCGCGCCAGCGTGGTGGCGACCTGGTGCTTTGTGTTTATCGGCGTCATCCGCGAGCTGTCGGCGACGATCATGCTGACCACCGCCAAGACCAAGGTGATCTCTGTGATCATCTACGACCTCAACGAGAGCGGCGATTTGGGTGCGATCTCGGTGTTGGGCATCGCCCTGATGGCGATCACCTTCGTCGTGGTGCTGATCGCCAACCGCTTGCCGGTGCTGGGAAGAGTGCCGGCGCGGATTAGCTGAGCGGAATATCGTCCGCGCGACGCGCCGGCGTGCTAGCCGGCGCCGAGCAGCGCGCCGCGGAACCGGGTGCGGCAGGCGGCGAGGTCGAAATTGCGCTTGTAGGCGGGCGGCTCGCTGGGGGCGACGCGCAGCACGACAAAAGCGGTGCCGTTGCCCTCGCGCAGCAGCCGGGCGCCATCGGCGATGTCGCCATCGGTCGAGACCGTGCGGGTGCGCTGGATTCCCGAGCCGACCGCGATCTTCTCGAGATCGACCCCAAGGCTGGTGTGGCTGCGCTGCCAACCGGTCTCGCCGTAATGGCCGTTGTCGACGACCAGGATCGAGAAATTGGCCGGGTTGAGGATCGCCACCGTCGCCAGCGCGCCGATGTTCATCAGCAGCTCGCCGTCGCCGGTCGCGACCAGCACTCGCTTGTCGGGCCGCGCCAGGGCGAGCCCAAGGCCGATCATCACCGCCCCGCCCATCGCCCCGGCCATGGTGTAGATGTGCGCCCCGTCATGGGTCAGCGCGGCGATGTCGCGCGCCGTGCCGGCGAGCCCGGTGACGAAGAGGAAATCCTCGTGCCGGCCAACGATCGCCGGCACCGCCTCGCAGCGGTCGAGGACAAATCCAGCGGCGATCGCGGCCGCCACGTCGACGCCTTGCGGATAGCGCATCGGCATTTTCCCGCTTCTCCCTAAAACGCTTTGGCGCCCAGCAGCCTTTGCGTGAGCAGCACGGCGACCGCGTTGCCGCTCTGGAACACCGTTGTCAGCGCCGCTTCGACCGTCGGGACCACATCGTCCGGCGCGTCGACGCGCCAGACGATGACCCCCATCGCCTGCAGCACCGGCTCGACCGCCTGGCCCATCGCGAATTGCCACGGGTTCCCTTCGCCGAAATCGCCGCGCATGCTGATAAGGGTCAGCAGCGGAAAGCGGCCGCCCTTGACCAGCGACAACATGTTGACGCAGTTGCCCGCCCCGCTCGATTGCATCAAGAGGACGCCGCGCGCGCCGCCGAGATCGGCGCCGGCGAGCAGCGCCACGCCCCTCTTCCTCGGTGGTCAGCGCCACCGACAGCGCGCCGGGGTCGGCCAGCGAGCGGTCGATCAGGATGCGATGGCCCGCGTCCGGCACATAGGCGAACTGCGTCACGCCGTGGCGGCGCAGCAGGTCGTAGAGCTGGTCCTGCCAGCGCCCGCCGGCGCCGTTGTCGGCCATCGCCACACCCTCCTGATCAAGTGCGGCCGCGCAACTGCGATTCCGCGTCCGCAATATGCAAGGGGCGGCACGGTCGCGCCAACGCGCAACAAACGCAACTCCATTCAAGCCCACGCATTGGTGCGCGGCATGTGCGTCGAACGGCCGCCGTGCTATGCTGCGCCGCGCAACCGCGTTGCAGGAGGCTCTGCCGTGAAAGTCCGTATCGATTGGTGCAAGCCCTGAAACTATGAGCCGCGGGCCCTCCGTGCGAGGGCAATGTTGGAAGAAAAGTACGGCGCGGAAGTCGAGCTGGTGCCCGGCGTCGGCGGCGTGTTCGAGATCACGGTCGACGGTCAGCTGAAATTCTCGAAGAAACAGACCGGCCGCTTTCCGACCGATGAAGAGGTGGTCGCGACCGGCCAATCATAGGCCGCCAATTCTAGGCCGCCGCCAGCCATAAGCCGGCCGGCTATCGGTCGACCGGCGGGCTGCCCGAACCGAGCAGCCCGCCTGCACCCCGATACCAACCCGGCCTTCGCCGCCGATTCCGCAAGACTCTGCGCCCCGGTCATTGCGGACTTACTAGAATTCTTAAGAAATACCTAAGATGCTTTGGAATAACTTTCGCTCTAATGCTGTCTAAAAGTTTCGCCTTTTGGGAGAATGCTGAACGATGCCCGAAGCGCTTAACGCTTTGGAAAGTCTTTGAGCCGATGATCGTGTGGTCAGCCCCCTAGGAGGAACTAAATGTTTTCTACCATCTTGAAGCTCTTGAAGAACGAAGACGGCGCAACGGCGATCGAGTACGGTTTGATCGCGGCGTTGATTGCCGTCGCTGCGGTGACCGTGATGGGCACCGTCGGCACCAACCTCAGCTCCACGTTCAACACCATCGCCGGCAAGCTCTAAACAGCCGACGACAGTTTCGAACCAAACGCCCGGCGGTACGCAAGTACCGCCGGGCGTTGTCGTTTGCGGATCCGCTCTGCCGAAATCACGCCGCAGCAGCGCCCAAAAAAAGAGGCCGGATTGCTCCGGCCTCACAACTCCAAAGACTACGAAGACCGGCGGCGCCGCGGGGCGCCAGCCTCTCGTCAATGCGAGATGTAGGCGGACTGGATCGCAGTGTTGAACAGCGCGACCATCGCCGCCGTGATATCGCCGCCGGTGCTCACCTCGAAGAACAGGCCGGGCGACGCGCAGCCCTGCATGTTCGAGCTGATATTGGGCTGGAACGGCGAGATATAGGTGTTGTACCAGGCGTTCGTCGGCAGCGGATAATAGGTGGTGTACAGCACCGCGATGCGGATGCCGCGGTTTTTGACCGTCGTACAGAACGACGTGTCCATCAACGCCTGCACCCGGCTGCCGCTAACCGATGCGTCCTCAACCCCGTCGGTGACGATGAACAGCACCTCCTGCGGGGTATCGCCTGCGGCGGTGGTGCCGTTACCGGGGTCGGGCATCGTCGAGTTCATGTTGGTCATCGCGGTGCTGAAATCGGTATCGGTATCGCTGTTGTTGTTGGTCGAGGTGAGCCAGTTGTTGTGATCGACCTGCAGCACGTTGATATTGCCCGCGGCGGTGCCGGCGGTCGTCAAATTCGAGGTCAACGTCTGGATCGTCTGGCGGGCGACGTCGAAGGTATAGATCGCGACCCGGTATACGGCGCTATTGGACGCTGAGGTGGATGTCGCCGTGGTCATCAAACTTTGCGTCGCCGCCCGCACATTGTCGATGCGCAGCGCCACGCCGAGGTTCCGCGCCAACTGGTAATTGTCCTCGCCGCCGGGATTGCCAAGGCTGTCGGCCGCAGGATTGGCCTGGTGGCAGCCAAAGGCGCAGCCGCCCTGGCTTCCGGTGTTGGCGACCATCGTGTTGATGCCGGACTGAGTAGCCGCGATCGCCATCGACGGCGAGTCGTCGAGCAAAAGATAGAAATCGATATTGGGGTTGGCTGGCCCCTTGGCGGTCGCGGTGACGCTAGCCGGAATGTTATTCATGATTATGCCGGTGAAGCTCGACTTGATCGCTCCGCTCGCGGTGACCGTTACGGTAAACGGCGCGCTCTGAGTCAACGAGACAGCGGTGGTAATGCCGTTATTGGCGGGCAGGTTTGCCGTCGCATTGGTCAGGTAGTTGCCCGCGGCGGTGCTGGCCTGGGTGGAATACCCCGCATTCAGATAAACGCTGGCGCCGGCGATCGCGGCTGCGTCGACCATCCCTTGCAGGGAGGATTTAAAGTTGAGGGCGCGGGCGAAGTCGATGCCGGCGCCAGTCGCGGTTGCCAATGCGAGGAGCCCGATCGCCATGACGACGAACACGCTCGCGCGGGTGTCGCGTGCGAGGCGTCCGAGGAAGTCTGGCAGTCCGCCGCGAGACGAGGCGTTCCGGAGGCTGGCGGGGACATAAAGGCGCAGAGCGCGGGGTTTGAGCAGCTTAATCACCGGACACCGAGAGCTAAAGTGGGCGAAACGCCCTATTGAACTCGGTTCGGTTTAAGAAACAGTTAGCCCGAACAAGCCTGCGATGCGGGCAGTGACGGCGGGTAGGGCACGCCCTTCTTGTAGGCGGATGGGATCAGATTGCGCGGCTGTGCCGCCACCTGCGCGGTAATCGTAATTGGCGTGGTGATGAAGTAGTTAAGCAGCGAGGTGTAGCTGTAGCTGGCCTTGACCACGATGGCGCTGCCGTACGGAGTGCCAAGATTGCTGGCGAACGTGGTCGCGTTGGTCATCACCGCCGCACCGCCGCGCTCCGCATGCCAGCAGCGGATCGGAGTCGCACCGTTGAGGTCGTAGTAGACGTTAGCGACGGCGATGCTGAGATTGTTGCCGGCGCTCGGAGTCATGACCAACTTGCCGGCGATGTAGAAATTATCGAGGTCCGTGTCGCTGATCCCGGTTTGGGCAATCGTAGTCTGACCGATAAGGTCCCCAACCGTATTGGCAACGTCGATCACCTTCATATAGCAGATGACGCCCTGGGTGACCTCGTACATCGAGAAGGTCATCGCGCACGCGATTGGCAATGCGAAGGCCATTTCGATGGCGGCGATTGCACGGCAATCGCGCAGCAATCGGACCAGACCGGAGAGCATCGGCATCAGTAGGGCTCGTTCTGGAAGACGACGGTCGACGATAGATAGGCCTTGCTGCTGGCGCCGCCGACAAGACCGCCGATCCATGGCGTGAAGAACGGATAATTGTAGGTGACCGTGACCACCAGGATCTGGCTGGCGACGCCGGGATTGAAACCGACGGAGATGAGATTGCCATTGATGTCGCGGGTTGGCGGCGAGTTGACCGCGGTCTGGGCCGAGTTCCAGTCGTTGAAAACCTGCGACTGATAGATGATGTTGCCGCAGCCGATCAGCGAGCCGACCTCGTTGCACAGCAGGGTTTGGAAGGTCGTCTGGGGACTGGCGGTGCCCTGAGCCTGGCCGGTGCGGATGAGCCGTGCGGCGTCGCGCGCGGCGTTGTCGAGCACCGACTGGATAAACAGCATGTAGCCGAATTCGAACGCGGCCAGCAGCATCATCATAAAGCTGGTGCCGACGATGGCGAACTCGACCGTGGCGGCGCCGCGCTCGCCGAGCGTCTTGAAACACCGCCTGATCGGGCCGAAGAACCTCACCGACTTACCTCCGAGGCGCACACCCCGATTATGGAGCCGCGCGTCGAGCCGCCGCATGGCAGCGCGACCGCAACGCTATCGGCCGGCATTTAAGAAAACGTTACGGCAACCTGCGGGCGCACCCGAATCGCCCGGTTATGCCTTCGTTAACCATTGTCAGCGAGGATTCGCCTGGATCGCATGTCGGAGTCCGCGATGATTGCCCGGCCTACCTCGTTTTCGCCGATCGACCGCGCTGCCCCGCCGGCCGCAGGGAGGCAACCCCTATCGGAAGGGGCGGCGTGATGGCTGCGCAGCTGCAATTCGCCGCCTTGATCGGCTTCGCCGGATTGATGACGACGGCCGCGTTTGAAGACCTGCGCCGGCTGATGATCCCCAACCAGGTGACGATCGCGCTCTGCCTGTTGTGGCCGCTTTATATAATGGCGCAACCGAGCATGGCGGTGGTGCTGGGCGGGATCGGCTGCGCGCTGATCGTGTTCATTGCCGGGGCGCTGCTGTTTTCGCGCGGCTATCTCGGCGGCGGCGACGTCAAGTTATTGTCCGTCGCGACGCTGTGGGCCGGTCCCGGCGCGACCCCCGCCTTATTGATGCTGACTGGAGTACTGGGCGGGGCGCTGGCGTTGTTCCTGCTGATGCCCCCCGGCGCCTATATCGCGACGCTTGCCCGGGCAAAGCTCGGACCGGGCGGCGATTCGCCCGGGCAGCCCCTCGAAAACCCGGTTCCCTACGGTATCGCGATCGCCGGCGCCGCCGTGATCGTCGTCTTCGTCCCTCATTTTCAATGAGTGAGCCATGCGCGCACGTACCCTGATCCTGCTTATTGTCGCTTTGGTCCTGGCCGGCGGCACCACGATGATGGCCCGCGTTTGGCTCGCCTCGCAGCGCCAGACGGCCGCCGAAGCCGCGCCGATCGCGATGCCGATGCCGGCCAAATCGGTGCTGGTCGCTCGCAGCGGCATCCAGCGCGGCCAACTCCTGAAACCCGACGACTTGATGTGGGAGCCGTGGCCGGAAGGCGGCGTCGACAAGAACTACATCCTGCTCGGCACCCGGACGCCCGACGCGTTTGCCGGCTGGGTCGCCCGCCTGCCAATCTCGGCCGGCGAGCCGCTCACCGAGAGCAAGATCGTCGCGCCCGGCAATCGCGGGTTCCTGGCCGCGGTGCTACGGGCAGGCACGCGCGCCGTATCGGTGCCGATCAACATCACCTCGGGAATTTCCGGCTTCATCTTTCCGGGCGATCAGGTCGACCTGGTCATCACCTACTCCGTCCAGGAAACGGCGAAGACTGGCGTGGCCAATCCGGGGCCGCTGCTTGACCACAAAGTCTCAGAGACCGTGCTGCACGACATTCGCGTCATCGGTATCGATCAAAAGCTCGACTCCAAGGCTGGCGAGACCAGCCCGAATCTCAAAACCGCGACCCTCGAGGTAACCCCGAAACAGAGCGAGATCATCGCCCTTGCCACCGAGATGGGAAAACTGTCATTAAGTCTGCGCAGCCTTGTTCCTGGTCCGGGTGAAGCCAAGCACGAGATCGACCAATCTCTAGCAGACGCGCCGAGTACCCCCCTCTCTGAGACGTACACGGTGGATAGTGATATAAGTCCCTTGCTCCGCAATCCCTTCAAGAAGGGAGGCAGCACGGAAGCAGCAGCGGAAGTCACCATCCTACGTGGCAACAGCCAGAGCTCGAGCACGTCGGTTGTGACGCAACCGAAAACCGGGGGGTAGAATGTCCCGAGTTCTGGCAGGTATCATAATCGCACTGGGGTTCCTCCAGATCGCGTCGAGCACCGCCGCCGAAACGCCGACCTCGTCATCCCCGGCCGCCGAGCCGCCCGCCGTCGCTGCGACAGCGGCACCGGCGCTGGCGCCGGCGGGCACCAAATCGATGACGATCAGCCAGGTGCCGCCTGGCGGCCCGTCGATTGCCCTCGAGGTCGGCAAAGGCACGCTGATCCGCCTCAACAAGGCGGCGGCTACCGTGTTCATCGCCAATCCGGACGTCGCGGACGTGCAGGTGAAATCGCCGTCGCTGATCTATCTGAGCGCCAAGTCGCCGGGGGAGACCGTCGTCTACGCGGTCGATGCCGACGACAATGTGCTGCTGCACGCGCCGGTGCAGGTGTCGCACGATCTGTCGCGGGTGCGGCAGTCGATCCATACCTTGCTGCCGGGCGAGAATATCGCGGTCAACTCGGTCGAGAACTCGCTCGTGCTGAGCGGCGAGGTCTCGACGGCCGGGCGTTCGGAGAAGGCGCGCTCGCTCGCGGCCGCCGCCGCCGCGGACGTCAAAAACTCCGTCGTCGTCAACCAACTCGCGGTCGACACCCCGAATCAGATCAATTTGCGGGTCAAGATCGCCGAGGTGAACCGCACCGCGCTGAAGTCGATCGGCTTTAACTGGAACGCCACGTGGACGCCCGCCGGCATCAAGCACAGCAATCTGGCGTTCAGCACGCAAAACAACGTCACCAACCAGGTCATCACGGCGATCAACGCGTTCCAGTACGGCTACTCCATTCCCGGAAGCGGATCGGTGCAAGGCGCTCTCGATGCGTTGGCCCAGGAAGGCCTGATCACCACGCTGGCCGAGCCGAACCTGACCGCAACCAACGGCCAGACCGCCAGTTTCCTCGCCGGCGGCGAGTTCCCAGTCCCGGTCGCGGTCACGCCGCCGAGCGGCGTCGGCGCGGCGACCATCACCATCGCCTTCAAGCAGTTCGGCGTGGCGCTCGACTTCACCCCGACGATCATCGACGCCAATCACCTCAGCTTGCGCATCCGGCCCGAAGTCAGCCAGCTGACCAGCACCGGGGCGGTGCAGGTCAACGGGTTCAGCATTCCGGCGCTGACGGTTCGCCGCGCGGAGACGACGGTGGAACTGGGCAGCGGCGAAAGCTTTGCGCTGGCGGGGCTGTTGCAGAACACCTCGGAACAGGACATCTCCAAGGTGCCCTGGCTGGCCGATATTCCGATTCTCGGACAATTGTTCCGGTCTGAGTTGTTCCAGCGGAACGAGACCGAGCTCGTCATCATCGTCACGCCGTATCTGGTCAAGCCGACGGCGACCGCCCTGGCGACGCCGACCGACGGCTTCAGCCTGCCGCACGACATGCAGCGGGTTGCCACTGGCGACACCTATCGCCAGACGCTGCCCGAGCCGGCGCGGGGTCCGGTCGGGCCCGGCGCCCAGGGCCTGATCGGCCCGGTCGGCTTCCGCCTCGATTGATTGGGGGACCAGCGATGAAAACCAACCGAGCCCGCGTAATGCTGGCTCTGGCGTCGGCGCTGTTGCTCGGCGCCTGCGCGCCGGTAACAGAGTATTCCGCTGCCGAGGCGCCCAAGGACCTCGTGCTCGACAGCTCGACGACCCGGCTCGACCTGCGCTTCGGCGCCGGCACGGCCCGGCTGTCGCCCGGCGACGCCATCCGGCTGCGCGATATGTCGGCGAGCGGCAAGATTAGTCCGTCCGATCGCGTTTTCGTTTCCGCCTCGGGCGCGCCGCGCCTTGCCGAGCAGCGCGTCGGCGCGGTCACGGCGCAGCTTCTGCGCTACGGCATCATCGCGAGCCCAACCCAGCTTGCCCAGCTGCCGCCCAACTATGCGATCGTCGAGGTCACCCGCACGCTGGTGACGCTGCCGCCTTGCCCGAACTGGAGCAAGCCGTCGGCCTCCGATTTCGGCAACCAGCCAAGCAGCAACCACGGCTGCGCCACCGAGGTCAATCTCGGGATGATGGTCGCCAACCCCGCGGATCTGGCGAGCGGTATCCGGCTCGGCCCGGCGGCCGGCCAACCGGCGGCAGCCGCGGTCAACCGCTATCTTAACGACAAAGTTACTCCCTTGCCGCAGGCTGGAACAGCCGCGGCGTTCTCATCGTCCGCGAGCACGAGTACCGCCGCACCCTCAACCGGGAGTCCATGATAATGGCCGCAGCCGCAGCCGAACGTCCAATCGGCACCGCGCGCAAGCCCGACCGGGCAGGTGTGCTTGCCATCGTGCACGATCAGGCGACACTCGATCGCATACAGGGCGTCATCCGCGAATTGCAGCTGGACGACGAACTGAGTTTTGAGGCGACGCTCGATGCGGCGCTGCGTCGTATTCACGATGGGATGCGTCCGCGCGTGCTGGTCATCGACCTCAGCGAGTCGCCGGCGCCGATCTCCGAGCTGAGCGCAGCGCGTGCGGTCGGCGGCGCCGACCTCAAGGTTCTGGCGCTCGGCACGGTCAACGATGTCGGGCTCTACCGCGACATGATCTCGGCCGGCGCCACCGACTATCTGGTCAAGCCGCCCGGCCGCGAGCAGCTGACCGCTTTGTTCGAAAAGCAGAGTAGCGGCGGCGGCAGCGGAGGCCTGGGCCAGGTTCTCGCGTTCATCGGCAGCCGCGGCGGCGTCGGCAACACGACCGCGGCGGTTTCCACCGCCTGGATCCTATCCGAAGAACGCCAGGAGCGTACCGCGCTGGTCGATCTCGACCTGCATTTCGGCACGGTCGCGCTGAAGCTCGACACCGACCCCGGCAACGGGTTGTGCGAAGCGCTCGAGCAGCCCTCGCGCATCGACAGCCTGTTCATCGAGCGGGCGATGATCAAAGTGACCGACAATCTGCGCATCCTCGCCGCCGTGGCGGCGATCGCCGAGCCGCTGATAATCGACACCGGCGCCATCGACGTGCTGCTTTATGAATTGCGTCGCAAGTTCGCCTGGGTCGTCGTCGACCTGCCGCGTTTCGTAACCCCGATCCAGCGCGTCGTGCGGGCGACCGCGACCCGCGCGGTCTTGATGTGCGAGCGCAGCCTGGCCGGGTTGCGCGATACGATCCGGCTGCAGACGCTGCTGCGCGAGCAGGCGCCGCAGACCCGGCTCATGCTGGTGGAGTCCGGCGCCCATGGCGATCGGGCCACGGTCGGCAAGGCCGAATTCGAGAAAGCCGTCAGCAAGACTTTCGACGGCAGCCTCTCCTACGACCCCAAGGCAGCGGGCGCGGCGGCGAATGCCGGGCAGCCTTTGCCGGTCGCGGCGCCACGCAGCGCGTATTCACGAGAAATTCACCAACTCATCACTAATATCGCCGGTACCCCCGCCGAAGCAAAGAAGCGTCGGTTTGCTATTGGATTGCCATGGTAGCTCTGTTTCGCAAAGCCGGCACTTCGGAACTCGACCTCGACAGCCGCATTGCCGGCCTCGCGCGTCGCGGCGCCCCCGTCCCGGTAGAGGCGCCATCCGAAATAGCCCTCGACGAGCCGCCGCTCCCTCCCGTCGGCGAGCGGCCGGTTGTCGGACGGCCGGTTGTCGACCGATTTGCCGCCGCCGCTCCGCTGGCCGAACAGGCAGCCGAGCCGCCGCCGGCTGACGAGCCGCCGCCAGTCGAGCGGCCGATCGCCGCGCTCGCCCTTGCGCGGCCGGCGCTGGTCCCGACCGAGCTTCCCGATACGCCGCGCGATGAAGCGGCGGCCGGAATCATGCCCGAGCCGGTTTTCGCGCCACTTGTCGAAATCGCGCCAGAACCCGCCCCAGAGGCGCCGAAATCAGCATTCCCGACACGTCCCGAAGCGGCCGCCGCGCCCGCCAATGCGCAATCGGCCTCCCCTGTCGAACAAAAGCTCACCACGGCGCGCGAGCAGTTGATTGCCCGGCTGAGCAGCGAAATCCGCCCCGAGCGCCGCAGCCTTTTGAGCCGCGGCGAACTGGCCAAGCTGGTCGACGCCGCGGTCCAGGCGCATTTCGTGCGCAACTCGATCAACGCCGACCCGCTGACCCGGCGCGACCTCGTGACGGCGATCCTGCAGGAGCTGCTCACCCCCAGCAAGCCCGACCCGGAAGCGCTCGGCAACCGGCGCAGCCCTCACCGCGCGCTCGTCGAATCCGCCAAGGCGCAGATCCAGCCGCTCGTCCTCGAGCACATGGACGTGGCCGCGGCAGCAGAAATGCCGCGCCCGGCCTTCGAGGCGCAGCTGACCGGCTGGGTCAAGGAGCTTCTCGCCGAAACCAAGATCCAGCTCAACTTCGCCGAGCAGCGCGAGCTGGTCGAATCGCTGATCGCCGACATGCTCGGGCTCGGCCCGCTCGAACCGCTAATGGCGGACGAATCGATCACCGACATCATGGTCAACGGCCCGCGCCAGGTTTACATCGAGCGCAAGGGCAAGCTCGAACTCGCGGACGTGCATTTCCGCGACGACCAGCACGTAATGAATGTCGCGACCAAGATCGTCTCGCGCATCGGGCGGCGCATCGACGAAGCCAAGCCTCTGGTCGACGCCCGCCTCGCAGACGGCAGCCGCGTCAACATCATCATTCCGCCGCTGGCGCTCGACGGCCCGTCGATCTCGATCCGCAAATTCGCCAAGAAGACGATCACGCTCGACATCATGGCGCAGACCGGCAGCATATCGGCGCCGATGTCGACGGTGCTGAAAATCGCCGCGCGCTGCCGCCTCAACATCCTGATTTCGGGCGGCACCGGCTCGGGCAAAACGACGCTGCTCAACGCGATGTCGCGCATGATCGACCCGGCCGAGCGCACGGTGACGATCGAGGACGCGGCCGAATTGCAGCTTCAACAGCCCCATGTGGTGCGGCTCGAAACCCGGCCGCCCAACCTCGAGGGCAGCGGCGAGATCACGATGCGCGATCTGCTGAAGAACGCCCTGCGTATGCGCCCCGACCGCATCATCATCGGTGAGTGCCGCGGCGAAGAAGCGCTCGATATGCTGCAGGCGATGAACACCGGCCATGACGGCTCGATGTCGACGATCCATGCCAACAACCCACGCGAGGCGCTGACCCGGCTGGAAAACATGATCGGCATGGGCGGGATCAATCTGCCGTCGAAGGCGGTGCGCACACAAATCGCCTCGGCGATTCACCTGATCGCCCAGGTCAACCGCATGAGAGACGGCACCCGCCGCGTCACCCACCTGGTCGAGGTGGTCGGCATGGAAGGGGAGGTCATCACCACGCAGGAGCTGTTCACCTACCAGTTCCAGGGCGAGACCGGCGAAGGCCGGCTGCGCGGCGTCTTCAAGCCGTCGGGCATCCGCCCGGCCTTCCTGCCGCGGGCCGAGTATTACGGTCTCGACCGCGCGCTGCTCGAAGCCATCTAAGCGGTCGTCGGCATGCTCGAACCAGCAACAATGGTCGCGCTCGGGCTGGGGCTGATGACGGCGCTCGGCTTCGGGCTGGTGGCGGGGCTGGCGACCGGGACCTCCGCCCGGCGCTATCGCCGCCGACTGGCGATGGTCAGCACTTCCAAGCGTACCGCCAAGGCAACAGCTGGAAATTCACCCGAAGCCCGCTCGCTGTCGCGGCGCGAAAGCGCGACGCCGATGATGGACCGCTTCATCAAACGGTACCTGCCGCATCGCGAATTGCTTGACGCGCGGCTCGGCCGCACCGGACGGGCAATCACGGTCGGCCACTACGCGATCGCGACCGGAATTGTGACCGTCGTGTCGATCGCCTTGGTGACGATCTTCCTCCATCTGAACATCTTGCCGAGCATCCTGATAGGGCTCGCGATCGGTATCGGTCTGCCCCACATGGTCATCGGCCATATGGGCAAGTCGCGGATCAAGGCCTTTATCAAGCTGTTCCCCGATGCGATCGACCTGATCGTGCGAGCGCTCAAATCGGGTCTGCCGATCACCGAATCCGTCGTTAGCGCCGCGCATGAGATCGGCGACCCGGTCGGCTCCGAATTCGCCTCGGTCGAAGGCGGAATGCGGATGGGCCGGGATCTCGACGGGCTGTTGTGGGACATCGCCAAGCGCATCGATGCGCCCGAGTTCCGGTTTTTCATCATCGCCCTCGGCGTGCAGCGCGAGACAGGCGGCAACCTTGCCGAAACTCTCGCCAACCTGTCCGACCTGTTACGCCGCCGCCGCTCGATGCGGCAGAAGACGCGGGCGATGTCGAGCGAGGCGCGGGCCAGCACGATGATCCTCGGCTCGCTGCCGGTCGTCGTCACCGGCCTTCTGTTCATGACCTCTCCCAGCTACATCGCGGTCATGTTCACCGACGTGCGCGGCTTGATGCTGGTCGGGCTTGCCCTCGGCATGCTGGCCGTCGGCATCGGCATCATGGTCAAAATGGCGAAGTTCGAAATATGAGCGGCTCACCCCTCGCGAATGCACGGATCGAGGATTGGCTGCCGTTCGGGCTTGGCCTGAACGATGCCATCGCCATCACCGCAGGTCTCGCGGTGGTGACGACCTTCTTCGCGGTCTGGCAGGCGTTGCGGGCCAACACGTCGTTCGAGCGCCGCCTCACCCAAATCGTCGACCGGAAAGAGGTGATGCGGCAGTCCGCCCTCGCTTCGCGACGGCAACGCCAGCGGGTGACTCCGGCAGGGATGATGCGCGAGCTGGTCACCCGGCTCAACCTGCTGCGCTCGAAACACGCAACCGACGCGCGGTTGCTGATCGCCCGCGCCGGGCTGCGCAATCGGGACGCGATGGTACGCTATCTGTTCGCGCGGGTTAGCATGCCGCTGGTCTTTGCCTTGGTGGTGCTAGGCGACAGCTACTCGTTAAAGCTGATTCCGGTACCGCCGAATTTCACCCTGCTCGCTGCCGCCGGCGCTGCCGTTTTCGGCTTTTTCGCGCCGGGGATCTATCTCAGGAACCTCATCAACAAGCGCTCGAAACGCATCCAGCTGGGCCTGCCCGATGCGTTGGACCTGATGATCATCTGCGCCGAGGCCGGGCTGAGCCTGGATGCGACCCTGATGCGGGTGGCGCGAGAGCTCGAGGCGGCCTGCCCCGATCTGGCCGAGGAACTTGGAATCACCGCCGCCGAGCTGACCTTTCTACCGGATCGCCGGCAGGCCTTCGAGAACCTCAATAACCGCACCGACATGAGCTCGATCCGCGGCGTCGTCAACACGCTGACGCAAACCGCGAAATTCGGCACTCCGCTCGCCAACTCGCTGCGCGTCCTGGCCACCGAGTACCGCGACGCGCGCATGTTCAAGGCGGAGGAAAAGGCGGCGCGGCTGCCGGCGCTGATGACCGTGCCGATGATCCTGTTCATCCTGCCGACGCTGTTTATCATTCTGATGGGCCCCGCGGCGCTGGGCATCATCGATACCTTCAACGGACGCGGCGGTGGCGGCGCCCCGCGCGAGGTGACAGTCATCACCCATAACGGGTCCGGCGACAGCGGGCCCAGCCCCGCGGACACCAAGATCACCGAGAAAAACGGCGACCAGGCGAGTTCCGGCGCCAGCGCGCCCGCCCCGGCAGTGCGCCCGCCTCGATGAGCCTGGCGCAAAAAACCGTCGCGGTCGGCGACAGCATTGCCGTCACCATCGACGCGCGCGCGCTGGCTGCCGACTTCGACCTGCAGGTCGTCATCGTGCCGGCGAAGACGCCCGACAACGTCACCAACGCGAAGGCGTTCTTCGCCCAGGCAAAATCGGCCACTGCCCGGCAAATGCAGGTCTTACTGACCGCCCGCGACGAGGGCCGCAGCGAGGTCCGGCTCTATTACGTTCCGCATTTCGGCACGGCCTACCTGGTGGCGGCGCGGGCGGAGATTACGGTCACTTCCGCAGCGAAGTGACCCAGATCCTGCCGGAAGAACAGCGCCGCGGACGGCGGTGTCTTTATGAGCCGGGAACGGCGCGTTGCGCAGCGCTGGCCGAGAGCACCGCACGGCTGCGCGCGTCCGGGGTTAGGCGGCGCAGGCTTTCGTAAAACGCCAGATTGTGATCCACCGACGCCGGGTCGAGATCGATCAGCGCCAGCAGACGCGCCTCCCTCTGGTCGCCCTTTAGCCCATAGATCAGCGCCAAGGTCTGGCGTTCGCGCGGCGTCGCACCCGGCGCGTGGACAATCGGCTGCAACAATCTGACCGCCTCGCCGTATCTCCCGCTCAACGCAAGGGACAGCGCCAAGTTAAGGGAAATGGCGCGGTCGCCTGGGGCGAACGTGAGCCCTTGAAGATAGCGCCCCTGCGCTTCCTCGTGCTGGCCGATAAAATCGTCGGCGACGCCGATCAGCATCAACAGCTTGGGGTCGCTCGGGGTGTCCTGATAGGCAACGGCGAGCGGGTTGCCGGCGAGATCGGGGCGGCCGGTTTTCAGATAGGCCTTGGCGAGCCCGCGCAGCGCCTCGGGCGCCCGGGGGTTGATTCTCAATGCGGCGTTGTAATTAAGGATGGCTTCGTTCGCCTGCCCCATCTCGAGCAGCGTGTCGCCGAGCCCGATCAACGGATCGGGGCTGTTGAACT
Source organism: Alphaproteobacteria bacterium (assembly GCA_038228485.1). Classification (GTDB taxonomy): domain Bacteria; phylum Pseudomonadota; class Alphaproteobacteria; order ATCC43930; family CGMCC-115725; genus DATARH01. Next base: position 44,812 of record JBBRPG010000004.1, read on the forward strand.
CCATCTTGGCGGCGTGACGGTACATGCTCACCGCGTTGCCGAAATCGCCCCCGGCGCGCGCCGCCGCCGCGACATGCATGACCGCCTCGTAGGTTACTGCCGGGGCATTGCCGGTGCGGCCCTGAGTCGACAGCGGATCGAGGTGCAGAGAAGATACCTCCTCGCACCCGGGCAGCCCGATCAGGCTTAGCGCCGCGCACAGCGCCGCCGCACGCCCGAACTGCGTCATTCTTGTCCCACCTGCACCCAAATCGGCCCCATCGGCGCGTTCCTGCATCGCCCGCCGCGACTATGGGTCGGCGGTTGGGCGCTCGTCGATGGTCTGATGAAATAGCCGCTCACACAATGGTTTACAAGGCGTTCGGAGAGCCTCATACGAGCCGCCGCGGTATCCCTCGGCGAATCGGGCGGCTATTGCGTCACCTTTTGCGCGAGAAGCCCTCGCACCGCCTCTAGAGCCTCCTCGGCACGGGCGGCGTCGGGACCGCCGGCCTGGGCCATGTCGGCACGGCCGCCGCCGCCTTTGCCGCCGAGAATCTCGGCCCCGGCCTTGACCAGCCCGACCGCATCGACCCGGGCAGTGAGGTCGTCGGTGACGCCGACGACGATCGCCGCCTTGCCGTCGTCGCGCGACACCACCGCGACGACCCCCGATCCGATCCGCCGCTTCAGATCGTCGGCCAACGAACGCAGCTCGCGGCCCGGCACGTCGTCGACCACCCGCCCGTCAAAGGCGACATCGCCGATCTTTGCCGGCGTCGGCGCAGCGGCCTGCCCGGTCCCTGCCCCGACCATGGCGCGCCGCGCCTCGGCCAGCTCGCGTTCCAACTTGCGGTGTTCCTCCATCAGCCTGGCGATGCGCGCCGGCAATTCCGCAGGACTGGTGCGCAGCGCCCCGGCGGCCTGATGCAGCAAATCCTCTTCCCCGGCGAGATAGGCCTCGGCGGCGGCGCCGGTCAGCGCCTCGATGCGGCGCACCCCCGACGCGACCGAGCTTTCGCCGACGGTCTTGAACAGCCCGATATCGCCGGTGCGGCGGACATGGGTGCCGCCGCACAGCTCGACCGAATAGGGCAACTCCTCGGCCTCGTGGGCGCCCATCGCGACGACGCGCACCTCATCGCCGTATTTCTCGCCGAAGAGCGCCATCGCGCCTTCCTTGATCGCCTGATCCGGGCTCAGCAGGCGGGTGCGCACCTCGCTGTTGGCGCGGATGCGGCTGTTGACCTCGGCCTCGATCGCGGGGAGGTCGTCGGCGCCGATCGGCCGGGGATGACTGAAATCGAAGCGCAGCCGGTCGGGCGCGACCAGCGAGCCCTTTTGGGTGACGTGCTCTCCGAGGCGATGACGCAGCGCCTGATGCAAAAGATGCGTCACCGAATGGTTGGCGCGCAGCCGGCGCCGGCGCTCACCGTCGACGCGCAGCTCGACCGCGTCGCCGATCTTGAGCGCGCCGTGCGCCACCCTGCCGAGATGGACGACGAGGTCGCCCGCCTCCTTCGCCGTGTCGTTGACCTGGAACTCGCCGCCGGTCGCGGAAAACATCGCGCCGGCGTCGCCGAGCTGCCCGCCCGACTCGCCATAGAACGGCGTCTGATTGACGACGATCGCGACCTCGTCGCCGGCATGGGCGCCCTCGACCCGTTCGCCGCCCTTGAGGATGGCGAGGATCACCCCCTCGGCGATTTCGGTATCGTAGCCGAGGAATTCGGTCGCGCCGACCTCCTCGCGCAGGGCGAACCACGCCGCGCCGGTCGCCGCCTCGCCCGAGCCGACCCAGCTGCGGCGCGCCTCCTCGCGCTGCCGTTCCATCGCCGCGTCGAACCCGGCGACGGCGACTTTGCGGCCGCGGCCGCGCAACACATCCTCGGTCAGGTCCAAGGGAAATCCGTAGGTGTCGTACAGCCGGAAGGCAACCTCACCGGGGAAATCCTGGCTCGCCGAGAGATGCCCCTCCTCCTCGTCGAGGAGGCGCAGTCCACGTTCGAGCGTCTGCTTGAAGTTGGTCTCCTCGAACCGCAGCGTCTCGGTGATAAGCGCCTGGGCGCGCAACAGCTCGGGGAAGGCGGCGCCCATCTGCGTCGCCAGCGCCGGCACCAGCCGCCACATCAGCGGCTCTTTGGCGCCGATGATGTGGGCGTGGCGCATCGCCCGCCGCATGATCCGGCGCAGCACATAGCCCCGCCCCTCCTTCGACGGCAGCACCCCGTCGGCGATCAGGAAGGCGGAGGCGCGCAGATGGTCGGCGATGACCCGGTGCGACACCGCATGCGGACCGTCGGCGGCGACCCCCGAGGCGTCGGCCGAAGCGAGGATCAGAGCGCGGAACAGATCGATGTCGTAATTGTCGTGCTTCCCTTGCAGCACCGCGGCGATGCGCTCGAG
>JBBRPG010000005.1:0-47119 GCA_038228485.1 Alphaproteobacteria bacterium
AGCCGACCCCGGCATAGGCGGTATGGGCCTGGAAATAGCCCGGCGCTGTCAACAGGCGCAGGGGCCAGCGCTCGGCATCCGCCTGCTCCTGCGGATCGGGCTGCCAGTCCGGCATCGGCGCATGGCCGGCGGCGGCCAGCTGCTCCGAATAGAATTCGAGCTTTCCCGACGGGGTGCGGAACTGCTGTACGTCGCTCGCCGCGATGCGGATCGGGCCGGCGTGGCGCACCTGTTCCGGATCGAGCCCGGCGGTCGCGCCCTTGGCGCCGCGCAACAGCTCGGCCAGCGCCGCTTCCGGGGTCGCGCGGTAGATCGGCAGGTCGAGCCCCAGCCGCTGCGCCAGCTCCTGCGCCACGCGAAAATTCGACCGTGCCTCGCCCTGCGGCGGCACCGCGGCGGGCGCGTATTGCAGATAGTAGGCGCCGTACGCGCGGTAGAGGTCCTCGGTTTCGAGATAGGTCGTCGCCGGCAGCACGATATCGGCATAGCGCGCGGTATCGGTCAGGAACGGATCGTGGACGACCGTGAAGAGATCGTCGCGGGCGAGACCTTGCCGGACCTTGCCGGCGTCGGGACAGGTCACCGCCGGATTGTTGGCGGCGACGAACAGCGCGCGAATCGGTGGGTTCTTCAGGTTCAGCAGCGCATCGCCGAGGCGCAGATGGTTGACCGTGCGCGCCGCAACGGCGGCAGCCCCGGTCGGGTTGCGGATGGCATCGAAATTGAGCTCGTAGACCGCGCCGGTCAGCAAGAGCGCGCCGCCCCCGCGCCTGCCATAGGCGCCGGTGACTCCCGGCAGCAGCGCCACTGCGCGCAGCGCCTCGCCGCCGCGCGCCAGCCGGGTCATCCCCTCGCCGAGGCGGATGAACGAGCGCTTTGCCGCACCGTACATCGCGGCGAGTTTCTCGATATCGATAGCCGCGATGCCGGTAATCGCGGCGACGCGGTCAGGGGCAAACCGCGGCAGCACGTCGGCTTCGAGCCGGTCGAATCCGGTCGTGTGCGCGGCGATATAGACACAATCGACGAGACCGTCGCGCGCCAGGACGTGCATGATGCCGAGCGCCAGCGCGGCATCGGTGCCGATGCGGATCGGCAGATGCCAGTCGGCGCGAACGCCGGTGCGGCTGCGGCGCGGGTCGATGACGACGAGCTTGACCCCGCGCCGTTGCGCCGCCTCGACCCGGGCCCAGAAATGCACGTTGGTGGCGACGAGGTCGGCGCCCCAGGAAACGATCAGGTCGCTGTCGTCGACCGATTCGGGGTCGGCCCCGCCGACCGGGCCGCAGGTCTGGTTCCAGGCCTCTTCGCAGCAGGTGTCGCAGACCGTGCCGGCGATCAGCCGCGTCGCCCCCAACGCACGGAACAGGCCGAGCGGCAGGCCGCGGTTCATGATCCCCTGATGTGCGCTGTAGGCGTAGCCGAGAAGCGCCTCGGCCCCCGCCCCAGCGATGATCGCCTGCCAGCGCCCCGCGATCTCATCGAGGGCGTCGTCCCAGGCGATCGGCTCGAACCGTCCCTCGCCCTTCTTCCCGACCCGTCGCAGCGGCGTCTTCAATCGCTCCGGCGAATACACCAGCTCGTGGTCGCGGGTGACCTTGGCGCAAGCGAACCCGGCGGTGAAGGGCTGGTCGGGGTCGCCCTTGATGCGCTTGACCCGCCCGTCCTCGACCTCGGCGAGCAGCGAGCACATGTCGGGACAATCGTGGGCGCAGACGATGCGGATGGTTTCCATTGGTCCCGTCATTGCGAGCGGAGCAATCTCGCGCTGTTGAAGACTTATGCCGTCGAGAGTGCGTCGTCGCTCCGCTCCTCGCAATGACAAAGGGGGAAATGCGGCTATGATCGCCCATCGCCCATCGCCGTCACGGAGAGAGACCATGCCCGACCTTTTGGAAGCCAAGGAAAATGGTGTCGCCTGGTTGACGCTCAACCGCCCGGAGCGGCTTAACGCGCTGACGGGGGAGATGACCGGGGCGCTGACCGAGGCGCTGCAGCGGCTCGCTACCGACCGCGAAATCGGCTGCATCGTCATCACCGGCGCCGGGCGCGGCTGGTGCTCGGGCGGTGACGTCAAGTCGATGGAGTCGCGCGGCCGCGACATGAGCGTCGAGGACCGGGTCGAGGGTCTGCGCCACTCGCACCAATTGCCGCTGCTGATGCGCAACTGCCCGAAGGTGATCATCGGCATGATCAACGGACCGGTCGCCGGCGCGGGGCTGGGCCTGGCGTTGGCCTGTGATCTGCGGGTCGCCGGCAAGTCGGCGCGGTTCGGCACCGCCTTTGTCCGCATCGGTTATTCCGGCGATTACGGCGGGACGTGGAGCCTGACCCGGCTGGTGGGCACCGCGAAGGCGCGCGAATTGTACCTACTGGGCGATGTGATCGATGCGGGGACGGCGCATGCGTTCGGCATGATCAACAAACTGGTTGAAGATTCCGCGCTGCGCGACGAGACGATGACGCTCGCCCGCCGCATCGCCGAAGGGCCGCAGATCGCGCTCGGCTACATCAAAAAGAACCTGTTTGCCGCCGAGACCGAGCCGTTCCAGACCGTGCTGGACCTCGAGGCCGAGCACCAGTCGCGCTGCGCCTTTACCGAGGACCACAAGGAGGCGGTCGCCGCGTTCAACGAAAAACGCCGGCCGGTGTTCAAGGGGAGGTAAGCGGTGGCGGGCCTCTATTTTGAGGAGTTTTCCGAGGGCCAGGTGTTCGAGCACGCGATGACCCGGACGGTCACCGAAACCGACAACGTGCTGTTCACGACGATGACGATGAACCCGCAGCCGCTGCACCTCGACGCCGAATTCGCCAAATCGACCGAATTCGGCCGGCCGCTGGTCAACAGCATCTTCACCCTGGGGCTGGTGATCGGGATCAGCGTTGGCGACACGACGCTCGGCACCACGGTCGCCAATCTAGGGATGAGCGACGTGCGCTTCCCAAAGCCGGTGTTTCACGGCGACACGGTGCATGTGCGCACGACGGTGATGTCGCTGCGCAAGAGCAAATCGCGCAGCGATGCGGGCATCGTCGAGTTCGAGCATGTCGGGCTCAACCAGCACGGCGATACCGTCACAATCTGCCGCCGCGCGGGATTGATGAAATGCCGGCCGGTTTGACCGGCCGGTTTAATACGTCGTCATTGCGAGCGAAGCGAAGCAATCTCGGTTTGCCGGTGCCCTCCGCGGAACGGGATTGCCGCGTCGCGTTTGGCTCCTCGCAATGACGAGAGGAGGTAGCATGCCGATCCGTTCGTTTCTCTTCGTGCCCGCCGACAGCGAGAGGAAGTTGGCGCGCGGGCTGGAGTCGGGGGCCGACGCGCTTATCCTAGACCTGGAGGATTCGGTCGCGGCGGCCAATCGGCCGATCGCGCGCAAGCTCGCGCGCGAATTCCTCGACACGCACGGTTCCGACGAGATCGCCCGCTACGCCCGGATCAACCCGCTGGCGAGCGGGCTGGCGCTCGACGATTTGGCGGCGACCGTGGCGGGACGGCCGGACGGCATCCTGCTGCCGAAATGCACCCCCGACGACGTGCGCACGGTTGATCATTACCTGTCGGCGTTCGAGGTGGCGGCGGGCAACCCGGCCGGCGGCATCCGCATCGTCGCCATCGCCACCGAGACCCCGGCGGCGGTGTTCGCGCTGGGCAACTACGCCGGCGCTTCGCCGCGGCTGGAGTCGATCACCTGGGGCGCCGAGGATCTGGCGGCCTGCATCGGTGGCAACAACCGCACCGTCGACGGCGTCTATGACGGGCCGTACCAGCTGGCGCGCTCACTGTGCCTGTTGGCCGCATCGGCAGCCGAGGTCGCGGCGCTCGACACGATCTATACCGATTTCCGTGACCCCGCGGGGCTGAAGGCCGAATGCGCCGCGGCGCGCCGCTCGGGCTTTACCGGCAAGATGGCGATCCACCCGGCGCAAATTGCGGCGATCAACGAGGCGTTCTCGACCAGTGCCGAGGAATGCGAATGGGCCGAGCGGGTGCTCGCCGCGTTTGCCGCCAACCCGAACGCCGGCACTCTGGCGCTCGACGGCAAGATGATCGACAAGCCGCATGCGGTGCTGGCCCGCCGTCTGTTGAGCATGCCGCCGGCCTCATAAGCCAAGCGCAATAGGATCGCTATGACCGAGCAAAACCCGCTGTTTGACGACTGGACGACGCCGTTCGGGCTGCCGCCGTTCGACCGCATCGAGCCCGAGCATTTCCCGCCGGCCTACGAGCGCGGCATGGCGGAAGAAGCGGCCGAGATCGCCGCCATCGCCGGCGCGCCCGACCCCGCCAACTTCGCCAACACGGTCGAGGCGCTGGAGACGAGCGGCCGGCTGCTGGGCCGGGTCGGCCGGCTGTTCCGGAACCTCTATTCGAGCGCCGGCAACCCTGAGCTCGAAGCGATCGCCCGCGACTATGCGCCGAAACTCGCGGCGCACCGCACCAGGCTCGCGCTCGATCCCGCGATGTTCGCGCGGATCGATGCGCTGTACCAACAGCGCGACACGCTCGGCCTCGCTCCCGACCAATTAAGACTATTGGAGCGGCACCGGTTGCGTTTGGTGCGCGCGGGCGCGCTGCTCGGCCCCGAAGCCAAGACGCGGATGGGCGAGATCACCGCGCGGATGGCGACCCTGCACACGCTGTTCGGCCAGAACGTGCTGCACGACGAGGACGAATGGCGGCTGGCGCTCGACGAGGCCGAGCTCGACGGCCTGCCCGATTTCGCTCGCGCTGCTGCCGCCGCCGCAGGCCGGCAGCACCAGCTTGACGGCAAATACGTCATCACCTTGGGGCGCTCGTCGGTCGAGCCGTTTCTGACCTTTTCGGCGCGGCGCGATTTGCGCGAGGCGGCCTACCGCGCCTGGACCCGGCGCGGCGAGCACGCCGGCGCCCACGACAACGCGCCGCTGATCGCCGAGCTGCTCGCGTTGCGGGCCGAGCAGGCGCGTCTCCTCGGCTATGACAGCTACGCCGCCTACCGGCTCGACGACACGATGGCGAAGACGCCGGACGCGGCCAGCGGGCTGTTGCGTGCGGTGTGGGAGCCGGCCAAGCACAAGGCCGCCGCTGAGCGCGGCGAGCTGACCGCCGCGGCCCGCGCCGACGGCCTCAACGAGCCGATCGCGCCCTGGGACTGGCGCTATTACGCGGAGAAGGTGCGTGCGCAAAAATACGATTTCGACGAAGCCGCGGTGAAACCCTATTTCGTGCTCGACAACATGGTGCGCGCCGCCTTCGACACCGCCGGCCGGCTGTTCGGTTTGACATTCGTGCCGCGCGAGGACTGCCCGGTCTATCACCCCGACGTGCGCGCCTATGAGGTGCGCGGCAAGGACGGCAAGCCGATCGGCCTTTTCCTGCACGACAATTTCGCTCGGCCCGGCAAACGCTCCGGCGCGTGGATGTCGAGCTACCGCGACCAGGAAAACCTCGACGGCGCGGTGCTGCCGATCGTCGTCAACAACAACAATTTCGCCAAGGGCGACCCGACCCTTTTATCATTCGATGATGCTCGAACCTTGTTTCACGAATTCGGCCATGGGCTGCACGGACTGTTGAGCCGGGTGCGCTACCGCTCGCAATCGGGCACCGCCGTGCTGCGCGATTTTGTCGAGTTCCCGTCGCAGATCATGGAGCATTGGGTGTCGGCGCCGGAAACCCTGCGCCGATACGCACGGCATTACCAAACCGGCGAGCCGCTGCCCGAGGCGCTGCTCGATAAGCTGCTGGCGGCGCGCAATTTCAACCAAGGCTTCGCCACGGTCGAATACACCGCCTGCGCGATGCTCGACCTCGACCTGCACACGCGGGCCGGCGGCGAACCGGTCGACATCGCCCGGTTCGAGCAGGAGTTTCTCGACCGGGTCGGGATGCCGGCCGAGATCGGGCTGCGCCACCGCCCGACCCATTTCCAGCATCTGTTCGACGGCGCCGGCTATGCCGCGGGATACTACGCGTACATGTGGGCCGAGGTGCTCGACGCCGACGGGTTTGCCGCGTTCAGCGACAAGGGTGATGTGTTCGATCCCGACTTGGCGGCGCGGCTGGAGGCGATCTACAGCGCCGGCGACACAGAAGACCCGATGGCGCTGTACCGGGAGTTTCGCGGCCGCGACCCGGCGATCGAGCCGCTGTTGGCGCAGCGCGGGCTCGCTCTGTAGGATAATCGCCGCGGAGGCCGGGACTGGATGGCAAAGCGGCAGGTTATCGCGGTGGTCTCGCAGAAGGGCGGCGTCGGCAAGTCGACGCTGTGCCAATTGATCGCCCGCGAGGCCGCCGCCGAGGGCAAGGCGGCCAAGATTCTCGATTTCGACGTCAAGCAGATGAGCTCGACCGACTGGGTGCGGGCGCGGCTGGAGCGCGACATCGAACCGCCGGTCGAGGGCGAGCCGGCCAAAAACATCAACCGGGCGCTAAAGCAGAACCGCGGTTACGACATCATCGTGCTCGACGGCGCGGCCGGCACCCCGAAACGCACCGCCGAGCTGGTGTCGGAATGCGACCTGGTCGTGCTGCCAACCGGGGCGTCGCGGGCCGATCTGGTGCCGACCCTGGCGCTGGCAAAGCGCATCGCCGGAATGTCGCACGAGGCCGAGGGGCCGATCTTTGCGCTGTGCCGGGTGGCGACCGCGGCCGAGGCCGCCGAGGCCCGTGCCGCGATCGCCGCCGCCGGGTTCGAGACGGTCGACGGCGAACTGATCGAGCGGCCCGGCTATCGCCAGGCGCAGAATTTCGGCCGCAGCGCCAGCGAGACCAATTTCCCGACCCTCAACGACCGCGCGCGCCGGCTGGCCCAGGCGATCCTCGACCGGCTGGATTGAAGGCACGGCATCCAAGGTTGGCAGAAAACCTTACCCAGTGTGGTAGCGCGCTGCTTCGCTTGACAGCGCGCGACCCGGCCGCGACCCTGACCCTGCAATACCAACAAGGATTTGCCCGTGATCCTGACCGCCAACGCCGAAACCGTGCGCCAGACCAACCGGCGCCAGACCCCGAACGGCTGGAACACCGCCTTCATCGGCACCAACCGCTACACCATCAAGCCGGGCGAGCCGATCCCCGCCGAGGACGCGCTGCACCCGGTGGCGTTCCTGGTCGAGAAGGGGCCGGGCGGCATCACCAAGCCGCATTTCCACCGCGCCGACCAGTACCAGGTGGTGGTCGGCGGCTATGGCAAGCTTGGGCTGCACGATACCGGCACCGTCGCCGTCCACTACACCGACGCCTATTCGGCCTATGGCCCGATCGTCGCGGCGGGCGAGGGCATCGCCTGGTTCACCTTGCGCAATGCCTGGGACCCCGGGGCGAAGTACATGCCGGATAACCGCGCCGAGCTGCGCGCCTCGCGCGACCGCCACACCCATTGGGAAGCGACCACCGACCCGATGCCGCCGGTCAGCGACGCGGTGCTGAAGGAGACGGCCGCAATCGCCAGCGAGCAGGTGCTGGAGGGCGAGCACGGGCTGGCGACCTGGCGCTACCGGGTGCCGGCGGACGGCACCCTGACCGGGCCGGAACCGAGCAACGGCGGCGGGCAGTTCTGGGTAGTGTTGGCCGGGACGCTGGCCAGCGGCGAATCGGGGTTTCTGCCGGTCAATTCGACGATGTTCGTCGGGCCGGGCGACGGTGCGCTCAGCGCCACCGCCGGCCCCGGTGGGGCGGAGGCGCTGTGCCTGCAGTTTCGGGTACCCTACGCACGGCGATAGCGCTTACTCCGCCGCCGCGCTCTCGTCGGGGAGCATGCCGAGAGCGCGCTTATAGATGTCGATCAGGCTTTCCTGCTCGTCGAGGTCGTCCTTGTCCATGCGCCGCAGGCGGATCACCTGGCGCATGATCTTGGGGTCGAACCCGGTCCCCTTGGCCTCGGCGTAGACTTCCTTGATGTCGTCGCCGAGCGCCTTGCGCTCTTCCTCCAGCCGCTCGATCCGCTCGATAAAGCTCTTCAGCCGGTCGCCGGCAATTCCCCCCACGTCAGCCATCGGCGTGCAGCCTCAGTGCTTGTGCTGCGAGGCAAAGGCGGCCTTCTGCTCGGGGCTTGCCTCCTTTTGGTGCTGCTTGCGCCATTCGTCGTAGGGCATGCCGTAGACGATCTCGCGTGACTGCGGATCGCTGAGCTCGACGCCCTTTTCCTCAGCGGCGGCGCGGTACCATTTCGACAGGCAGTTGCGGCAGAACCCGGCGAGGTTCATCAGGTCGATATTCTGCACGTCGGTGCGCTCGCGCAGATGCGCGACGAGGGCGCGGAAGGTCGCGGCTTCGAGCTCGGTGCGGGTCTTGTCGTCGATCTTCTGGTCCATGAGGTCACCTCCAATACTGGGTCTTATGTAGCATCGCGGCGGCCGGCTTTGAATAAGGTCAGCGCCAGAAACACCGTCGTCGCGGCGAGCGCAATCCCGGACGCGGCGTAAAGCGCGGTCGGCGCCAGCGGCAGGATCGCGCCGGCCAGCATCGGCCCGATCCCGGCGCCGAGGTCGCGCCAGGTCGCCAGCCGTGCGATCGCCGGCACCCGCGCCGCGCCCGGATAGACGATCGCCGCCACCGGCGCCGGCAGCGGCGCCAGCACCCCGCGCAGCAGCACGATGGCGATGATCCCGGTCCACACCCAGCCGCCGCAGATCGCGGCGTAGCCCCCGGCCGAGGCCAGCGAGACGACGACCATCGCCCGCGCCGCGCCCCAGCGCTCGGCGGCGAGGCCGCTCGGCGGACCTAGCACGATCTCGGCGACATAGCGCAGCGCCAACGCCGCGCCGGCGGCCAGGGTCGCCCCCTTCGGCGCGGTGGCCGAAGCGAGCAGCGACAGGCCGACGACGAACACGCCGTCGAGGGTCAGCCCTTGGATGAACGACCACAAATCGAGCGGCGCGGGCAGGCTCAGGCGCCGGCGCGGCGACAGCACCGCCTGGCCGCGTCCGTGCGGCAGCTGCGCGGCGACCGGCAGTCCCAGCAGCGCGATCACCGCCAGCGCCAAGAACACGGCACGCGGCCCGATCGCCTCGGCCAGCACCGCCCCGGCGAGAAGGCCCAGCATCGGCCCCGCCGAGATGATCGCCCGCGCCGTTCCGCTGCGCCGCGCCGCGCGGGCGGGTTCGACCGTGGCCAGCGCCTGCGTCGCGATGTTGAGCGCCGCAAACGACAGCCCCCACAAGAGCCGCGCGACGATCAGCGCCTCGACCCCGGACAGCAGCGCGTAGCCGAGGGTCGATGCGGCAGCGCCGAGCGTCGCCAGCAGGCAGGCGCCGCGCGGGCCGAACCGCGCGTAGCCGCGCGCCACCCAGCCATAGCCGGCGATGCGCACCAGCCGGTTCGCCGCCAGCAAGACCCCAGCCTCGGGCAAGCTGACCCCGAAGGCGGCGGCATGCAGCGGCAAGATCAGATAAAGCACGGTGTCGCCGGGCAAAGTCAGGCCCAGCGTGGTCGCGGCGTTGCGCGAGGCCCGGTCGGCCTCCTTGCGCATAACCGGGGAGACGGAGGGGTCGGCGGACGAGGTCGCCGCCGCCGTCGTCATCCGGCCGGTCATCAGATGGGAAAAATCAGCGAGGTCGGCACCAGGGTCGCGTCGGTGACGCAAATGCGCTCGGCAAAACGCAGCGCTCCGGCATCCTCGACGACGCGGTCGTAGTGGCGCCCGCAGAGGAAAACCGTGGAGGGCTCGTTGAGCAGGCTCTGAAACAGCGCGAAACTGGCGCTCAGCCGCATGCCGTCGACGTCGAGCGAGCGCAGCACGATGCCGCCGGTCAGCTTGCGCACGAGGCGCGGCGCGTAAAGAATTGTCTTGCGCAGCGCGGCGACGCGGTCGGTCAGCATCGCCCGGCTCTCGGCGTAGATCAGCGCCACCGGCAGGCCCGCATCGTAGTTTTCGCGCGGGATGATCTTGTACACGCAGGCCTCGGTAAAGAATTCCGGCCAGCGCTCGTATTGGCCCTCGGCGAGCGCCTCGTCATAGCCGCCGTAGAGGTCGGCGAGGCGCGTGCGCAACGCCGGCGAAGCGCGCAGCCCCGGCGCCGCGGCGATCACCGCGCCTACAGCCCCATCACCGCGCGGTAATGCTGATAGAAACCGCGGATCGCGGTCTCGGTGACCATGTGCGGCACATTGGCGATGTCGCGACCGCCCATCTCGACCAGGCATTCCGCGGTCTCGTTGCCGGCGATCCCGGCCTGCGACAGGATCATCGCCTCGCCGTCATCGGCCGAAACGAGACCGGCCGGCCCGAACAGATTGGCCTGGCGCAGCCGGCGCTGGGTCATTTCCGGCGGGTCGTCGGCGTAACCGAAATGGGTCCATACCAGATCGAAATTCCCGGCGTCGATCGGCACGATCTGGCGCACCGCCAGCCCATTCGATTGCTGCTGCACGATCAGGTTCGGCCATACCGTCTGCATTACCACGGTGGCGTCGCCGGGAAACTCGCGCACCGGCTCCAGCAGGCGCGGGTCGGCGAGGCGCAGATCGCTGTGAAACGCGCTCATCTGCGCGGTCGCCTCGTTGACCTTCTGCTCGCCGCGGCGGCTGACCAGCACGCCGTGGCGGCCGGTGTCGTCCATCTCGATCGCCGATTCCTGGTCGAGCCGGAACAGTCCGAACGTCACCAGGAACACATGCAGCAGGCTGGCGTGATACGGGTCCTTGATGTTCTCGAACATCAGCTTCCAGTTGCTCGGCAGACGCTGCCGCTGATAGCCGAGCACCTTCAGCTCGCGGCCGCTGAACACGCGGTCGAAATAGCCCAGCATCAGCGGCCCGAGATAGTCTTCCAGCGTTTCGTTGGGCTGGGCGAAGCTGGCGAAGACGACGCCGTTGCGCGCGGCGACTGCGAGCCGCTCCAGCCCGTGCTCCTCCGGCCGGAAATCCTCGGGCATGCCGCCCTGGCCGCGATAGCCGCGGCGGAACGGCACGCCGAGCAATCTGCCTTCGAGGTCGTAGGTCCATTGGTGGTAGGGGCAGGTGAACTCCTTCACCGTGCCGCGATTGGCGCTGCAGACCAGCATGCTGCGATGGGCGCAGCGGTTGACCAGCACACTGACCGCGCCGTCCGTCCCGCGCACCGCGACGACCTCGCGGGTGCCGAGCCGGCTGCGGGTGAAGTCGCCCGGGTTGGGGATCTCGGCGTCCAGGCAGACATAAAGCCAGCTCGGCCCGCCGAAGATGCGCTCCTGCTCGCGGGCGAAGATGTCGGGGTCGGTATAGACCCAGTTCGGCACCCGCGACGCTCCAGCCGCCGGCCATTGCCGCTGGACCGAGGCTAATCCTGTGCCGCCATCTGCTGCCGCCATGACGCCTCGCAACCGTCTGCGTGGTTAGTATCCGCCGGCAAGGGTAGATAAAGCGCGCTATACCGGCAACGGATTTGCCGGGATCAGCGGTCGGCGCGACTGAACGTCACCGGGATCGCGGTGTCGTCGGGCGCGTAATAGGTGCCGCATAGTGTTGCCCGGCACCAGTGCAGGGCCTCGTAACGCGTGCCGTTGGCAAGGCGGATGGTGAATCCGCGGCGTCTCCTTTCAGACGCGTTCGCGCGCTTTCGAAATCACCACGCTTCCACAACCAGTTGTGCTATCGCTTATTCGGGGCCTTTCGTTTGCGTTCGCCTGAAATCGCCTATAAAGTATGGTGCGTCATATGGGGGGATTGGGGCGCAGCCATGGCGAGGGCGATTGCTCGACTGAAGGATGTCACCGTTCGGAAGGCGACCAAGCCAGGCATGCTCGCCGATGGCGGCGGGCTCTATCTGAGGATCGGCCCGACGGGCGGTAAATCGTGGGTGTTTCGCTATCGGCGCGCCGGCCGGCTGCATGATGTGGGCCTCGGGCCGCTGCATACTGTCGGGCTCGCCGATGCGCGCCAGAAAGCGCTGGAACACCGCCAGGCTCGGCTCAACGGGATTGATCCGCTGGAGCGACGTCGCGCTGGCCGCGCTGCGGCCGTGCTCGACGCGGCCAGGGCGATAAGCTTCGCCGCTTGCGCCCAGCAATATGTCGATTCGCACAAGGCGGGCTGGCGCAGCGCCAAGCACGCCGCGCAGTGGCCGGCGAGTCTCGATGTCTACGTCTATCCTGTGTTCGGCAGCTTGTCGGTGCAGGCGATCGATGTCGGGCTTGTGCTAAAGGCGATCGAGGCGATTTGGACGGTGAAGCCGGAAACGGCGAGCCGGGTGCGCGGCCGAATTGAAAGCGTCCTCGATTGGGCAACGGCGCGCGGCTACCGCACCGGGGAGAATCCGGCCCGCTGGCGCGGCCACCTGGAAAACCTGTTGCCCAAGAAATCCAAAGTCCGCCGGGTCGAGCACCATGCAGCCCTGCCGTATGCCGAGATCGCCGAATTCATGGTCGGGCTGCGTCAACAAGAAGGGATCGCCGCCCGCGCCCTGGAATTCGCGATATTGACTGCGGCGCGTACCGGTGAGGTGATCGGCGCTCGGTGGAGCGAGATCAACGTTGCTGAGCGACTCTGGACTGTGCCGGCCGAACGCATGAAAAGCGGCAGAGAGCATCGGGTGCCGTTGTCAGACGCGGCGCTCGCGATCATTGAGAAGATGGCCGAGGCGCGGCAGGGCGATTTCGTGTTCGGCGGCGCGCGTGTCGGGAAGCCCATTGGCGACTCGGCGACGCGCGATTTGCTGCACCGGATTGGCCGCGAAGATTTGACGGTCCACGGGTTCCGAAGCGCGTTTCGCGATTGGTGCGCCGAGGCAACAAACTTTCCGTCCGAGGTCGCCGAAATGGCCCTGGCACATGCTGTTGGCGACAAGGTTGAGGCGGCCTACCGCCGCGGCGATCTCTTCGAGAAGCGCCGCCAGCTCGCCGCGGCATGGGCGCGATATTGCGACACGCCAGCCGCCGAAGGGCGCGTCGTACCGCTGCGGCAGGTGGCCGTCGCGAAGTAGAATTGGCATCGGCAGGGATAGGGTAGCTCCCGACAAGCGCGGCCACCGTAACCGCGTTTCCCTGCTGTCAATATTGCGGCGCCCTACGGGAGGCGCATCATGACAAAGCCCGACCGCCCGGCTGGCCACAAGCACAGCAGCCTCAAAGCGGCCGAATTGCTGGCCCCGGAGGACCGAACTGGCGCCGAGCCGCACCCGCCGCCCGCAATCGCCGAGGAAGGGCGCCTCGATTTTGAAACTCTTAAGAGAGGCGCTGCGGAACGCCAAGCGAAACTCCAGGCAGAACGCGAAGCGGAATACCAAGCGGAACGCGAAGCGGAACGCGAAGCCCGTGAGAGCCGCGGCGCAGAATGGCCCGCCGATGAAAAAAGCATCAGGCTGGCGGACGCTGCAAAACTTCTTCTAGCGGACTGCCCGCGCCCGCTTATGGAGAGGCCAGGGGATTCTGGTCTTAGGCGAGAGCTAATAGAAAACACCCGATTAGAGGACATGAAGAACGAACTTGTGACGGCCGCGCGGGCGGGGCGGATCGAACTTATTCATCCAACGCTCGGCCTTATTTGTCATGGAGAGGAAATTGACACAGACTGTTTTATCGACCGGGCCAATTTTGAGATCATAAAGCGAGAGTTGGCTCTTCGCGTGCCGGGGTTAACCGATCAGTCGACCGGCGATGCGGTCGAGATCAGGGCCAAGCCGGACAGTCAACCCGCGGCCGATCACGCGGTTGCCGCAGCGCCCGCCCCATCGAGGCCGGAGGATATCGCCGAAGATGGTGCCGCTGCGCCGACCCACATCGGACCCGATCCCGGGGCTGTCATGGCGGCGCCAGCGCTGCGGTCAAATGGGGTGGCCGCACCGCTACTAGCTGACGCTACTAATTCGGCTTCGGATCAAGGCACCCCTGGTCTTACACGGAGGGAGAAACGCACTCTGAGTAAGCGGAAAATGTATGAAACTTGGCACGATATCGCCAGAGAGTACCGCCTTAATGCCAATGGGACGACGCGAACGCCAACGGAGATCGCAAAAAAGGTCGCTCAAGACCCTCGGGCAAAGGACCCTGCTTCAGAAAAATGCCCCGCCGACAGCAGCGTGACACGACGGCTGAACGAGTTTCACGCGGGCTGGGCAGAAAAAAACTAGGCAGAAATGTCGGGCAGAAAATTGCTGCCTAGCCTACGACATTGATTTTAATAGTTCATCTGGGTATTGTCCGCAGATCGTATTTCACTTGATTTGCCTTTCTGCCCTTTCAGTCTCGAGTCCGGCAGTATTCGAAGGCAAACGCTCTAAGCCGGAAAGAATAATCCCCCGGGTGCTGCCCCGAAGTGGCGCATTGCACCCGGAGTGATCGAGATGACTACTGAAAACACACGGCCGATTTGGGTAAGACCCCGGCGGGCGACGGAGCTTGGCGGGTTTGGCATGACCCGCCTTTACGAGTTATTGGCTTCCGGCGAGTTGGAAAGCCGCAAAGTCGGCGGTCTGAGACTGATCTCGGTCAGATCGATCGAGCGTCTCGGCGAGTCCGACACGCCTGCGGCGGCATGAGCCTATGCCCAATAAACAGCACGCCCGGCAGCTTGGGGCTGACCGGGCGGGCCTCGATGACTTTCGCGTGGCGGCGGAGTCGAGGCTATCTTTATCCCAAAATAGCGTTGCAAGGCAAGCCGCAGAGGGTCGCCTCCGTCGACAGCGTCTCGTCGAACAAGTCCACCAACTTGGCGCCCGTGTCGTCTTTGAGCTGATCGATGAGCTAGATCACGCACACGACCTTGGCAATGATCTCGACGAGCGGCTGGCCCGGTATGCGGATCTTAATTCGGACCTTCTCGTCGCCCTCGGCGGTGATCGGTTTCCGGCCTCGCCAATTCGTGCGGTATCGCCATGACAGCCGCAAGCTGGCGCGAGCGGATCGCGGTCCACCCGGCATGTGAACTCTTTGGGCCGCTTGGTGCGGACGATCTCGATGAACTGGCCGAGGATATTCGGCGCAACGGGCGGCATATGCCGATCGTCGTCTGGCGGGCGAGCGAGAATGCTCCCCTTCAGTTGCTCGACGGCCGCAACCGGCTCGACGCCATGTCGACGCTTCCCGACGCCGATGCCCAGATCAGGGAAGCGCTTCGCCTGCCGGTACGCAAAGGGCCGGAGACCGATCCGTGGGCTTATGTGGTCTCCGCGAATCTTCGCCGACGCCACCTTACGCCCGAGAAAAAGCGCGAACTGATCGACGATCTGTTGAAGGCCGATCCCTCGCGCTCCAATCGCCGCATCGCCGCCTTGACCGGATCGAACCGGACAACCGTCGGCCAAGAACGTGAGAAACTGGAGCAGACCGGCGATGTGTCAATTGTTGACACGCGGACCGACACCAAGGGCCGGCAGCAGCCGGCGACCAAGCCGCCAATGCACCGGCAAACGCCCGCTGCTGACGTCGCCAACGCGGTGCCTCGGCCCGCTCCGGCTCTTAGCAAGGAGCAGCAGCTCCGCGAGTTGCGAGAGCACCCCAGGACTCCCCCGGCTCTCGTCAGCAATACCGCGGCGCCCCTGCTGCTGGCGCGCCAGATTGAGGATTTCTGCTCCGGGCTCAAGGATCGGCGCACCGACGTTGAACGCATCGACAGGCAGCTACGCCTTCGGCTCGCGCGCAGCTTGGTGGTGGCGCTCGGGATCGACCTTGCCGAACTTGCCGCATCCGGCGGCGGTGGCGGTGCGCAATGATCGCGCTCCGCGATTACCAGGTGGACGCGATCGAGCGTTGCAGGCGTGAGGTTGCCCGGGGACGCCGGCGGGTGGTTCTGGTCGCCCCGACCGGCTCGGGCAAGACGGTGATAGCGAGCGCTATCGTTGCCGGCGCGGCCAAGAAGGGGCGACGCACGCTATTCCTGGCCCACCGTCGCGAATTGATCGGTCAAGCAGCCGCGAAGCTGGCGGAATGGGGAATTGATGCGGGTGTGATCCTTCCGGGATACCCGCATCGACCCGAGCAACTTGTGCAGGTCGCAAGCATTCAATCGCTCACAGCACGCGCCCTTCGCGGATCGGCCATCGAAATGCCGGAAGCCGACGTGGTGGTGGTCGATGAAGCTCACCATGCGACGGCGGCGACCTACCGGGCGATCCTGGCGGCATACCCCACTAGCGCAAATCGCTTTCGCGTGTGTAGAGCCACCGCAGCGGCCCTAGCGGCGAACCTGCCAAATGTGGTAAGGATCGACGATGCAACGGCCCGATATGGTATGGCCCGACGAATTGTCGGATTGGACGCTTCCGCCGCCATCTGTGCGGGACCCGCGGCCGGTGCGAGTGTTTGGCAGCGCCGAGGCAGCGCTGGCCTTTCTAGCTGAAGCTCAGGAGCGGGCGCGACGGGCCGCTCCTCAGCCGGATTTCCGGAGGGGCGTCGGTTAATCTGCAGCTATCTCGACAGCAGCGGCGCGCGGCACAGAAGCTAGCCTGGAAGGCGGGGCGGCGGGCGGCGTGACCGATATCAGCAATTCGCAAGACTTCGGTTGTTTATCGGAGTTCCGCGAAAGCCATCGGGTGTCTTTCGAGGAAGAGCCAGGCACGCGCTCGGGCCGGGTGCGCGCGGTCAATGTGGCATCCTGTGATGGTCGCCCGACCTTTGTGCACTTTCGACATGTTCGCTCGCTCAATCAGCTTGAGCAATGCATCGACTAACATCTCCAACCTCCCTCACACACTCGACCTCTCCCACGAGAGAGGCGATGATCGCATACGCCAGTTAAGAAAGGATCAAATCGCGCGCCGCGCCCGCCTGATGGCCTGTTCGGCTGCGGACGTGGTGCGGCAGGGTCCGGGCGTTTCGCGCCTGTAGCGGCTCCGTTCACGCTTTGAGCGTTGGTACGAATTGTACCTATCCGAGAACGCCCCGCGAACCCACGCTACAAAAGCGCTAACGATGCTCCCTATCTGCCTTTCCCTTCTTAGCTTTCCAGGCTGCGTCGTAGCGTTCACGGGCGGCCTGTAGCTGAACTTCCAAAGTGGCCTGTTTTTCTATTCGCTCGTCATAGTCCGCCTCACGGGCATCGTGCTCGGTCTTCAGGGCGGCCGCCTGTGCGGCGACCGCGGCAGCTTCCGCGGCGGCGTGCTGGGCAGCTTCCCAAGCTCGCGCGGTGGCGACACGGGCATCGCGGGCCACGCTGACGGCGGCGGCAGGACTGTCGGCGGCTGCTTTCGCTTTCGCAGCCCGCTCCTGTTGGAGCTTTTTCGCATTGGCAAATGCACTCAGGACGGGGAGGTCGGAGTATTCTGATTTCATGCCGCCCTTGTGCCTCGGAGGCGGCTATTAGTCCAGCGAGACTCTTGCGCCCGCCCCGTGATCGGCGCACCGCTACTCGATCACTTCATTCCGCGGATCAAAGGAAGCACAAACACATGGCCGACGATAACCAAGGCCGCCCAGATTGCCCAAAGCACGAGTACGCGGGTGATGCGCCGTTTCTCGGCATCGGAGTCCATTAATGCCCTCGGCGGCTTTAGTGGCGCATTCAGACCGTGGCGCCGGGCGCTGTGCCAAGCCCCGGCCGTGCGCAGCATAGCATCGCCCTGCCGACGGCTTGCATCACCGACGCGATCGCCGCATGAGGCGGGGAGGCCTCCTAATCGGGCTTCAATTTCCCATCACATACGATGGTAATCAACTCAGCTGTGCTGGGGGCATCCGTTTGGGGCGCCGCTTCTCGCATTTTGGCTCGTGCTGCGCGGACCGTCATAGGTCAGCTTCCGGGATAGCGCGCCGGAATCCTACCTTGGAAGCAAGTTAGAGGCGGCTGTCCAAGTGGCGTTGGATGCCCACGCCCGCATCCTCCGGCTCGACCAATACAAGGAGCTGAAGACCGACGAGAAGTAGCCTACAGCACCCGCTCGCCCTCCCCGGCGGGCAGGTTTTCTCAGCAAGTAACGAAATGTTAGGCTCAGACGCATAAAGGAAGCGTTCGATTGGTCCACGGATGACCCACCTAAGGCTAGCGAGTATGGCGACAAGTACAGACGACCGGAGCAACGTTGCGGAAGCCCAAACCACCAACGGCGACGATAGGCCAGCTGACCGGCGGGAAAGCCAACGCCGTCGAGCACTGAAATCCGCTCTCATCGTTTTTCACGGCGGCTATTGCGACATAAAGTGCCAGGTTCTCGACTTCTCCGAGACGGGCGCTCTCCTCAGGCCAGCAGATGTGATGCAATGCCCCGATAAATTTGTGCTCAAGCCTTCCGCTGGTCCGTCGCGCGACTGCGAGGTCATATGGCGGAAAGGGACAACAGTAGGTGTTCGTTATTTGTAGGTAAGGTTCGCAAACCAGCACTTTTATCCGCTTAGCCTTATTTCGCCTTTTACCGTTAAAGATCGGTTCACCTGTGAATAGCGAGGTATCCTCCAAATGGACACGAGGCTGTGGGCTGACTTGGAGCGGGTAAGCAATACAACGGACCTCTTGCAGCGGCGTTTGATATGGGCTTCGGACCAGGGCGATCAGCTCGCGATGGCCGCCATCCACGCAGAGATCGCGGACGCCGCAAGGGATCGCCGGGAAATCTTGGCTCTCCTCAGCTACGCGGCCATCGAGGCATAAGTCCCGCCCCCTGACCGGCGGGCGGGGTTTTTGTTGAGGTTATAAACCGCGCCTATAGCCGGGAGCCACCTAGCGCCCTCTTTCGGAAATTGATTTTTAATCATATATTTTTGGCGCATATTGCCGGCTTAGATCAAAAAACGATGAACTGAAGGAGGATGAGCCATGCGCACCAAGAGCATATTGGCGGCTCTCGCGGGCGTGGCAGCCCTCAGTGCGGTGGAGGTTCATGCTGGGCCAATTGATACGTTTTCGGCGACCGGCAATATCCAGGTTCAAGTCGATGCGTTCCGGACCGATCTCGGCACGCTCAATCCGAACGTAGCAGGTTCTTTTGGTAGTGGCCGGCGCGAGATCAATTGGGACGGCGTGCCAGACGGCTTCTCCGCGCCCAACCAGTTGCCTGCAAACTTCTTCAACGTGAACTCGCCGCGCGGGGCCGTCCTAGGCACTCCCGGCTCCGGCTTTGAGGTAAGTGCGAATAGCGGAGTTGCTGCAGTAAGGTTTGGCAATATCAATCCGACGTATCCGGATCTTTTTCAGACCTTCAGCCCACAGCGGCTCTTCACGGCACTCGGCAGCAACATCACTGATGTGTCGTTCTTCGTGCCCGGGACGACAACCCCTGCGTTGACGACTGGCTTTGGGGCAGTGTTCACTGATGTTGACCTTGCCAACCTTAGCAGCCTGGAGTTCTTCGATGTATCAAATAACAGCCTTGGCACGTTCTTCGTCCCAAACATAGCCGGGAATGGAACGCTCTCGTTTCTCGGTGTCGACTTCAACGCCGAGGTTATCTCGCGAGTACGGATCACCAGCGGCGACCAAATCCTCGGTGCTAATGAGGGTTCGACCCACGATCTCGTCGTCATGGATGACTTCATCTACGGTGAACCGGTCGCCATACCCGAGCCCGGCACCCTCGCCCTGCTCGCCTTTGGCATTTTAGCTTTCGTCGTCGTCCGTCGTCGCGACTGTGCGGTCTAAAGCCTGACGCTTCAGACCGAGGGTCAGGCGTCGTCCCCCGGGCGGGCGGGGTTTTCATGCGGATCGTCTCGTGGTTAAGATGCTGGCGGTTGAGGGCGTTCAGCAGCGTCCCTCATCCCTTCAGCCTCACTTGCCGGGCCGCTATCCAGCGCGCCGGGCTTTCTTTTGTCCGATGCTAGAGCGGCGACGGGCGAGAGAACAGGGACGGCGGCAGCCATTTCTCATAGCAACTCTCGCGCTGCCGCGCACGAAGGCGGTTGAACATGGGGTCATCTACGTAGCACAGGTGCAGCGCCTTTTGCCGAGCGATATCACTGGGGAAGACCGCCTCCCACTGTGCGACGATCGCGTCACTCTGCGTAACGCCGATGGCAATCACGATCAGCAGCAAAGCAAGATACCAGGGCCATGTCATTGACTAGGAGCTTCGGATCGATCTGCGGATCGCTCATTCCGCGTCGCTGGCGCTTAGTGCTCGGCGAGAACGCGAGCGATCTGGCAGAGTGCCTCCCGGTGCTTCTCGTTCTCGATGGCGGTGAAATTGCGCGCGATTTCAAGCAGCGGACGCTGATTCGGCGCGATCTGCCGTGCCTTCTCGTCTCCTACATTTTCGTAGAAATAGGTAATCGGCACATCCAGCGCGTGCGCGATCTCGTAAAGCCGCCCGGCCGAAACGCGATTGGTGCCGTACTCGTACTTGTGAGCCTGTTGATAGGTCACGCCGATCATCTCGGCGAATTGCTGCTGGGTTAGACCTAGCATCAGCCGGCGCTCGCGGATGCGCGCGCCAATGTGGTTATCGATCTGTCCGCTCGCGTCGCCCCTCTGCGATTTTGACATCGTGTGCACCTGTGGTTGCGGTGTGCCAAAAGCTCGGACCGGAGCCCGCAGACGGCTAGGTGCTACTCCGAACCCGATGACCAAGTCCTGCCGCCTTGGCAAATTCCGATCGCCGTGCCGCGTAGTTCTTCGCCACGAGCGCCTCGGCGCGGAGGCGTCGCGTGTAGAGGATGTTCGCAGCCTTGCGCTCTGGCGTCTGTTGGGCAAGCCACTGGCACTCGATGCAATTGCCGGTATCCGTCCTGCGCTCCCCCACGTGGCCATGCTTACAGGGCTTGCCGGTGAAGTATCGGACCAGTCGGAGGGCAACTGCGTCTTTGCGGGTAATGATTTCGGGCATGGAATGTTCTACTCGAAGCCGCGGGCGTACTTCTCCGCAAACTCGCTGTCCGGGTAGTGCTCCACCGCAGTCGCCCGCAGCCACTCGGCCGCCTCCGCGAGAGTTGAGTCCTGATCGCCCGTGACGAAGCCGTTTAGATCATCGCCAATCGACACGTCGATCCCACCATCCCCAAGCCATGAGATCGAGGCATTTATTTCGCTGTCGTAGAGGTCGGCAATGATCTGCTCCAGGCCCGCATAAGGGATGCGCAGCGCCCATTCGCCTTTGCCGCGCTCGACCCCACTCACCAACCTCGGCAGAATGACCTGTGGCGGTCTCTAGCTCAACGAAGGTTGATTGCGGCCCCGGCCGCCCGCCTTCGGTAACGACAAAATCGATATGGCCCCCAATTCTGTCTCTGGGCATATGGCACCTCACGGTTGGTTAGCTGGCTTTCTTGCGTCTCGCCGGCGGCGCAACGGCGGGCGCTGGCGTGGCTTGGGCGGCCGGCTTCTTGGCCTTCCCGGTGCCGCTGACGGGCATCAGCGACTGTGGCTGGCTTCGATCTACCTCCCGGCCACGTTTCGCCTTCTCGGCCGCTGGCAATGCTCCGCTTTCGACGAGGTTGCGCTTGAGCGCTTCCATCAGGTCGATCACCTTGGCAGGCTCGGCGAAGGGACGCGGCGCCGTAACGATGCCTTTAAGCTTGTTCTCGACGAGGCTCCGCAGCGCGTCCTGGTAGGTGTCCCGGAAATAAAAGATGTTGCCGGTAACCGCTGGATGGACATGCCGATCGCACCCGAGAGTGAATTGTGGTGGTCGCCTAAGTCATGCTCGGCGAGCGGTTCTATGAAGCGTTACGCGTATCACCGTACCATTGGATATGAGAGCTTTGCGGGCTCTGCGACGATCGCCAATGGCGCTCGATATGTTCGCCTGGGCAACCTACGAAGCGTTCCGGGCGTGGTCGAGCGGGAAATCGAGAGGGGTGCCATGGAGGGCGGTGACAGCAATTGGGCGCAGACTGACCCCGGCGACATGGAGAAAGCCTGTCAGGCGGCGCGTCATCGGCGCCATCAAGGTTTTGCCCAGCCGACCGGCGATAAAACCTGTGGATAGCAGCGCTCGATCGATCCGCGATGATTTACGCGCGGGAAACCGCGCAGCGGCGTGCCGAGCATGGCGAGCGGGATTGACGGCGCACAAGGCTAAAGCGGATACTCGACGAGCTGCGGATCACCTACACCGACAAGGAAGCCTTGCGGAAGCTGTATGCAATGAGGTCGGGCGCGCTGCATCTCGCGTCCAGCCAGCATGCGGAAGACGCGGAGAATGGAGAGTTGCGATGGTCTCCGTCGAGTTAATTGACCGCCGTTATGACGGGGGCTTACGGAATTTTAGGGCCTCGGCAGCGAATAATAATTTTTCGTTACAGGAGAATTCGCCGGAGAAAGGTCAGATACTCATCGTAGAAGACCACGAGGGTAGCAGGCGACTGTTTACCGACCTTCTCGAATCTTGCGGGTTTAATATAATCCAAACAGGCGACCCGCTGCATGCGTTCGAGTTGTTGAAAGACATAGTTCCAGATCTCATTATTATGGACATCCGGCTGCCTCACGTGTCCGGGTTGGAACTTACGCGATGGATCAAAGAGGACGGACAGCTACGCTCTATCCCCATCGTCGCGGTTACGGCCTTTGCGATGTTGGGAGACCGCCAAAGAATTCTTGACGGGGGCTGCGACGCTTACATTAGTAAGCCATTGGACATCAGCAATTTTCTGCAGACGGTACACCAAATCCTCGGCAAAACTAGTGGTAAGGCCTCCTGAAGCTGGATGTCGAGAATGCGGATAGGCAGGAGGATCCATGCCTTTGTTCCCGGAGGGGGCGCTGGCGGTGAAGGGGAGCGCAGGCGATTTTTCTAAGCGACTGTGCTTACCACTCGATGCGATATCACCCGAGGATACATGGCTGGGCCAGCTGCTTTCGATCTGGCGCAGCGCGCGGCCGGGCTGGCTCCTCCCGGCGAGATCCTCGCTCGACTCGCTTGTTCTACTGCGAACCTCGCTCGGCCGGGCACACATCATCGATACCCGATACGAGGACCCCAATTCCTATCGCTTCCGCCTCTGGGGATCGGTGAATACCTATCAGGGCGAGTACACCGATCGGTGCTTAGGCGAGATGCCGGCGGGGTTGATGCGGGAAGACGCGATGGAAGACTACTGGGAGGTGGTGACGACCGGCGTCCCGACCTACCAGCTCGTTCATCGCCGCGAGAACTACCTTCCCTACTCCTACGCCCGGCTAATTCTGCCACTGGCTGCCGATGGCAAATGCGTCGACCAGTTGATTGTGCTGATTAACGAACGACCCCTAACGGAACTCGCGCAGGCCTAATCCGGGAGCGTAATCAAAACCTGCGGTGTGATTTCGTATACAGCCGCTCCTGCATAGTGGGGCGATCTAGGCGGCCATGCTGAGCCGCGGCGAGATCAGCGAGTCGACAATTTCGGCTCGCGTTGAGTGGCACAGATGCATGATTGCATCGCGACCCTCAGGCGGAAACCAACCGTCCACGAACCGGGATACGCGGCCAAAGCCATACGATCGAATGCCCATGAACTTAGCTTTACGGTCCGCGAGCTTAGGTGGGTCTCGGGGATCGTTGCGTATCATCCCGCTGTCGTAATCGAGAGGTCGGTTTCTAAGGGCAATGGCCCGAGCGAACCGTGGTAGGATAGCGGCCAGATGGGACGATCCCCGGTGGTCATCTCGGACCCAGAGCCCACCGCCGTGAGCGACCTCCCCGCCGAAGGGGGAAATTTCGCATTCGATGACGAACCGCGGGTCGACGAGTCGCGGCCGATTGCCGAACCACAGCGCCTGCGACTGGATCAGATCGAAGAAATTGTCCACCAAAAATCGGCGCGAGCAATAAGTCGCCACCGGTTCACCGGTTCGGTTTTCGGCTAAGAGCCAAAAATCTTGCGGTCCGAAACGCACGCATTTCGGATCGAAGGCCTGGTTCAAGTGGGTGTCGCCGTGATGGTGACGGATGGCGACGTAAGTCTCAAAGTTCCGCCGTACTCGAAGCGAAATCCCTGCCGCAGCGAGCGCGGCGATGTAGCCATCGATCGCATGTTGGACACAGGCATGCTCATCAGTGCTGAGTGACCGCGTCATTGGATCCTCCGTTGTTTCTGACAAAGGGGTCGGCAGCCTTCCCGATGCGGGAGAATGCTACCTCGCCCCCTAAGAAAGAAAATGGTCTTCAATGACAGCACGCGGCTGCGCCGCCGGTCGATCGGAATCTACCGGAGCCATCAACGACAAGTACGACACCGACCTGGCGAGGTTCTTTAAGTAAGTCAGGCAAACTTCAGCGCCCATTGACATCGCCCACGTCGATGCGACGACCAGAAAAGGCCGCGGGAGCTTTACAGAAGCGGTTTTATAGTTGGCTAGATTTGGTAGAGAACTCCTGGTCAGAGTACCGTCAATAGTGCAGAGCTAGCTTTCCGTCTTGGTCGCCAGTCTGGGGTATCGATTAAATCCGCCGGCAGCACGGCACCGCCGCGAGGACAACGATCGCTTCGAGTCGGAGGGTGCGCCGGGCGAATTTCGGCGGCCTGACCGTATCGCCCGCCACGGGAAGAGCGCGCGTCCGTGCCGGATAAAGCCGCCTGAGGCCGCTTCGGAGAGATCGCCCGAAAGCCGCGTATCGCCGAGGTTAGATGGCGGGAACCACCATGGCAACCGTCGGCGCGGCCGCGTCGGACAAAACCCGCGTCACCGGGAGTGAGACGGTTACTGTGGTTCCGCGCTCCTTCTCGCTGTCAATCTGGAGCGCTCCACCGTGCAGTTGGACGAGCCGTCTTGCGAGCGGCAGCCCAAGACCGGTGCCCTCTTGAGTGCGGTCGAGGCCGGCCCTTACCTGACCAAAGGGCTCGAGGGCAACCGCGATCTCGTCGCCTGTCATGCCCCGTCCGGTGTCCCGAACCTCGAACATGAGGCCGCCTTCGCTGGTGCGCAGCAGCGCGAGTGTGATTGAACCGCCGGGTTTGGTGAACTTTATCGCGTTCGAAAGCAGGTTGAGCAGGATCTGCTTGAGCCGAATAGGATCGGCCACGAGAAACGGTATTTGCTCTTCGATCTCTGTCGATAGGTGAAGCTTCGCGACTTCAGCGTGTTCCTTCGTAAGGGAAATACAGGCATCAATTATGCGCCGCGGATCGATCCCTTCTTGTTCGTGAAGCTCAAACTTTCCGGCATCGACCTTTGCCAGATCGAGAATGTCGTTGATTATATCAAGCAAGTGCTCACCACTTTGGTGGATGAGACCTGCGTACTCCATTTGCACTGTCCGAAGCGGCCCAGCAATACCGCGCTCAAGCATCTCGGAGAACCCGATAATCGCATTGAGCGGAGTCCGCAGCTCGTGGCTCATATTTGCCAAGAATTGTGATTTCGCCAGATTGGCCGCCTCGGCCGCCTCTTTCGCATCGTACACGCTGCGTTCGATAGCGACCTGCTGACTTATATCGCGCGCTATCCCTCGATAGCCCAAGAACCGACCTTGGGAGTCAAAGAACGGATCGCCACTCACCGAAACAATATGTCCAGGTTGAATGCCGATTTTCTTCGTATAAACAAAATTGCGGAAGGACTCATGGCGGTTCAGTACGGCAAAATGCTCATTCCATTTGGTGGCTTCGCTTTCGGCATCCGCTGCAAATTCCACGCGAGTCAGGCCGATACAACTTGCCAAGTCCTGATGAATTCCCTCGGACAGGTAGGTAAAACGGTGGTTATGATCGGTCTCCCAGAACCAATCCGACGAGGTCATTGCGAAGCCGCGAAACCGGGCTTGGCTCAGCTCAAGGCAGCGGGACTTGGCCGCAAAGGCTCGGAACAGAACGGCGAGTCCGATAACCGCTCCGAGAACGCCAACCTCGATGATAAGCGTCAACCACATCCCTTATCCGCCACTTTTCTGTCAGGAGCCTATAGCGACTAATGCGCTGCGTAACAAGCGGGACCTGCCCCTGAGTTTCATCCAGCGGCGACCGTCCGGGTCGATTCCATTGCATCGATCGCCTCGGAAAATTCAGCGGCCCGCACCTCGTCGGCGCTGCGCAGGGTCGACATCAGCAACCCGCTTCCGCGTGGCTCGATCAGCACCAGGCGCTCGCGGCTCGACAGCGTTACCTTGCGATGCCGGATAGACCCTTGGCCGCCATCGCCTGGCCGATGACCCGGAATGCTTCAACCGCCAGCTTGCCGTCGGGATAGACGTAATACGGGGCGTCGAGATAAACGGGGTCGACCTCCTCGCGGCCGACGAACTGGGTCAGGTCAATGATCTTCGA
Organism: Alphaproteobacteria bacterium; assembly: GCA_038228485.1. Classification (GTDB taxonomy): domain Bacteria; phylum Pseudomonadota; class Alphaproteobacteria; order ATCC43930; family CGMCC-115725; genus DATARH01. The sequence goes on from JBBRPG010000005.1 coordinate 26,008, forward strand.
GCTCTCGACCTGAAGCGTCTTCAGCTCCTCGTCGTCGATCATCACGTACTGGCCGCGGTCGTGCTCGTAACCCTTGGCGACCTGGCTGCGCTCGACCACATCGCCGGTTTCCTCGTCGACGAGTTGCTGGCGCACGCGGTTGCCGGTTTCGGAATTGATCTGGTTGAGCCTGATGCGCTTCGTTTCGGTCGTCGCCGGCGACAGATAGACAGGGCAGGAAACCAGCGACAGGCGGAGGTGGCCGTTCCAGGTAGCGCGAGGCATGGGGGTGCCTTTTCGAGGGTCTGCGTCGACATTCGCCGGGCCGCGGCATCGGTGTCAACGCGCGCGGCGCCGTCCCCTTCCAAGTTCGCACACCGACTCGACAAGCCCCCGTCGATGTTCCTATCTTGTTCTCATGCGCGAGGATCCGCGAAAGCTGCGCCTCTACGAGATGAAGCCTCGCGACGTGCTGACAGCTCAATGCTCGTGTGGCCACTTAGCCGGTTCGCCGACGGGGAGCTTCAACGCCGTCACAAGCTGCCTCCGACATGCGGATCTACGATCTGCAATACCGGCTGCGCTGCCAGATGTGCAGCGCAAGAAGGGTTTTCGCATCCTCTTATGGGACGGAGAGGCAATGCCCTCGAAGAGCGCACACGATGTCGGGCGGCATGTTGTCATCGTTGAGGGCGATGTGAACGAACGGGTGAGGATTTAGCCGGCTCGGCCTGTCAGATCAGCCGCAAGCTCACCGCCTCGGGTCCCTTCTGACCGTCGGCGACATCCACGGCAACCCGCTGGCCTTCCGCCAAGCTCGCAATGCCTCCACGCTCCAGCGCCGACGCATGCACGAAAATATCTTTGCCGCCCCGATCCGCGGCTATGAAACCAAACCCCTTGGTGGCGTTGTACCACTTCACTGTGCCGAGCTCCTCTACGGTGGCTCGGTCGGTCGCAGGATATGCCGATCTCTCAGGCCGCGCACGCCTCGGCTGCTCTTGCAACGCGGTGCTGGCGTCAACGCTCAAAATCTCCGTCACCTGCGGTCCCTTCGGGCCTGGGCCGGCGCGGACCTGGAGGGTGGCGCCTGGCGACACGTTTCCGTGGCCGCTCCGCTCGACGACGCTCGCATGCAGGAACGCGTCACCGGAACCGTCGGCTAGCTGGACGAAGCCAAAGCCTTTATCCGGGTTGTACCATTTGACGGTAGCTCCCACGGGCGGCCCGGAGGGGTTGTCGAATTGCGGACCCTGCGGCGGCGCGTAGCCAAAATTGCGCGCCGGTGGCTGGTAGTCGTCGTCGGCGAAATCACGGCGGCGGGAAGGGCGAAAATCTCTGTCTCTATTGCTCACGTCAGCGTCCCAGGCGAAGGAGCTATTACTTTCGGATGTACCCGCGCGATCGTCAATGATCAGGCAGCAGCGCGTCATCTTCAGGGTGGCGTCCCTGAGCGGATGTTAGGTTACGCGTGACGGGATGCTAAAATATCCCTCCGATAAACTGGCCCACCGGGCGTGCAGATGAGAGATGCAGCAGCCATGACGATCCCCGCGCCAACCGCTACGCCCTCAACCGCAAGCCGCGCACACCGATACCGCGAGCGGCAGAAGCGCGGCATCTTTGTGGTCAATGTCCCCGTGAAGGCATCCGGCATCACGTTGTTCGTTGAGGCCGGATGGCTCACTCCCGATCAATGCAACAATCGGGACGCGTGGCCGCAGCGTTGCTCCAGGCGGCAAACATCGGGCTCGATACCGCCCTGCCGCGGGACGAGCGTCACGCGTGACGGGCATCTGATAGACGCATGGTCCCCGACCTCGACATCTGGCGTGCGGCCAATCTGCTGATCGGGCAGCACGGCGACGACGCGGAGATCACGGCAGCAAGCCGCGCCGATGATCTACTCGACCGCGGCGATATCGACGGTCAGCGGGTATGGCTGCGGATCAGAGCGGCGATTGCTGAGCTACGGGCTCCAAGCGGATTGCCGCACTAACTTGACGCTCGCCGCGACCGGCAGCAATGTTCCCTTTATGTACACAGTGCCGACAGTTCCGGATGATAAGCGCGGGATCATGCGCGAGGTCGCGCTGACCTACCGGCGCACGTACCGCCAGGCCAAGGCCGAGGGATGCACACCGGCACAGTATCAGGAACGCGCGGTCACGGCAGCCTTTGCCGCCTATCTGCGGCTTGATCCCGACGCGCCGAAGGATCGGCTAGAGGCGTCGGGTATCGCCAATCAGATGATTGCCGTCGCCATCAGCCGCGATACGGATTGGTTCTGGCGCGGGCCGGACGCGTGACTGGCGATTGGTCGGTATTCGGGCGCAGATGGGACCAGCGAGCGCCTGGGGACGAATCTGCTTCCTGCGCTGTTTCCTTTTGAGAGGAGATTCTCGGCGCAATGGCCAATGGCGTATCTATAAGGGAAAAATCAACTATTGCGTTTACGTTGACAGCTATGGACATTTTGCCCTTAGCTTCAGCGGTGAAACGCCGAGCGAGGCTCGTATGAGCGTCCCTGCGCCCGAACTGCTGGCGAACCATTTATTCAACCAGATCGGCAACCTGCCTATCGACGAGATAGACCAGGCGCGGACGCTATATTTCGAGATCAGGCGTCTCCGCGAGAAGCAGCCTGCGGATTTTACGACGGCTGTCGCGCTGGTGGTCGCGTCCCTTAAGGTCGGGCGGCGCGACGAGGCGGTAGAGGAGCTGTCCCGAGCTTACGGTTTGAAGTCTCTACATGAGATCGTCATGTGGGGCGCCCTTGCTGATCTGAATATATTTATCGGTAGGCTAGACCGAGGAGCGGAACTTTATGGAGCGCTACGAAGAATTCCTGGCGCGTTTGCAGTTCCTCAAGTTTCTAGGAACGCGGCCAACGCCGCTCTCACTCTTGGCGATGTCGATTTTCTCGCTTTCGTGACGGAAGAAGCGAAAAAAGTTTCACTAGCGGAGGGAATTGCAGGATTTTACCTATCCATCATCGAGCATTACCGCGTAGCTAAAACATTTGCCGAGCACCAGAGAATTGTATCATCGGTCCTTAAGGATTCGCGAGTGTGGATGATGCCAGAGATCAGTGTGGCGTACCAAGATGCGCCCAGCATCATCATTTCCCACTGGTGCCTAGTAGACCGAAAAGAATGCTCCAAGTTACAGGACGCCATCATAGACGCGCTGCGGGCATACTATCAAAGCGTCGAAGTCTCTCTTGCTCCGGCTCTCTCGGCCGTACTCCACCGCGTACGCGAAGCGCCCAAGATGTCGGTGCCCATGGCGCTTGCGTCGTGATCGACCCGAAGGACATGATCGATGACGCGTTGGATGCGCTATCCTCAGCGCCAACCGCTGAGGCGCGACAGCGTTCAGTAATTTGCAGAGCGTATTACGCCGCATATCACTTCCTTCGCGGTCATCCGTGCGGAAAACCATTCGTGGTTGGGACGGCGGGAAGCAAAGCCGGAAAACATAAGGAATTCATCTATTGGCTTTATGCGTCGCCTGATCCCTGCGTCTTAAAGGCCGCCCAGAAGCTCGACATTCTTTTCGCTGATCGAGTAACTGCTGATTATGACATTAGCGGTAAAGTTACTAAAAAGATGGCAGAAGATGCACTGGATCAAGCGGCCGAAATAGTTGACGTTGATCTGACAGCCTATGATCCAGCATTAGATAAACGCACTTATCCCTAGGGGGTACCCTTGCGCTGCATGTCGTCGAGCTGCAGCCCGACGCCGCATGGTCTATACGGCAATTTCCCACAGATTGAATCGACGCCGGCCGGGATCATTGGCCTTAATTGATCGGATCATCCCGCGCTCTTGGTAGTGGTACAGCAGCGCTCGCGTCCGTCTAGCGAATAGCTGAAGCCCAATCGGATCAGCCGAGTTTAAGCCCGCGCCCGGCCATGACGTGGCGAGCGATCTCTTTCGTCGTCATCGGACCAGTGGCCTCCCTCATCACGTCGAGAACGACGCGCACAAATTCGCCTCGATAGGAAACGGCGAAGGGTGCGGCCGGTGCTTTCGGTCGGATGCCGGCAACGTCAAAGTCGCTGAACCCCATCATTTTGCGTAGCGTATCGCGCGCGAGCCGAGCGGTTGGAACGCGGCCTAAATCCCGACGCCGCACCGCCGAGGTTGCCCGCTCGGCGCAATGTTTCGTATGGCACAAAGTATGGTTTGTGCGTATTGTCTTTCCCTAATCATTTGAAATATATAAAAAGTGTAGGATGGAATGGCGGATGGTGAAGCTTCCGGTTTCGATCCGGGTGGTGAACGGCGCGCCGGCGAACCCGTCGAGCGGGGGCTCGTAATAGAGCGTGCCGTGGACCCAGCCCTCGCCGTCGGCGGTGATGATCGTCAGCGCCGCGGCGCTATCGGCAAGCTGTCCCTGCCAGCGGCCGTACAGCAGCCGCTGCTGCGCGGCGACCGGGTCTCCGAAAACCAAGATCGCTAGGCTGAGCGCCAATCCCGCGCGCCGGAACGAAACGGGGTTACCCCACGCGCCCAGCACGTCGGTCAATGGAACCGCGGCTTGACCTCCTGGCACAGCAGCTGAAGCGCGCGCATGACCCCGGCATGCGGGATCTGCCCGCCGCAATTCAATTCGGCGAGGATGCCGTCGAGCCCGATCTCCTGCTGCACCTCCTGGAGCCGCGCGGTGAAGCTGTCGGGGGTGCCGCAGATCACCTGGGTGGCAAGCGCTTCGTCGAAGGTCAGCGCCTCCAGCCGCTCGACCCGCTCCATGCGCTGCGCCGCGATCTCGCCGCCGGCACGCCTGGCCGAGTCGCGGCCCAGCTCGGCCTGGTAGCGGAAAAACCCCATCAGGCTGTGCTCGAGTTCGGCGCGGGCGCGCTGCTCGGTGGCGAGGTAGGCCGGCACACGCAGGTAAACCTGGCCCTCGCCGGGATGCCCGGCCTCCTTCCACGCCTTGCGGTAGGAGTCGATGTACGGCACCAGCTGCTTGAACGGCCCCTGCCGCACCGCGACGAACACCGGGAAGCCGAGCTTGCCGATCGCCGGAAAGGTCTCCGGCGTGGCGCCGGCCATGCGCATTTCCGGCCACGGCTTCTGGTACGGCTTGGGCGACAGCGTGATGTTGTCGAAGCTGTGATACTTGCCCTGGTACGAGAATTTGTCCTGGGTCCAGGCGAGCTTCAAAATGTCCAGCGTTTCGGCAAAGCGCTCGCGGCTCTCGGCATAGGAGATGCCGTATTCCTCGTAGGTGCGGACGACGCCGCTGCGGCCGATGCCGTAGATGAGGCGGCCGCGGCTGACCTGGTCGACCGTCGCCGCCTCCTCCGCCAGGCGCCGGTCGTAGGCACCGCCGCTGCGGTCGTCACCGCGCCATTTGCCGCCGTCGCCGCGCCGCCGGCTTATTATGCGCCGCCCGCCTATTACGCCCCGGCCCCGCCCTATTACGCCCCGGCTCCGGGCTACTATCCGCCGGGCTATTATTACGGACGCTGATCGTGGCCCTGGCGCGGCCCTCTGCTCGCTCGCTAGTATCGTCGGCGAACCACACCCGAGAGAGGAGCGCCGCGATGCGGGTCCACAATCTTTACGTCGACGACAAGGGCGAGACGCATTTCCGCGACATCGAGATCGAATGGGTCGAGGAAGGCCCGGCCGGCAAATTGTCGAAGCGCCTGCCGGCGACCGGCATCATCTTCCGCGAAGTGCAGCCGAGCTACGACCTCGACTGGCACCCGGCGCCGCGCCGGCAGTACATCATCAACCTCGACGCCGGGGTGCAAATCACCGCGAGCGACGGCGAAGCCCGCATCATCAAGGCCGGCGAAGTGATCCTCGTCGAGGACACCAGCGGCAAGGGCCATCTGTCGAAGGCAGTCGAGAGCAAGATCCGCAACTGCATCTTCGTGCCGGTGGAGTAATTACGGCCTGTCATTGCGAGAGCCGTGAGGCGACGAAGCAATCTCGTTCGGAGGAATCTCCGGCGGATCGAGATTGCTTCGCTCCGCTCGCAATGACGATAGAGTTCACATCCCTAATATCGACCCAGTATTCGCGCGCGGGTCGCGGCGCGGCCATCTGCCGGCCTCGACCTGGTGGAAGAAATCGTCGCAGGCGCGGTTGAACAAATCCGGCTCTTCGAGGTTGAGCGCGTGCCCGGTGTTGGGCAGCACCACCAGCGCCGCGGTTGGGATGTGGCGCTTCATCAGCAGACCGGGTTCGAGGCAAGGGTCGTCCTCGTCGCCGGTGGCGACCAGGGTCGGCACCTCCAGCGTCTTCATCTTATCGACGAGGTCGTAGAGCGAAGGCCGCCGCGCCTGCACCCCGCGCATCGTGTTGGCCGAGCCCAGGGTCGAATGCTCGGACAGCTGCGCCATGAATTCGGCATAGCCGCGCGGGTCCTTGTTGGCGTACTGCACGCGGGTCGGCCCGGCGCCATAGGTCTTGGCGACTTCTTGCATGCCTTTCTCGGCGATCTGCGCCGCGGTGCGCGCGGTCTCGTCGTGAAATTGCTGACGCTTGCCGGGCTCCGCGCCATAGCCGCAGCCGGCGACCACCAGCGAGTCGGCGCGCTCAGGGTAATTGAACCCGAAATGCAGCACCGCGAACCCGCCCATCGAGATGCCGACGATGTGAGCCTTGGCGATCTTCAGCGCGTCGAGCACGGCGCGGATGTCGTCACACGCACGTTGCTGCGAATAGCGCTCGAAATCCTCCGGCACGTCGGAGGGCGGATAGCCGCGCGCGTTGTAGACGACACAGCGATAGCGCCGCGTGAAATAGCGCACCTGCGGCTCATAGCTGCGGATGTCGCCGGCGAATTCGTGGACGAAGACCAGCGGCCGGCCGCTGCCGGTTTCCTCGTAGTAGAGTTTGACGCCGTCATCGGTGGTCAGCTGGGCCATCGCCTGTCCCCTTCGCCTATCGCGGAGGCATCCTAGGAGGCGACGCCCCGACCGGGCAAGCCCGGGTCAGGCGCCGCTGCGCGCCGGCTCGGCCAGGTCGGCCATCTCGACAGCTGCGGCGACGCCGACCGCCGTCGCCGCGGCCATGCCGACCGCGGCCGCCGTTTCCGTACGCGCCGGCGGCGGCGCCGCCTCGGTCTCGGGCGGCCCGGCATCGACCGGGGCGACGGTCTGCAGGAACACCGCGCCCGAAGCGAAGGTGATGCCCTTTTCGGCAAACACCGCGTACATGCGCTTGAGATATTCGCGCTGCACCCAGCTTGGCTTGACCGGGCGGGAGGTGAACTTGAAGCGCAGCACCAGCGCGTTGTCGACGACCTCGGCGATGCCCTGCAATTTCAGCGGCAGCATGATTTCGGCGGCGAGCTCGGGGTTGTCCTCCTGCATCGCCAGGCCGATCTGCTTCGTCGTCTTGCGCACCAACTCGATATCGGTGGTGGGAGCGAAGCGCAGATTGAACTTTATCGTCGCGAAATCGCGGCTGAGATTGGTTACCGCGCCGAGCTGGCCGTAGGGGATGGTATGCAGCGGCCCGTTCTGGTGGCGCAACTTGACCGAGCGGATGCCGAGCGTCTCGACCGTGCCCTTGAGCCGGCCGGTATCGATGTACTCGCCGACCCGGAACGCATCGTCCCACATGTAGAACAGGCCGGAAATGATGTCGCGGACCAGCGATTGCGAGCCGAACGACACCGCCAGGCCGAAGACCCCGGCGCCGGCGATCAGCGGCGCGGTGTCGACCCCCAGCCGCGACAGCACGATCAGCAGCGCCAGCACCGCGATGGTGACGCCAAACGCCGCGCGCATCAGCGGCAGGATGGTCTCGAGCCGCGAGGCCGGGGCCGCGGCCTCGTCGTCGGTATCGGCGCCGGGGAGAGGCGGGCCACCGCTGGCGCCAAGGTGCCGGTCGATCGCCAGGCGCACCACCTCCCAGGCGACAAACGCGACAAAGAGGATGCCGACCGCGGCCATCGACGAGCGCATCGCCGCCGCCGCGCCCTCATCGGTCATCTCGATCGCCTGGGTCCAGATCGACACCAGCGCCAGCGCGGCCACGACAACGCAGACCGCGCGGACAATGCGGTAGCGCGTGCGCGATTGCAGCCGGGCGATGCCGTCCGGGGTGCCGAAGGCGATCGGCGTGCTGTCGTCCCAAACCCGCTCGATCAGGCGGTCGAGCACCATCAGCACAAAGAGGATGCCGAGGGTCGAGGTCATCGCGTGGTAATACGACAAGAGCCCCAACGACAGACCGGCGACGAAGAACACCAGTAGCGCGGCGACCAAGGCCAGCGACACCGGGATCCAGGCGCGGGCGACACCGGCGCGAACCGCCGCGACCACCCCGCCGCTGCGCCGGCCGCGGATCAGCGCCTCCGCGGCGGCACGCGCCCGGAAAGCGATCAGCACGTAGAGACCGCACACCAGCACCGCGTTGATCAAGCCGATGACGTGCGCGGCGCCGCTGTCCTCGTCCATCAGCCCGTAGCGGCCAAAGGCGACGAGCAGGATGATCGCCAGGATCGAGCCCGACAGGTAACGAGCCAGTCGGTGCGCCTCGATGTCGGAAATCTCGATCAGCCGGGCGACCGGCTCGCCCGGCCGCAGAATCGCGCCGACAACCACGGCGACGATCCGCCAGCGCAACAGCACCGCAATGGCGAAACCGGCAAGTGCGTCGGTGACGCCGACCACAGGAAAGAAGTGCCGGCGCGCCGCGGCGAAGACCGCGAGGAACGTCGCCAGGCCGATAAGATCGCAGACCAGCAAGGCGATCAGGCCAACGAGCGTCGGTCCGTCCTCGCCGATCTCCATGCGCCGCCGCGCCCGGCGGCTCAGCGCCTGGGCCACGCCCCGCTCGACGCCCAGCGCCGCCAGCGTCGCCAGCGCTACCCAGCCGATACCGGCCAGGGTGCCGAGCGCGGACCCGTTATGGTCGAACGAGCGCCACTCGCGGCTCAGCGCCTCGGGGATGTCGGACAGGGCGGCGAAATCGTCGGCCGCCTCGGCCTCGATCTGGCCGACCGCCTTTTCGAGCCAGCCCGACATCTGCGGGGGAGTGGACGTGTCGGCAGCGGCGGCGGCACGGACGGCGCCCAGGCTGAAAATCAGCGTCGCGACGAAGGCGATCACCCACCCAAACCGCAGCCGCATGACCCGGCCTCCTCCCAAGAATCCCAGGAGTTTACCGCATGTCGGGCGCGGCGGCACCTATTGGCATTTTAGCGAGAAGCCCTCATGCCGGGGCGCGGCGAAAGCCGCGAACTCGGAGTGCCAGGGAAAGCTCCACCTGACGTAGCGTCAGAGGGCGCCGAGGTCAGCGTTTAGCGTCGCACTCGGCCGCATCCCCGCCGATGTCTTGGCCGGATCGGGCAGATAGTAACCGCCAGTATCCACCGGCTTACCCTGCGCGGCGATCAGCTCGGCATTAATCTTGGCCTCGTGGGCCGCCAGCGCCTCCGCCACCGGTTTGAAGCGGGCTGCCATTGCCGAGCTGTTGTCCCGCCGGGCCAGCGCCTGTGCCCAATACAGCGCCAGGTAGAAATGGCTGCCGCGATTATCCAGCTCGCCAACCTTTCGCGCCGGCGAACGGTTGTGCTCGAGGATCTCGCCGTTGGCCTCATCGAGCGTCTCGGCCAGAATCTTTACGTCCGCATTCCCGCTTGTCTGCGCCAAATGTTCCAGCGAAGCGCCAAGCGCCAGGAACTCGCCCAGCGAATCCCAACGCAGATAGCCTTCGTGCTGGAACTGCTCCACATGCTTGGGCGCCGAACCCCCGGCCCCGGTCTCGAACAACCCGCCGCCCGCCAGCAGCGGAACGATCGACAGCATCTTGGCTGACGTGCCCAGTTCCATGATCGGGAACAGATCGGTCAAGTAGTCGCGCAGCACATTACCCGTGACGGAGATGGTGTCGAGCCCCTTGCGGATGCGATCGAGCGAGAACTTGATTGCCTCCACCGGCGCCAGGATGCGGATGTCGAGACCCGATGTGTCCTCGTTCTTCAGGTATGTCTCGACCTTGGCGATCAACTGCGCGTCGTGCGCGCGTTTGGCGTCGAGCCAGAACACTGCTGGGGTGCCGGTCAGGCGCGCGCGGCGCACCCCCAGCTTGACCCAGTCCTGGATCGGCGCGTCCTTGACCTGGCACATCCGGAAGATGTCACCGGTCTCGACCGGCTGTGACAGCAGAACCGTGCCGTCATCGGCGACCACGCGCACCGTTCCGCCCGAGGCGAGCTCAAACGTCTTGTCGTGCGAGCCATACTCCTCGGCCTGCTGCGCCATCAACCCGACGTTCGGCACAGAGCCCATCGTCTTGGGGTCGAAGGCGCCATGCGCCTTGCAGTCCTCGATGACAGCCTGGAACAGCGTCGCGTAACAGCGATCGGGGATCGCGGCGATCACGTCGTGCAGCTTGCCGTCAGGGCCCCACATGCGCCCGGATTCGCGAATCATCGCCGGCATCGAGGCATCGATGATCACGTCGCTCGGCACGTGCAGATTGGTGATCCCCCGGTCGGAATTGACCATGGCCAAGCCAGGCTGCTTCGCGTAGGTGGCCTGGATATCGGCCTTAATCGCGGCCTTTTCAGCCTCCGGCAATTTCTCGATCCGGGTCAGCATGTCGCCCACGCCGTTGTCGGGATCGACGCCCAGGCGCGTCAGCGTGGCGCCATGCTTCTCGAACACGTCGGCGAAGAACACGGAAACGCAATGACCGAAGATGATGGGATCGGAGATCTTCATCATGGTCGTCTTGACGTGCAGCGAGAATAGGATGCCGTCATTCTTCGCGGCGCCGATCTGCGCGGCGAAGAAGGCGCGCAACGCCTGACGGTTCATCACCGAGCAGTCGATGATCTCGCCGGCCTGAAGTGGAATCTTCGGCTTCAGCACGGTGACCGCGCCATCGCTGCCGACCAGTTCGATACGGGCATTGGTCGGCGCCGCAATGGTCTTAGCGACCTCCGAACCGTAGAAATCGCCGCCCGACATGTGCGCCACGCGCGATTTCGAGTCCTTGGTCCAGGCGCCCATCTTATGCGGATTGCTGCGCGCGTACTGCTTCACGGCGCCGGCGGCGCGGCGGTCGGAATTGCCCTCGCGCAGCACCGGATTGACGGCGCTGCCGAGCACCTTGCCGTAGCGGGCGCGGATTTCCTTGTCCGCTGGCGTCGCGTCGCTGTCCGGATAGTTCGGCACGTCGTAACCTTTGCCCTGCAACTCCTTGATCGCGGCCTTCAGCTGCGGGATCGAGGCGGAGATGTTGGGCAGCTTGATGATGTTGGCCTCGGGGCGCATCGCGAGTTTGCCGAGCTCGGCGAGCTCGTCGTTGATCTTTTGCGCGGGCTTCAGTTTGTCGGGGAAGTTGGCGATGATGCGGCCGGTCAGCGAAATGTCCTTCAGCTTCATCTTCACGCCGGCCGTCCCGACGAAGGCCTCGACAATCGGCAGCAGGGAAAACGTTGCAAGCCCGGGCGCTTCATCAACCTTCGTCCAAACGATTTCGAGATCTGACATACTTGCACCTCCGTGCGCCGCTTTGGTGTCGGCTGAGTTGCTCTATTGCTGATGATGGCCCGTCTTGTTGCACCGCCGCGAGGGAAAGGCAATCTCCGGCACGGTGACGTCACGAGGGCACGCGGCCCATCCTTTTCCAAGCGTCAAGCCTGGAAGCTTTGCCGGCGGCAACAGGACTTTTTGAGGACCGACACGGCCCTGTCGCGGCACCGGCGGGACTTCGCATATGTCGGTACGTTGCTGTGAGCGCGCGATCGCGCAGGTGCGCGCGCAGGTCGGCTAGGGCAAGGTGATCTACGGCCTCTTGCGCAAGGAAGAGGGCGAGCAGGTTTTCCACCTGTTCCGCGACCACTACAACATCGCGGTGGTCCACGCCGACGCGAGCAAGCAGTTCCTCGACGCGCGCGCCGGCACGGCCGACCCCGAGAAGAGCGCAAGACGATCGGCTCGCTGTTCATCGACGTGTTCGAGGCCGAGGCCAAGAAGGTCGGCGGCGCGCCGTTCCTGGCGCAGGGCACGCTCTATCCCGACGCGATCGAGTCGGTCTCCTTCACCGGCGGCTCGTCGGTGACGATCAAGAGCCACCACGATGTGGGCGGCCTGCCGGCGCGCATGAACATGAAGTTGGTCGAGCCGTCGCGCGAGCTGTTCAAGGACGAGGTCCGCGACCTCGGCCCCGAGCTCGGCCTGCCGGCCGATCTCGTGAACCGTCACCCGTTCCCGGGCCTCGCGATCCGCATCCCGGGCGACATCACCAAGGAGAAGCTCAACCTCCTGCGCGAGGTCGACGCGGTCTATCTCGACGAGATCCGCAAGGCCGGCCTCTACACAAGATCTGGCAGGCCTTCGCCGTGCTGCTGCCGGTGCGCATCGTGGGCGTGATGGGCACGGCCGCATCTACGATCAGGCCTGCGGGCTCCGCGCTGTTACCTCAACGGATGGAATGACGGCCGATTATTCCCCGTTCGACCACGCTTTCCTCGGCCGCGTCGCCAGCCGCATCATCAACGAGGTGCGCGGCATCAACCGCGTGACCTACGACATCACGAGCAAGCCGCCGGGGACGATCGAGTGGGAGTGACCGCGCGTGGCGGTCATCCCGAGTCGCGCGGAGTAACCTCCGCGCTTATTTGCGAGGGATCTCTTTGAGGGAAGCAGGGGGCGGGGCCGGCAAGGCGGCCCGGAAGCGCGGCCCGGCGCGCAATCAGAGCTTATCGAGCAGTTTCTCGGAAATCGGTCCGCGCGGCATGGCCGCGATGGCCGGCAGGACCTGCTCGATATCGCTCACGAAGGCGACATGGGCGAGATGACTGCGCTCCGCGAACCCGCCTTCCACGACCTTGTGGAGGAGCTGGGAGAGCGGCTGCCAGTAGCCGTTGGTGTCCACGATCACGATGGACTTGGCGTGCAGATTGAGGGTGCGCCAGGACAGGACCTCGAAGAACTCCTCCAAAGTGCCGATTCCGCCCGGCAGGATGATGAAAGCGTCGGACCGATCGAACATCTCGAGCTTGCGCTCGTGCATGGTCTCCACGACCACCGTTTCGCTGAGGGCCGGGTGTCCGGCCTCGCGCTCCAGCAGAAAGCGCGGGATCACGCCGACCGCCTTGCCGCCGGCCTGCAATGCCGCGTTGGCCAGCACCCCCATCAGCCCCACGCCGCCGCCGCCATAGACCAGGGTGATTTTCTCCCGCGCCAGCAATTCGCCGAGATCCGCGGCGAGTTGGCGGGCCTCGGGATCGTTGCCGAAGCGGGCGCCGCAGAACACGCAAAGCGAGGAGGGCAGGGAGGCGGATACGGCTTCGGGCACGGCTCATGCACTTTGTCGTTTATGGGATTCCGATGCCTTTCCGGCCCGGAGCGCCATGGTATCATTTCGGCGAGATTGGGGGCGATGCCAATAGCGGTCGTTGGTCGCACCGTTGGGAGTTCCATGTCACGTACGGTTCTGGTGCTGGTGGCGGTCGGTGGTGTCGTGATCGCCGCGGCGGTCGGCGTCGCCTGGCGCGTCACCGAGGCGGACCGGGCGGCCGTCGATGCGGTCAAGCCCGCGGCGCTTGCTGCGCCGGCTTCGCACCCTGTGGGCGCCAACGCCCCTGCGGCCGCATCCATTGCCTCCGCGCCAACCGTCGAGAGCAAGGCTGCAACGGCGACCCCACAGGCGCCGCCACCGGCACCCAGTCCGCCCCCGGCAGCCTCGGTTACGTCTCCGAGCTTCGACGTGGCGCGCATCGGCGCGGATGGCCGCGCGGTCATCGCCGGCCGGGCGGCGCCCAACGCCAGGATCGTGCTGCTCGACGGCGGCAAGGAGATCGCGCGCGGCGAGGCCGATTCGCGCGGCGAATGGGTCATTCTAGTGCAGGATCCGCCACTGGCCCCCGGCCAGCACGAGCTGCGCGCAGTCCACCACATCGAGGGTCGCGCGCCGGTGACCTCCGAGCAGGTGGTGCTGGCCGTCGTGCCCCCGCCGAAGGCGACGGCCGTGGCTTCGGCGCCGTCTCGCCAAGCGGCGGGCAAGGAGGCCCGGAAGGACGAGACGCTCGTCTTGATCGCGCCGCCCTCGGGCCCCTCGACCCTGGTCCAGGCGCCCTCTGCGGCGGGTGTGCCGACGGCGGCCGATCTTCAAGTCTCGACGATGGACTATGACGAGCGTGGCCAGACCACGATCACCGGGCAGGCGAGCCCGGGCGCGTCCGTGCGGGCCTATGTCGACGACAAGGTGGTGGCGGAAAGCAAGGCGGGGCCCGACGGCCGCTGGAAGCTGGTGCCGACCGAACCGGTCGACACCGGCCAGCACAGGTTGCGGCTCGATCGCCTCGACCGGGACGGCAAGCCGAGCGCGAGGCTGGAGATGCCGTTCGAGCGAGTCGCCGGTGCGCCGGCCGGTGACGGCCGTCGCCTGCATGTGGTGCGCGGCGACAATCTGTGGAATATCGCCCGCGCGCACTACGGCGAAGGTTGGCGCTTCACCACGATCTTCGGCGCCAACAAGGAACAGATTCGCGATCCGAACCTGATCTATCCGGGACAGGTCTTCAGCTTGCCAAAGGTCGACTGACCCCATGATGGCGAATTTTCTGGTGCCCATCCTCCAGGATGGTTGGCGCTTCATCGCGATGTTCGCGGGGGCCACGTTCCTCGCGGCGCTGACCGGAGCCGCCTGGCTGTTCTGGCCGCTGCTCGTGCTCACGCTGTGGTCGGTCTATTTCTTTCGCGACCCGCCGCGCGGCGTGCCGCAGGAGGACCGACTGCTGATCGCGCCGGCCGATGGGCTGGTCCAGATGGTGGTCCCCTCAGTGCCGCCAGCCGAACTCGGCCTCGGCGAGCAGCCGCTGACCCGCGTGTCGATCTTCCTCAGCGTGTTCGACGTCCATATCAACCGCACGCCGTGCGCCGGCACGATCGATGTCGTGGCCTACCGGCCCGGCAAGTTCCTCAATGCCGCGGCCGACAAGGCGAGCGACGAGAACGAGCGCATGGCAATCGCGTTGCGGCGCAACGACGGTGTGGTCGTCGGCTTCGTCCAGATCGCCGGCTGGGTCGCACGCCGTATCGTCTGCTACGTCAAGCCGGGCCAGACCCTTGTAGCAGGTGAGCGGTTCGGCCATATCCGCTTCGGCAGCCGCACCGATCTCTATCTGCCGCCCGGCGCCCGGCTGCTGGTCGCACCGGGGCAGCGCATGATCGGCGGCGAGACGGTGATCGCCGAGCTCGAGGCGGCCGATTCAACCCCGCGACACGCGGTCGAGTTCTAGAACAGGGCAATGCCAATGGATGACGATTTCCGCAAGCGGCGCGGTCTGCGGGGCTTCTCGATCAACCGGCTGATCCCCAATGTGCTGACATTGGCCGCTCTGTGCTCGGGCCTGACGGCCATTCGATTCGCCTTGCAGGGCGAGTTTCGGCTGGCCGTCATCGCCGTCATCGTGGCGTCGATCTTCGACGCTCTCGATGGCCGCGTCGCGCGGCGGCTCGGCGTCGCCAGCCGGTTTGGCGCCGAACTCGATTCGCTGTCGGACTTCCTGTGCTTCGGCGTGACGCCGGCCCTGGTCCTCTACCTTGCGTCGTTGAGGGACGCCGGGGCGCTGGGCTGGGTGGTCACGCTGATGTTCCCGATCTGCTCGGCGCTGCGCCTGGCCCGCTTCAACACCGCTCTGCTTGCCGATACGCCGCCGCCGGCCTGGACGGGGTCCTATTTCACCGGGGTGCCCGCCCCGGCCGGCGCGCTACTGGCGCTCGTTCCGCTGGTCGTGAGCTTCGAGGCCGAGGCGGCGTGGCCGCGCCATCCGCTCGCGGTGGGGGCCGGGCTCGTCGTGGTTGGCGGGCTCATGGTGAGCCGCATCCCTACCTTTTCCTTCAAGAAGGGCCGCATTCCGCGCCACCTCGTGCTGCCGGCCCTGCTGGTTGCCGCCCTGACCATGGGCGTCATCGCCAGCTCGCCGTGGATCGGCCTCAGCCTGCTGGGGCTGATCTACTTGTCGTTGATCCCCTATAGCTGGCTCACCTACCGGCGGCAGGCCTCCCGCGACCGCCAGCAGCCGCCCGGCGACGTGGTTGCCTTGCACAGTGTCCAATCCGACCATTGACCTTAGATTTGACATTAAGTACGGTTGGTAACCTCAAAATAAATAAAAGAAAGTGTGCCCATGTTGTCGATCTTCCGTCAGCTGGCCAGAGACGACCGCGGCGCGACCGCCGTCGAGTACACGCTGATTGCCTCGCTGATCGCGGTGGCCGCCATCGCATCGATGCGCAGCGTCGGCGACAAAGTGAACAATGTCCTGAACAATGCTGCCGGCAGCCTCACCTGAGGGCAGTTGGCGGCCAACGACGGGGCGGCCCAGAAATGGGCCGCCCCGTCGCATTTGACCCCCATTAGCAGGGTATCAGGGAGAAATTAGTCTTTATGATTAATGAATTAGAGCCTTGATTTGATGTTGGATGAGAGATACTGTTGCCAACTTATTGGCCGCTGTCATTAGATCGCCCGCTCGTTCAGTCCATCCGTTAAGACAATTTCTTAAGGCCATCTCTTACGCTGCTTGAACGGCGGCGATACTGCGACATCGGGCGGTCTTCACGGCATCGCTTAGCGGTGCCTGTCGGATAGGGTTCGGATGTCGCTGCTCGCGCTTCTCCAAGTCGCCTGTCTCGTGATTGTGGCAATCCTGCTGGTTGCTGCCGGGACACAGGACTGGCGCACGATGCATATCGCCAACGGCTTCTCGCTGGCCATTTCGGCCCTGTTTGCGATCTGGGCAGTGGCCGGAATGGCTTCGGGCAACCTCTCGTTGACTGCGATGGCCATGGCTGTTGCCTGCGCAAGCGGGGCCTTTGCCGCGAGTGCCGTAGCGTTCGCGGCGGGCGCCTTGGGCGGTGGTGATGTGAAGCTGCTCGCCGCCGTCAGCCTGTTTGCCGGCCCGACGCGGATTCTCGATTTTCTCGCGGTCACGGCGCTGGTGGGCGGCCTGCTCGGCATCGCCATCGTGGCTGGCGTGCCGATCGGCCGTTCGGCGATGGCGGACGGGGCGACGTTGCGAACGCGTCTGCGCGGCGGACTGCCATACGGACCCGCGATCGCCGCGGGCGGCCTGTGGGTCGCCGTGTCGCTCGGCTCGAGCTGAAGGGACGGCCGTCATGACCAGCAAGCGCATGGTGTTTCTGCTGTTCGCGGTGATCGTGGCGGGCGCGACCGCCTTCATGGCCCGTGCCTGGCTGCAGGGCGAGCGCGCAGCGCTGATGGCGCACGCCAATGTGCGACGCGAGGCGCCGGCCGCGCAGACCCTTCAGGTGCTGGTCGCGCGCACTGCCGTGCGAACCGGCCAGATCGTCAAACCCGACGACCTGCGTTGGCAATCGTGGCCGCAGGGCAGCCTTGCGCCGACCTATGTCGTCGAGGGCAGGCGGCCGATGTCGGACTTCGTCGGTGCCGTGGCGCGCAGCTCGATCGCGGCCGGCGAGCCGGTGACCGAGGGCAAGCTGGTGCTGGCGGGCACGCGCGGCTTCATGGCGGCGGTGCTGCAGCCCGGCACGCGCGCGGTCAGCGTGCCGATCACCGCGACTTCCGCGGTCTCGGGCTTCATCTATGCCGGCGACCGGGTCGACGTGCTGCTCACCCACGTGCTGCGTGCCGAAAAGGGTCAGCAGCACACCGCGACCGAGACGGTCCTGCGCAACGCGAGGGTGATCGCGATGGACCAACGGCTCGACTTCTCGCCCGGCGACAAGCCCGACGTGGCCAAGACGGCCACGCTCGAGCTTACGCCCAAGCAGAGCGAGATCGTGACGCTCGCGGTCAAGATGGGCGACCTTTCGCTGGTGCTGCGCAGCCTGCAGGACAACGAGGAGAGGAATGACCCCGACATCGCCGACAACGCCCCGGCAGAGCCGGGCGATAGTTTTACGCACGATGCCCAGGTCAGCCGGCTGATCAAGCCGCCGTCGGCGCCCGCGGCGGCGTCCGAACCGGCGCGCCAAATTTTCGTCCTGCGCGGCAGCACGCGCGTCAAGCAAGAGCTCGACGGCACCGCCGTGGGCGAATCCGTCAACAACAACAAGTCCGACGAAAAGCCGGACGGGCGCCAAACCATCTTCACGCGAACCATCCAAGGCGATCCGCAATGAACACCGTCGTCCTTCCGCCGTCCCGATCTGCGGCAGGGCGCCGCCTCGGCTTCGCGTTTGCTTTGGTGGCGTCGCTGGGCTTTTTGCTCCAGTCGACCGTTGCCGTCGGGCAGACCGTCTACAGCGACCCAGATGGGCCCGCGCATGCGAGGACAGCGCCCGCGGCGAGGCCCGTCGCAGCCAGAAAACCACCCTCCAGGTCATCGCCAACCGATACTATGGCCGACGACCTCAACCGACGCGAGGCCGAGCGCATTGCCAGGATGCTGCAAGGCCTGGCGGCGCCGGCGACGTCCAACCCGTCGCTCGAGGCGAAGGCAGCCGATGCCGCACCCGCGCTTCCGCCGCATGCACCGATGGTCAAGGCATCGCTGACGCCGACCGTCGACATTCCGCCAGTGGGGGCGCCGCAAGCTCAAGCACCCGCGATCGTCGCGACACCCGATTTGGCCCCGGCGCCCGCAGGGCAGCCGAGGCACGCGCAGGCACGGCCGCCGTCGCCTGCGCCGGTGCCGATCCAGCCGTCCGCTCCCGGTGTCATGCCCGCGCTGCCGGCTGTCGTGAGCGGCGCGCCGGCGCGCCCGTTCGCCCAGAGCCAGGTCGTGCCGCCGCAGCAGCCGACGCTGACGCTCGAGATCCACAAAGGCACGGCGATCAAGTTGCCCGGCCCGGCCTCGACCGTGTTCGTCGCCGCGCCCGATATTGCGGACGTTCAGGTGAAGTCACCCAGCATGATCTACGTGTTCGCTAAGAAGCCCGGCGACACTGTGCTCTACGCGGTCGACGACCAGGACAGGGTGCTGCTCAACACCATCGTCACGGTGACCTCGCCGATCAGCCGCATGCGCGCGACGCTCGACCGCCAGCATCCCGGCAACGGCGTGCAGATCGAGAACCAGGGCGAGGCGATCGTGCTGGGCGGCATCGTGCGCTCGGCTGCGATCGCGGAGGATGCACGCAAGATCGCGCTCCAGCACGTCGCCGGCAACGCAAAGGTGATCAACAACATCAAGGTCGATGCGCCTAACCAGGTCCAGCTCCGCGTGAAGATTGCCGAAGTCAATCGCGGCACGCTGAAGCGCATCGGCATCAACTGGCAGAACATCAACAGCATCGCGCTGTTCGGCCTCGGGCCGAACACCGCAGGCGCCGCGGTCTCGACGATCAACGCTGCGGTCACCGGCGCCCTCCTGCCGGGCTCGGCGCGCCTTCAGGCGCAGAGCAACGACGGCAGCCTGACCTCGCTGATCGATTTCCTGGCGACCCAGAACCAAGCGACGATCCTCGCCGAGCCCAACCTGATGGCGATGTCGGGCGAATCGGCGAGCTTCCTGGTGGGTGGCGAGATTCCGGTCGTCCAGCCGCAGAGCGGCGGCCTGTCGAACACCATCACCGTCGCCTACAAGCAGGTCGGCATCAGCCTGGCCTTCACGCCGACCATCGTCGGCGAGCGCATCAGCCTCAAGGTCGCGCCGGAAGTCAGCCAGATCACGACAGAGGGACAGGTCAGCGTGGCGGTTAGCCCGACCGCGTCGATCGTCATTCCGGCGATTCAGACACGCCGCGCGTCGACAACCGTGGAGCTGGGCAGCGGCCAGAGCTTCGCCATCGCGGGCCTGCTGCAGCAGACCTCGCTGCAGGACATCCAGAAGGTGCCTTGGCTCGGCGACATTCCGGTGCTCGGGACGCTCTTCAAGTCGGACGCCTACCAGCGCCAGGAGACCGAGCTGGTCATCATCGTGACGCCATACTTCGTCGAGCCGGTGAGTACGCAACTACGCACGCCGCTCAGCGGCCGCGTGCCGCCGACCGATGCCGACCGGCTCGTCTACCAGCGCTTCAACCATCCCACGCCGCCGCAGCGCCTGCCTGTCGGCCGCGAGCAATATGCCGGTCCGTCCGCCGGCTTCAAACTCGATTGAGGAAAGCGATCATGCGGTCCATCGTGCTCGTCATCCTCGCCGCCGCCGCGCTCGCCGGCTGTAGCGGCGATCCTGTCGCCGAGCAAGCGAAGATCGAAACGCGCTACACGCCGGCGCGCGCCGACACCATGCTGGCGGTCTCCTTCCAGCCGGGCACCGGCCGGCTCGATGCCGGCCAGCTCGACGAGCTTCGCAGCATGGTCGTGGCGGGCCGCCACGCCCAGCGCGACGAGTTCGTCGTGGTGACCGATGGCACGGGCGGCACCCTGCAGGAGATGCGCGCTCAGCAGATCAGGAACACGCTTGCGCAGGCGGGTGCGCGGTGGGTCGGCACATCGCTCGAACCGTCGATGGCGATGGGCCCGCACCGCGTGGTCGTGGTCCGCTCGGAGTATCGGCTCGCGTCGATGAATTGCCCGAACTACAACCCGGCGAGCACCGGCAACCCGAACGAGTCGCGGATGGGCGGGGCCGGCTGCGCCGATGCCTACAACATGGGCCAGATGCTGGCCCGCCCGCGCGACGCTGCGATCGGCCGCGATCCCGGTCCGGCCGACGGAACTGTCGCCGCCGATGCCATCCAGCGTTACCGCGAAGGCCGTGTGCGCAGCGTTGGCGCCATCAGCACGACCACGGCCGGCGGCGCGGCCGGCGCCGGCGGCGCTACGACCTCGGCACCCCCCCGATCTGAAGGAGCACCATGAGCGCAACCGCCGTCGCCCAGCCCGCCGCTGCCGAAGACAAGCCGACGATCGCCGCCATGGCTTTCGTCGCCGATTCGGTGGCGCAGGCGCGCATCTCGTCCGATCTGTTCAACATGACGTTGGGGAAGGCCGGCATTCGCGAGGGATCGATCGACACGGCGCTGGCGCTGAGCGAATGGCCGCGCGATCTCGATTTGCTGGTCGTGGTTCTTGTCGACTCGGCCGACCCGGTGGCCGATGCGGCGGCGCTCAAGACCGCGCTGCCGGGAAACTGCATCGTCATCGGGATCGGGCGCATCAATGACGTGGCGCTCTACCGCGAGCTCATGGCGGTGGGCTTCAGCGACTACCTGGCACTGCCTCTCGGCGAAGGCATGATGGGCCGTACGGTCGAGCGTGCGCTCGAG
>JBBRPG010000006.1:0-45490 GCA_038228485.1 Alphaproteobacteria bacterium
AGCGGCTGCCCGTGGCACTGATCCCCAAGGTCCGTGAGCATAAAGAGGAGCATCGGTACCCGTACGATGAGTGCGGTGTCAAGGCACTGGACGACAGCTACTTCAAGCACCACGATCGCTTCCTCCGCTGCCAAGACATTGACCCCAAGTACTTTCGTCACATTGCGCAAGGCGGCGACCACGATCGGCCCAATCGTCAGATTGGGCACGAAGCGCCCATCCATTACGTCGACATGGATCCAGTCGGCGCCGGCCTTGTCGACCGCCACCACGTCGTCGCCGAGCCGCGCGAAATCGGCGGACAAAATCGACGGGGCAACGATGACTTGGCGCGCCATTCAGCGACTGGCCGCTATACGGTGAGCGGGCGCCAAGCCCGGCCGCTGCGCCACAGCAGCTGATCGGCGCCTTCCGGCCCGTCGCTGCCGGCTGGGTAAAATTCGAGCGGCGCGCTGCGGTCGTTCTTCCACATGTCGAAGATCGGCTGCACCACGCTCCACCCGGCCTCGACGCTGTCGGCGCGCTGAAACAGCATCGCGTCGCCGATCATGCAGTCGTAGACCAGCGTCTCGTAGCCGGTGGCCGGGGCGGAGTTGAAGTAGTCCTTGTAGCGGAAGCTCATCCGCACGCCGCCGAGCTCGATCTGCGGGCCCGGCCGTTTGGCGCCGAATTCCAGCGACACGCCCTCGTCGGGCTGCAGGTGCAGGGTCAAGGTGTTGGGCTGCAGGGAATCGACATCGGTGTCGCGGAACAGCGCGAACGGCACCTTCTTGAACTGAACCGACAGCTCGGTCGTGCGCCGCGCCATCGACTTGCCGGTGCGCAGGTAGAACGGCACTCCGGCCCAACGCCAGTTGTCGATCGCCAGCCGCATCGCGACATAGGTCTCGGTCATGCTGTCCGGCGCGACACCCTCGGAGTTGCGGTAGGCCGCGATCTCCTGGCCGCGCACGTTGCCCGCGGCGTACTGGCCGCGCACCACGTTGCGCCGCAGATCCTCGTCGCCGAACGGCGTTATGGCTTCCAGCACCTTGGATTTTTCGGTGCGCACCGCATCGGCGCCGAACGAGTTTGGCGGCTCCATCGCCACCAGGCTCAACAGCTGGAAGACATGGTTCGGCACCATGTCGCGCAGTGCGCCGGTCTGTTCGTAGAACGCTGCGCGGTGCTCGACGCTGACCGTCTCGCCGACCGTGATCTGGACGTGGTCGATGTGGTCGCGGCTCCACAGCGGCTCGAAGATGCCGTTGGCGAACCGCAGCACCATGATGTTCTGGACCGTTTCCTTGCCGAGGAAATGATCCATGCGGAACACCTGGTCCTCCTCGAGCACTTTGAGAACGCGGGCATTCAGCGCCTTGGCCGACTCAAGATCGATGCCGAAAGGCTTTTCGATGATGACCCGCCGCCAGCAGCCGCTGGATTGGTCGGTGAGTCCGGCCGCACCGAGCTGGTCGACGATCGGGCCGAAGAAGCTGGCCGCCACGGCGAGATAGAACAGCACGTTGCCCTTGGTGCCGTTGGTCGTGGCGAGTTCGTCCAGTTTCTTCTTGAGGTTCTGGTAGGTCTGGGGGTCGTTGAGATCGCCCGTCATGTAGTAGCTGCGGTCGGAGATGAAATCCCAGGCCTTGGCGTCATACGGAGTCGCCGATCCGCCCATCGCCGCGTCGTTGACAAAGCGCTGGATACCGTCGCCGAGCGACTTACGGAAGGCTTCGTCCGGCTGCTCGGTGCGTCCCATTCCGATCAGCGCGAAGTTGTCCGCCAGCAACCCGGTGCGCGAGAGATTGTAGATCGCCGGCATCAGCAGGCGCTTGGTGAGGTCGCCCGTGGCGCCGAAGATCACGACCGCACAGGGCGGCGCCTTGTCGCCATGCCTTGTCCCGACTGACTCAGCCATCGTTCCCCTCTTCCCCAAGAATCGATCTGAAACGGTAACGACCGGCCGAAGACTTTAACGAACGCGCCGAGAGCCGGAACGCCCGGCGCCTGTCGTCAAGCAGCCGCCGCGGTCTTAGTGGTGCTCGCCTCCGTGCGCCTCGTGCGCCATCTGCTCGGTGTGTCCACCGAACTGCTTGCGCATCGCCGATAGGATCTTCTCGGCGTAAGTGTGCTCCTGACGCGAGCGGAACCGGGTGTACAGCGACGCGGTCAGCACGTCGGCCGGCACCGCTTCCTCGATCGCCGCCTCGATCGTCCAGCGGCCCTCGCCCGAATCCTGGACGTAGCCCGAGAACTCCGAGAGCGACTCGTCCTCGGCCAGTGCGATCGCGGTTAGATCGAGCAGCCAGGAGGCGATGACGCTGCCGCGGCGCCAGACCTCGGCGAGGTCGGCGAGGTTGAACTGGTAGCGCCGGTTTTCCGGGATGAACGACTGCGACGCGCCCTTCAGGATATCGAAGCCCTCGGCATAGGCCTGCATGATCCCGTATTCCATGCCGTTATGGACCATCTTGGCAAAGTGCCCAGCACCTGCCGGTCCGGCATGGATGTAGCCGTTCTCAACACGGACGTCGCGGCCGCTGCGGCCCGGGGTCTTGTCGATGGTGCCGGTTCCCGGCGCGAGGCACCCGAGGATCGGGTCGAGGTGGTCGACGGCTTCCTTGGCGCCGCCAATCATCATGCAATAGCCGCGCTCCAACCCCCAGACGCCGCCGCTGGTGCCGACATCGACAAAGGTGATGCCCTTTTTCGCCAGCAATTCGGCGTGCGCGATGTCGTCGAGGAACTTGGAATTGCCGCCGTCGATCAGGATATCACCCGTGCTCAGCAGACCGTTGAGCTCGACGACCGTGTCATGGGTGATCTTACCGGACGGGAGCATGACCCACACGACTTTCGGAGCGGTCAGCTTGCCGACGAAGTCCGCGAGGCCGGTGCTGCCCGTCGCACCTTCCTTGGTCAGCGCCCCGACCGCGTCCTTGCTGCGGTCATAGACGACGCAGGTATGGCCGTTCCGCATCAGCCGCCGCACGATGTTGCCGCCCATGCGGCCGAGTCCAATCATTCCCAATTGCATTGTCTGTCTCCCCTGTTTCTGTCGGCCGCTATTTCACAGCCTGTTCCAATGCCGAAGCCAGCGTTGTAAGCCCGGACTCGACGCCGCCGGACAGATGCACGCGCAATGCCCGCCGACCGCGGTCGGCGAGCACGTCGAAATCGCCGCGCGCCTGCGCCGCCTTCACGACGCCGAAGGTGTACCTGGCGCCCGGCACCGGCAGGTCGGCTGGGTCGGAGCAGGTGATCTGCAGGAAAACCCCGCTGTTGGGGCCACCCTTGTAAGCCTGGCCGGTCGAGTGCAGAAAGCGCGGGCCGAAGCCAAGGCAGGTTGCCAATTTTTTCTTGTCGCGCACCGAGTGACGCATCTTCTGCATCGCCTCGATATGCGCCTGAGTGCGGTCGATATAGGCCAGCATCGCGACATAGTCGCCGGCCTTGGCCCGGCCGAGATGCGCCTGCAGCGCCGCGACCAGAGTTGTCGACTTTGCCTTCAGCTCGCCTTCGTTGCGCGGATCGGCGAACAGCTCGATGCCGTCGAATGTGGCAAACGGCTTTTCCGGCGGCAGTTTGCCGGTCGCTTCGTAGGCCGTGGTCAGCTCGCGGGTTTTGACCTTGCTGGCCTCGACATCGGGCTGGTCGAACGGGTTGATGCCGATGATCGAGCCGGCAACCGCGGTCGCCATCTCCCAGCGGAAGAATTCCTGGCCGAGCTGCATCGGGTCGTTGACGATGATGCGCACCACCGGCTGGCCCGCCGCTTCTAGTGCGGCGACCGCCTTGTCCTGGGCCTCGTCCTTGTCCGAGGCGAGCCTGGTATAGGCGAACAGCCGGTCGTTGCCGTAGACCGACGGCGCCCCCGCCGCCTCGGAGTCGACCGGGACGATGCCCTTGCCGATCTTGCCGGTCGACTCGGCGAGAAGCTGCTCGAGCCAGGCGCCGAAATCGGCGATGCCTTTGGACGCGAGGATCGTCACCTTGTCGCGGCCGTGGCGCTGGCACACGCCCATGATCGCGCCGAGGATCACGCCGGGGTTCTCCGACGGCGGCGAGCTCGGCGCGCAGGAACGCACCATCTCGGCCGTCGTCTCGAAGAATTGCCGCGGCGGAATGCCAATGCAGGTCGCCGGCACCATGCCGAAATTCGACAGCACCGAATAGCGCCCGCCGATGGTCTTAAGCCCGTGGAAGATATGCCGGAAACCGGCTTCCCGCGCCATCTTCTCGACCGTCGAGTTGGGGTCGGTCACGGCGAGGAACCGCTTCGCTGCCTCCGCCTCGCCCACCGCCTCTTTGGCCTTTTCGTAGAAATAGGCCTTGAAGATGTTGGGCTCGAGCGTGCTGCCCGACTTGCTCGACACCAGAAACAGGCAGCTCTTGAGGTCCACCGCCTCTTCGAAGCGCTTGACCTGCGCCGGATCGGTCGAGTCGAGCACATGCAGCTTGGGGAAGCCCGGCTTCGATCCGAAGGTCTCGGCGAAGACTTCGGGGCCGAGGCTCGAGCCGCCCATGCCGAGGAGCAGCATGTCCTTGAACTTGCCGT
Source organism: Alphaproteobacteria bacterium (assembly GCA_038228485.1). Classification (GTDB taxonomy): domain Bacteria; phylum Pseudomonadota; class Alphaproteobacteria; order ATCC43930; family CGMCC-115725; genus DATARH01. The sequence continues at coordinate 4,541 of JBBRPG010000006.1, forward strand.
CCTTTACGTCCTTGGCGAGCGCCTCGTGGTGCGCCACTTCCTTCAGCTGATCGCTAGCGATGTTGAGCCAGCCGAGCCAATTCGACTCGTCGGCCTCGGTCCATAGCGAGGCGTCGCCCGCCCACAACCGCCGAACCTTGCCGTTCTTGCGCCAATCCTCCGTAGCCGCCTTGACGTCTCCATCGAGATCGGCCGGCAGCTTGTAGCTCATTGAGTTGAGCTTGTTGCCGAGCACCATCTGACGCTTCTTCTGCACCGAGGCGTAAAGCTGATCGGCGGCGTCGGCAAACAGCCCGACGGCGTCGACAACCAGCTTCTTGGTGACATCCGCCATCGAGATTCCGGCGCCCGGCAACGCGTCCATCACCGCCTTCGCCCCGGCGATGTCGTCTTCAAGGCTCGCGCGGGCGGTGCCGTGGTCGCGGAACGCATCCATTGTCCCCGGCGGCATCGTGTTGACCGTGTCCGGGCCGATCAGCTCCTCGACGTATAGAACATCGCTGTAGGCCTTGCTCTTGGTGCCGGTGCTGGCCCACAGCAGGCGCTGGGTCTGCGCGCCCTTTTGCGCCAGAAGCTGCCAGCGCGGGGTCGAATAGATCTTCTTGTAGAGCTGATAGGTCAGCTTCGCGTTGGCGATAGCGGCCTTGCCCTTCAGCCCTTCGAGTTTCGCCTTCTCGGCGGCGTTGCTCGTGGCCGCAATCTTGGCGTCGAGCTGGCTATCGACGAGACTGTCGATACGGCTGATGAAGAAGCTGGCGACGCTCGCGACTTTGTGCGGGTCGCCGCCCTTGGCGACGAAATCCTCAAGACCGGAAATGTAAGCCTCGGCGACTTCGGCATATACGTCGGCCGAGAACAGCAGCGTCACGTTGATGTTGACGCCCTCGCCGATCATCGTGCGAATAGCCGGAATCCCCGGCTTGGTTCCGGGAATCTTGACCATCAGGTTGGGGCGGTTGACCTCACGCCATAGCCGCCGAGCCTCTTCGATGGTTTCGTGCGTCTGCATCGCCAGGTAAGGCGACACTTCGAGGCTGATATAGCCGTCGCGGCCCTGGGTCTGCTGATAGACCGGGCGCACCTGATCGGCGCCTTCCTGGATGTCGTGGACCGCCAAGCCCTCGAACAGCGCGCCGGGATCGACGTCGCCGGCGGCTTCCGCCTCGCGGATCAGCTCGTCGTAATCTTCGCCGTGGCCGATCGCCTTTTCGAAGATCGACGGGTTCGAGGTGACGCCTTTTAGGGCATCGTCCTTGATCATCTGGGTCAGTTGGCCGGACCGCAGCAGCTCGCGGCTGACGAAGTCGAACCACGCCGATTGCCCGAAGTCGTTGAGTGTCGCCAAACGGCTAGCCATCGCCCTACTCCTTCCGCGCCAGCTGCGCCTTGGCAGCGGCGTAAACGTTATCCCCAGTGAAGCCGAACTTGACAACCAGCTCCTTGAGCGGCGCCGATGCCCCGAACGTGCTCATGCCGATAATCGCGCCGTCAAACCCGGTATAGCGCGCCCAGCCCATCGTCGAGGCCTGCTCGACCGCGACGCGGCGGCGGCAATCCGGCGGCAGCACGGAATCACGATAGGCCTTGTCCTGCTGCTCGAATAGCTCCCAGGACGGCATGCTGACAACCCGCGCCTTGACGCCCTCGGCGGTCAGCTTCTCGTACACCTCGACGATGAGCTGAACTTCGGTTCCCGTGGCCATCAGAATGACGTCGGGCTTGCCGCCGGGCGCGTCGCCAAGCACATAGGCGCCCCGGTGCACACCTTTTGCCGAAGCGTATTTGGTGCGGTCGATCGTAGCCTGGTTCTGCCGGCTGCAGATCATGCAGACAGGCTGATGCTTAAGGTTGACCGCGAAGCGCCATGCCTCGGCCACCTCATTCGCATCGCCCGGGCGGAAGGTGATAAGGCCGGGGATCGCGCGCAGACCGAGCAGTTGCTCGATCGGCTGATGGGTCGGACCGTCTTCACCGACGCCGATCGAATCGTGAGTGAATACGTAGACAATCGGCAGTTCCATGATTGCGCTGAGGCGGATGGCCGGCTTCAGATAGTCCGAAAAGATCATGAAACCCGAGCCGAACGGCCGCAATTTGGATAATGCGAGGCCGTTGCAGATCGCCCCCATGGCGAACTCGCGGATGCCGAAATGGAAGTTCCGGCCGCCGTGGCTTTCGGCTTGCAAGTCGCCGGCGCCGTCAAAGGTGAGCCGCGTTTTGGTCGAGGGCGCCAGATCGGCCGCGCCGCCCACCAGCCACGGCAGGTTCGCCGCGATCTTGTTCAGTACCTGACCGGATGATTCGCGGCTCGCCAGGCCCTTGGGGTCGGTCGGGAACACCGGGATGTCTTTGTCCCAGCCTTCCGGCAGCTCGCGCGCCTCCATCTGCTCGCATTGCTTGGCGAGATTGGGATGCGCGGCCTTGTATTTGGCGAACAGGCCTTCCCATTCGCTGCGCGCCTTTGCTCCCCGGGCGCCAATCCCCTTCTTGAAGTGATCGTAGATGCCGTCCGGCACCAGGAACTGCGCGTCCTCGGGCCAGCCGTAATTACGCTTGGTGAGCTTGACTTCCTCGGCGCCGAGCGGTTCGCCATGCACGCCCGAGGTATCCTGCTTGTGCGGTGCGCCAAAGCCGATATGGCTCTCGACCATGATCAGGGTGGGGCGGTCGCTGGTGTGCTTGGCGGTGGCGAACGCATTGGCGATGCGCTCGCGGTCGTTGGCGTCGCCGACCCGCAGCACGTTCCAGCCGTAGGCCAAGAACCGGCCGGCCACGTCCTCGGTAAAAGCGAGGGAGGTGTTGCCTTCGATCGTGATGTGGTTGCTGTCGTAGACCCAGCAGAGGTTGCCGAGCTTGAGGTGCCCGGCCAGTGAGGCGGCCTCGCTCGCCACGCCTTCCATCATGCAGCCGTCTCCGCACAGCGCAAAAATGCGGTAGTCGAAGAGGTTGAAGTCGGGACGATTGAAGTGGCTGGCGAGCCAATTGGCGCCGATCGCCAAGCCGACACTGGTCGCGATCCCCTGCCCAAGCGGCCCGGTGGTGGTCTCGATCCCCGACGTCCAGTGGTACTCGGGGTGCCCCGGGCATTTGCTGTCGAGCTGACGAAATTTCTTGAGGTCGTCGAGCGCGACGGTCGGCGAGCCGAGCCGCTCGTATTTCTCGTTGACCGACTTGACCCCGGTCAGATGCAGGATCGAATAGAGCAAGGTCGAGGCATGCCCCGACGACAGCACGAAACGATCCCGGTTGGGCCAGATCGGGTCTTCGGGATCGAAGCGCAGGACATCCTGCCACAGCGTGTAGATCACGGGAGCCATCGCCATCGGGGTGCCCGGATGACCGGAATTCGCCTGCTGCACCGCATCGATGCACAGGGTCCGAATGGTGTTGACGCTGATCTCTTCAATGGTACCGGTGGGCATGGTCATGGTTCGCCCTTCCACTATTTGGCGGAGATAGAGGCGATTACGCCGGCGCCATCGTCATGCTCGCCCGGATCATCGTCCCATTGGGCCATGACAGGGCGGTGACAATGTGCTCGACGATTGCCTCGACTGGGTTGTCGATTAAGGTGACGATCGCGTTCTCCTCCGGAGCTGGGGGTTCGAGCGCGGCAAACTGGCTGTCCAAAAGCGTGGCCGGCATGAAATGGCCGCGCCGCTGGGTAAGGCGATGGGCGATCAGCGTCTGCGATCCCTCGAGATAGATCAGCCGCACCGCCGTACGATCTCCGATGATCGCATTACGATAGCGTCGCTTCAAGGCCGAGCAGGCGATCACGCCCGGTTTTCCGCGCCCGAGCCAGACATCGATCTGCGCGGCGATGGCGGCTAGCCACGGCTTGCGATCCCGGTCGTCAAGAGCCTGGCCGGCGTGCATCTTGGCGACGTTTGCTGGCGGGTGGAGGCTGTCACCGTCGACAAATGCCCACCCCAGCCGCCGCGCCAGTGCGTCTCCGACAGTCGATTTGCCCGCGCCCGAGACGCCCATTACCACAGCGGCAGCCACAACCTGTTGCCGCTCCTCGGTCGGGTCGGGGGTCGCATGGGGGCTAATCGGAGGCCTCGGCGCAGTTACATTTTGTTGCAATCGTGATCTTGTCGGTTTCCTGAGCCGTGCGCAACCAGAACGCACATCGATCATTCTTAACCGCCTTCAGCGGCGCGGGTCGAGCGCGTCGCGCAGCCCGTCGCCGAACAAATTCAGTGAAAGCACCAAGAGGAAAATTCCCATTCCCGGCCACAGCGCCATCCACGGCGCTTGCGAGAGGAAATTTTTGGCGGTGTTGAGCATGCTGCCCCAACTCGGATCGGGCGGCTGCTGGCCAAGGCCGAGGAACGACAGGCTGGCCTCGGCGATGATCGCCGCCGCGGCCGCCAGCGTCGCCTGCACCATCAACGGCGGCACGATATTGGGAAAGATATGACGCAGCAGGATGCGGCGATGCGGGTTGCCCAAGGCCCGGGCAGCCTCGATGTAGTCCTCGTGCTTTACCGACATTACTTGGCCGGGGTCAGCCGGGCGAAGATCGGGGTCTGCGAGATACCGATCGCGATCATCGCGTTGGTGAGGCTCGGCCCTAAAAACGCGGCCAGGGCTATAGCGAGGACCAGAAACGGGATCGCCAGCATCGCATCGATCAGCCGCATCAGGATCCCGTCGACAATCCCGCCGGCGTAGCCGGAGACCAATCCGATCGGCACGCCCGCGGTCAGCGCCAGCGAAACCGAAACGAGTCCCGCCAATAGCGAGGCCCGGCTGCCCCAGATGATGCGGGCAAGCACATCCCGGCCGATCTCGTCGGTGCCGAACGGGTGCAGCGCCGAGGGCGGCTTGCGCACCAGCGCCCAGTTGGTCGCGAGCGGATCGTACGGCGAGACCAGCGGCGCCAGGATGGCCACTGCGGCGAAGATCAGCACGACGGCGAGTCCGGCAATCGCCGCGCGGCGCCGCACTAACCGACGCAGCGCGCGCCGCCACGGCCGCTCGCTGGTGTCAACACTAACGGCCGCGGCATCCCTGGTGCCCAAGGTCTCGGCGGTCATGCCCGCAGCCTGGGGTTCACCAACACATAGGCGATATCGGCGATCAGATTGAGCAGGATGTAGGCCAGCGCCGTGCACAGCACGACCCCTTGCACCACCGCGTAATCCCGGTTGAACACCGCGTCGACGATCAGCTTGCCGAAACCGGGGATGGTGAACACCTGCTCGGTCAGCACCGCGCCCGACAGCAGCGCGCCGAAATCGAGCGCGATCAGGGTCACCACCGGGATCAGCGCATTGCGCAAGGCGTGACGCCAGACGACGCGGCGTTCGGTCAACCCCTTGGCGCGCGCGGTGCGGATGTAGTCGGTGTTCAGCACCTGCAGCATGGCGCTGCGGGTGTGCCGCATCAGCCCGGCCGCCAGCGCATCGCCGAGCACGAAGGCCGGCATGATCAAGGTCAGCAGGTTCTGTCTAAGGCTTTCGGCCGGGGTGACGAAACCCGAAGCCGGCAACCAGCCGAGCGTCACCGAAAACAGTAGGATCATCAGGATGCCGAGCCAGAAATTAGGGATCGACAGCCCCACATCGCCGCCATCGTCGCCGCGTAATCGATCGCGGTGTTGTTCTTGACCGCCGCGAGGATCCCGGCCGGCACCCCGATCAGCAGCGATATCAGCATCGCCAGCCCGGCTAGTTCGCCGGTCACCGGCAGCTTTTCGAGGACGAGCTCGCTCACGGGCTTTTTGATGCGGATCGACTCGCCGAGATCGCCGTGCGCCAACCCCTCGACCCACAGCCAATAGCGCACCGATAGCGGCTCATCGAGGTGGTACTTTTGCTTGAGGAAGGCGATCACTGCCGGGTCTTGCTCCTCCCCCGCCAGCGCCAGCGCCGGGTCGCCCGGCAGGAGCTGCTGCAGTCCGAAGATCAGCACCGACACGAAAAATAAGGTCGGCACGATCAAAGCGATGCGGCGGAGGAGGAAGGTTGTCACTGGCGGCGGCCCTACTGCATCTTGATCCCTTGCGGGCGGATCAGCCCGTCGGGATAGGGCGCGAAGCCGGCTAGTTTGGCGTTCATCGCGTAAAGCCATTTCGCGTGCCAGAGATAGATGATCGGCCGGTCGTCGAACGTGTGTTGGGCGACCTTCTTGTAGTGCGCCATCCGCTCGGCCGGGTCGCTGTCGGTGCGGGCCGCGTCGAGCTCGGCATCGACTTCCTGGTTGCAATAGCGCACCGCGTTCAATGCCGGCGGCGCCTTGCACGAAACGAAATTGTAAATGTTGCCGTCCGGGTCGGTGCGACCGCTCCATCCGATCAGGTAGCTTTCGAAATCGCCCTTGGTGGCGATATCCAAAGAGCGGGCGAACTCGGTCGCCTCGATCTTGACGTCGAAACCGGCCTCGCCGGCCATCGCCTGGATCACTTGGGCGGCGCGCAATCAACTCGGTGCCGTTCGGCACCATCATGTTGATGGTGGGCTTGGAAACTTTCGCTTCGGCAAGTAGCGCCTTGGCCCTGGCAAGATCGCGCTTTGGCACCGGCATGTCCTTGACGTACCAGGGGCTGCTCGGCGGCTCCCACTGATTGCCGGCGGCGAATTCTCCGTTGAACACGACCTGGTTGAGCGCCTCGCGGTCGAGCGACAGTTCGAGCGCCTGGCGCACGCGCGGATCTTGTCCCAGCGGGTTTTTCGCCCGCTCGCCGTTGTTGAGATTGGTGTTGATGCCGGTATAGGAGAGGCTGGTGATCGACGACAGCCTGAGCCGCGCGTCCTTGCGCACCGCGTCGAGGTCGGTCGCGGCGACGCGCTCGATCAGGTCGAGTTGGCCCGATTGCAGGTTCGCGAGGCGCACCGTCGTATCGATGATCGGCAGAAAGACGACGCGGTCGAAGTGCACCGCGTCCTTGTTCCAATAATCGGCAAAGCGGTCGAGCACGATGCGGTCCTGCGCCACCCGCTCGGCGAATTTGTAGGGGCCGGAACAGACCGGGTTCTTGCCGAAATTGTCCCCAGCCGCCTGCGCCGCCTTGGGCGATACCATCATCCCGGCACGGTCGGTCAGCTGCGCCAGGAGCGGCGCAAACGGCTTGTCGAGCACCAGCTTGACGGTGAGGTCGTCAACGATCTCGACCGATTTCACCGCGCTGATCTCGGCCTTGCGGTTGGAGCCTGGCAGATTGAGGTGGCGCTCGATGTTGAACTTGACCGCGGCGGCGTCGAACGGTTCGCCGTCCTGAAACTTGACGCCCGGACGCAGTTTCATGACCAGGCCTTTGTTGTCGTCGACCCATTTCCATTCGGTCGCGAGCATCGGCGCGATATCGAGTTCGGGGGTGATGTCGACGAGCTTGTCGCAGAGCGAGGCGAAGACGATGCGGCCGACATAGGTGCGCGCCAACGTCGGGTCGAGCACGTCGGGGTCTTCGGCCAAGCCGATGCGCAAGGTCGTCTGCGCCGCGGCGCTGACTCCGGTCAACGCCAGCAAAGCCGCCGCGGCGACAAAAACCCGTGTCACTCTCATGCCATCCCCCGTTCACCATCACTTCTTGTGCAAAAGCGGCACCAACCTACGGTGCTTCGGCCGGCTCCGGTCGGTTGAAATAAGCTTGCAGCCGCATCAGCCGAGCGCCGCCGGCACCGGCGCTGAATAAGGCCTGTGCCGGCGGCAGGTCGGGCCAGAAATGGCAGGCGGTCGCGTGCTCACCTTCATCCATCAGCAACGCCGGCTCCTCGACGCGGCAGCGCTCCTGCGCATAGGGACAGCGGGTGTGAAAACGGCAGCCCGGCGGCGGCGCCAGTGGGCTCGGCACCTCGCCGGCCAACATCGCACGCTCGCGCTTCACTGCCGGATCCGGGACCGGCACCGCCGCCAGCAGCGCCCGCGTATAGGGATGACGCGCCGCCGCGAACAGTGCCTCGCCGGGCGCGTCTCGACGATCTTGCCGAGATACATGACCGCGATGCGGTCGGCGACATGGCGCACGATCGCGAGGTCATGGGCGATAAACACCAGGCTGAGGCCGAACCGGCCTTTTAGCGCCTGGAGCAGATTGATGATCTGTGCCTGGATCGATACGTCCAGCGCCGACACCGGCTCGTCGCAGACGAGGAATTTCGGGTTTGCCGCCAGCGCCCGGGCGATGCCGATGCGCTGCCGCTGCCCGCCGGAAAACTCGTGCGGATAGCGCTGCGCGTGCTCCGGCCGCAGTCCCACGACGGTCAATATCTCGGCAACTCGCGCGCGTCGCCCGCCCTCGACCCCGTGCAGCATCAGCGGCTCCGCGACCGCGTCGCCGATCGTCATGCGCGGGTTGAGCGAAGCGTACGGGTCCTGAAACACCATCTGCATCTCGGACCGCAAACGCCGCAAGGCGTTGCGGCCGAGTGCGCGCACATCGCGTCCCTCGAACCGGATGGCGCCGCTATCGGCCTCGATCAGCCGCAGCAGCAGGCGGCCGAGGGTGGACTTGCCGCAGCCGGATTCACCGACCAGACCCAGGGTCTCGCCCCGCCCGACCGACAGGCTCACCCCGTCCACCGCGCGCACCGCCCCCGACGCCAAGCCAAGCCAATTGCGCACCGGGAAATGCTTGGTCACATCGACGGCTTCGATGAGCTTTTCACTCATTGCGCCGCCTCGTGCAGCACCGAGACATCGAGCGGGGCCCGGATGCATGCGGCGCTGTGGCCCGCCTCGATATCGGCAAGCAGTGGGTCGATCTGGCGACAGCGCGGCTCGGCGAACGGGCATCGCGGCGCAAAGCGGCAGCCCGGCGGCAGCGCCAACGGATCCGGAACGTTGCCCTCGATGGTCGCCAGCCGCTCGCGCTCGCCGGTCAGCAGCGGGATCGCACCCAGAAGGCCGATCGTGTAGGGGTGCTGCGGCGCGGCAAACAACTGCGCCGCCGGCGCGCGCTCGACGATGCGGCCGGCATACATCACCGCGACATTGTCGGCGATCTCGGCGACGACGCCGAGGTCATGGGTGATCAGCAAGATCGCGGTGCCGGTCGCCTCGCGCAGTTCGCGCAAGAGGTCGAGGATCTGCGCCTGGATCGTCACGTCGAGCGCGGTCGTCGGCTCGTCGGCGATGAGCAGGGCCGGTTCGCAGACCAGCGCCATCGCGATCATCGCCCGCTGACGCATTCCGCCCGAGAGCCGGTGCGGATAGTCGTCGGCCCGCTGCGCCGCCGCCGGCACGTGCACCCGGCGCAGCATCGCGATCGCCTCTTTCTGCGCGGCCTGCCGGCTGAGGCCGCGGTGCCGCATCAACCCCTCGCCGATCTGGTCGCCGATGGTGAAGGCGGGATTGAGCGAGGTCATCGGCTCCTGGAAGATCATCGCGATGCGGGCGCCGCGATAGGCCCGCCGCTGGGCCGGTGGGAGCCCGGTCAGTTCGGCCCCGGCGAACTTGATGCTGCCAGCGGCGACCCGCCCCGCCGGCTCCGGAACCAGCCCCATCACCGCGAGCGCGGTCATGCTCTTGCCGCAGCCGGACTCGCCGACAAGAGCCAAGGTCTGGCCACGTTCGATCGACAGATCGATACCATCGACCGCCCGCACGATGCCGGCATCGGTCTTAAACTCGACTTCGAGCCCCTCGACCGCCAGCAGCGGGTCGGCCACGTCCAAGCCCAGGCCCAACCGGCTGGATTATCGCCCGGCGGCGTAGCTCTGCATGCCGCGCGGGTTGGCACCGGCCTTGAGGATGCGGCCCTCGGGCGTTTCCTCGCGCGCGCAGGCGGCAAGGCGGCCACCCGACCAGGTCTCGCCCATTTGCACGCGGTGGCCGCGGCGGGCGAGCTCGCGCTGGGTCGCTTCCGGGAAACGGCCTTCGAGGTTGAGATGCCCGGGGTTTGCGGCCCGCGGATAGAACGAGCTCGGCGCATGCTCGGTATTGAATTCGGGGCAGTCGATCGTCTCCTGCAGGTTCATCCCGTGATGGACGTGATGCAGAAAAAGCTGCAGCGACCATTGGTCTTGACCGTCGCCGCCCGGGGTGCCGAAGGCCATGTACGGCGTGCCGTTCTTGAACGCCAAGGTCGGCGACAGCGTGCTGCGCGGGCGCTTGCCGGGGGCGAGGCTCGAGGGAGAGCTTTCGTCGAGCCAGGAAATCTGCAGCCGCGTGCCGAGGCAGAACCCGAGTTCCGGGATCACCGGTGAGGATTGCAGCCAGCCGCCGCTTGGCGTCGCCGAGACCATGTTGCCCCAGCGGTCGATCACGTCGACATGACAGGTGTCGCCGGCGACCGCCCCCATCGGGCTGGTCGTCGGCTCGCCGATGCCGGCGGCGAGCGCCCCCACCGTCGGCTCGCCGATCCCCGCCGCCATCGAAGACAACTCCTCACCGCCGACGAGGAAACGCGGCTCGCGCCCGTCGGGGCTGCCCGGCAGCAATTCGGTCGAGGCGCGGTCGCCGACCAGCTTGCGTCGCGCGTCGTTGTAGGCGCCGCTTAGCAGCGTCTGCATCGGCACGTCGACGAAATCGGGATCGCCGTACCACGCCTCGCGGTCGGCATAGGCGAGCTTGGCGCATTCGGTGACGGTGTGGACGAAATCGGGGCCGGTCGGATCGGTGTCGTCGAGGTCGAAACCTTGAAGCAGCGCCAATTGCTGCAACATCACCGGCCCTTGGCTCCATGCTCCACCTTTGACGACGGTGTAGCTTTTATAGTCGTAGGTCAGCGGCGTCTCGACCGGCGCCTGCCAGCGCGCCATGTCATCCGCGGTCAAAACCCCGGAATGCCGGCGACCCGACGAGTCGAGCACCTTCTCGGTGCGGCAGAACCTGTCGACCGCTTCGGCGACAAAGCCGCGATACCAGGCGTCGCGGGCGCGGTCGATCTGGCGTACCCGGTCACCGCCCGCGGCCTCAGCCTCAGCGAGGACGCGCTTGTAGGTCGCCGCCAGACCCTTGTTGCGGAACAGCGTACCGGCGACCGGCGGCTGGCCGTTCGGCAAGTACACCGCGGCGGAAGTCGGCCAGGCGCGCCGGAACAGCTCGGCGACGGTGCCGATCGTCACCGGGATGCGCCAGGCAAGCGGGTAGCCGTTCTCGGCATAGGAGATCGCCGGCCCGAGAATATCGGCGAGCGGCAAGGTGCCGTAGTCGCGCAACAGCCGCATCCAGCCGTCGAACGCGCCGGGCACCGTCGCCGCCAGCAGCCCGGTGCCGGGCACGAGGTTGAGGCCCAGGCTGCGATAGCGCGCGATCGTCGCGGCCTGCGGCGCCACCCCCTGGCCGCAGATCATATCGCAGCGCTGGTTCTTTTCGCTCCATACCAGGATCGGCGCCTCGCCGAGCGGGCCGTTCAGATGCGGTTCGACCACCTGCAAGGTCAGCCCGGCTGCCGCCGCTGCGTCGAAGGCGTTGCCGCCCTTCTCCAGCACCCCCATCGCCACTGCCGAGGCCAGCCAATGGGTCGAGGCGACGACCCCGAAGGTGCCGCGGATTTCGGGCCGGGTGGTGAAGGCGGGCATTGGCGCTCTCCAGACTCAACAATTGCGAGAGGTTAGACCAGAGACTGCCCCGAGGGAACCGGGCGGGATGCCGCCTCGCAAGCAAGTGAAGACGGCTGTAGGTCGGGCCCTACTCCACCACGGCTTGACCTAGCCGTCAGATCGGCCATGTTTGCTCAGATCGTGCTGAATTCGATCTCCTGAGCCCCGCGCCACAGGGTCAATTCGCCGAGCGGCCGCAAATTCTCCAATCCCTCGACGATGGTCAGAAACGGATTGCCGGCGAGCTGGCCGGCCTTGCTGGCAAACCGGCTCGCGCCGTAAGCGAGCAGAATTTCGGTTTCGCTGATCCCGCCGGGGTAGAGCAGGATTTGGCCGGGCGCCGGATAGCTGGTGGCGTTCTCACAACCGATCCCGGAATCGAGCGCGCCGAGCGGGATCCAGCACGCCTCGCCGCTCCAGCGCACATGGATGATCCGTTCGCGGTAGGGCAACAGCCGCTCGAACCAGGCGCAAGTTTTCGGCGCGGTTTCGCGCTCGAAGCGGGCGGCGAAGACGAAAGGCCCGGCGGCAATGCGGATATCGGCCATGCGCCCTGCCCTTCCCCGAAATTCCTGCAACGAAGCCACTCTACGTTCGAGGCGGCGCGGCGTGCTACAATTGGCTCGCATGAGTGAAGCGAAGGAAGCCCTATCGGCCTTTGCCGAGGTCATAGAGCCGCGGCTTGCAAGGCTTGTCGCGCTTTGCCGTCGCCTCCACGTCCGAAGTTTGGATTTATTCGGGTCGGGGACGACATCGCGGTTCGATCCCAAACGGAGCGACTTGGATTTTTTCGTCGAGTTCGAGCCGATGCCTCCCGGGCAATATGCAAAAGCCTGCCGGGAGTTACGCAAAGGCCTCGGGCGACTTTTCGAGCGACCGATAGACCTGTTGACCGAGGCGGCGCTCGTCAATCCATATTTGCGCCGCCAGGTCGAGGCGGAAAAGCGCACCCTCTACCCACCTCCATGATCGATACCGCGACAGCGAAGTACCTGTGGGATGTACAACGCGCCGTAGAGCGGATTAACCGATTTATTGCAGGCCGTACTTTCGATGACTATCTCGCGGACGACATGCTGAGCGCCGCGGTAGAACGCCAATTCGAGATCATTGGAGAAGCTTTGGTCCGGCTTCGCCGGATTGCGCCGGATGTGATTGCCTTGCTGCCGGACGTGCCCGAGATCATCGGCTTTCGCAATGTTTTGGTTCACGCTTATGGCGACGTGGATTCCAAGGAGGTCTGGGGCACGATCGAAAACGATCTGCCTCGATTACGAGCCGCTGTCGCAAATTTGCTTCGTCAAGCGCCATAGTTCTGAGAAGGAAGCCGCCCATGCCGGTCACGATTTATCACAACCCGCGCTGCAACACCTCGCGCAAGACCCTCGCTTTGTTGCGCGACAAGGGGATCGAGCCGGAGGTCGTCGAATACTTGAAGACGCCCTACACCGCGGCGCAGCTCAAACAGTTGCTGGCGCAGATGAAGCTGCCGGCGAAGGCGGTCGTGCGGAAGAGAGAGGCTGCGGAGGCGGGAATAGACTCGGCCAAGCTGTCGGAGGATCAACTCGTTGCAGCAATGGCCAATAATCCGATCATCGTCGAGCGGCCAATCGTCGTTTCGGGCGGCAAGGCGGCGCTGGGCCGCCCGCCGGAAGCGGTGCTTAAAATCCTCTAGGCCGGGACTAAGCCGCGTTCGACTTCTCTTTCGGCTTGATGTACGCGACCGCGGCGTGGTCGGCGCAATAGGGCTTGCCCGGCACCGGCCGACCGCCGCAGAAATGGAAATCGTCCTCGCCGGGATGGCCGTGCGGCCACATGCACACCGGCCCGGTGAACTCGAAGACGTTGCGGCGCGGCGCCGGCTTTACCGTGATCACCCGCGGCACTAGCCCGAGGCGGTGGACCTTGCCGATCACCGCGTTTTTGGTGACGCCGATGCGGCGGCCAATCTCCGCGGTGGTAATCCCCTCGTCCCACAAAACCGACAATTGCTCGATACGCTCGGGCGTCCAGGTGCCGATGTCCATCATGGTCCCCACCGTATTCTGTAGGATGGGCTCTATGCCCTACCAGATACGGTAGCACCCTTGTGGCTTCGCGCCAATAGGGAACTAGATATAGTATTAAACACTTTCGCGTCGGTAGCTTAACACCTTGGAAAAATAGGCGGGAGTGCGCCCGGCCGGCGACAATCCGGGCGCGAACAGCCGGTCGAAATCCTCGCGCAGATAGCTCGCGTAATAGGGTTCGTGGAAGGCGAGCGGAAACCATTGGAGCGAGCCGTCGTAATCGGGCTCGTCCCCGGTCTGCAGCGAATCGACGAAAATCAACCCTCCGCCCGGCTTCAGCACCCGGCATATCTCCCTGGCGACCGACTGGCGGGCGCGATGCGGAAGTTCATGAAACAGATAGACGCAGGTGACGATGTCGACGCTGGAATCGGCCAGCGGTAATGTCTCGGCGTTGGCTTCGGCGAGCGTCGCCCGCGACCAGGACGCGAGCCGCCGCCTGGCGACGGCAAGATACGGCGCCGACAGATCGATCCCGGTCACCGCCAGCCGCGGGTAGTTGCGCTTGACCTCGGCGAGGAATGCGCCGGTACCGCAGGCGATGTCGAGCAGCCGAGCCGTACGGCTTCCCCCTTTGCACTCCAGCAGCGCCTCCCGCAGAGGCACCAGCGCCTGGCGCCGCATGGCCGCGGCGCCGCCGCCGAACAGCACCTCGACCTGATGGTCGTAGCGCTCGGCCGAGGCCGCGCTCAGATAGCCGTCGCTCTGGAAGTGGAAATGCTGGCGGTAATACGCTGGGTAGCGAGCCGCCTCCGGCATCTGTAGCCGGCGGTCGCGGGGATCGCCGTGGCGGCGGGCGTCGACCGCGCCCAGATCGGCGAAAAAATCGATCGCGCGAGTGAGGCCGGACAGCGGGTTGCCGCGCCAATCCTCGGGCGCCGCGTAAATACCGGCCTCGATATTGCGCCAGTCCTGCTCCATCAGCTTGCGCAGGTCGGCGAGGATGCGCCGGCGGTCGAGCGTTGCCGGTTGCTTTTTGAGTTTGTCGGGCAGCGGCATCGGCTTGGTGAGCCGTCCGGCCAGCAATTTCTGGCCAAAGAACCATGACACCCGCGCGGCCTGGGCGGTGTCGTAAAGGAGCTTGTCGAGCGCGCTCGCCATGACGCCCCAGCAATTATGCCGTCGCTGCGGGTTTGCAATGGCCTACCGCCCTCCGCTTTAATCGCGCCGGCAGATTTTCCGCTGGGAGGACGACGGCGATGCCGCGGTTCCATACGATTGACGATCTCGACGTCGCCGGCAAACGCGTGCTGCTGCGCGCCGACCTCAACGTCCCGGTCAACAAGGACGGCCAGGTGACCGACGCCACCCGCATCGAGCGGCTGGCGCCGACGATCGAGGCTCTGGTCGCCAAGGGTGCGCGGGTTGTCGTCCTGTCGCATTTCGGCCGGCCCAAGGGGGTCGACCCGTCCCAATCGCTGCGCCCGCTGGTGGCGCCGCTGAGCCGGGCGATCGGCGGCAAGACCGTCTATTTCGCCAACGACTGCATCGGCCCCGAGGCCAAGCATGTCGTCGATGCGCTCAAGCCCGGCGCGGTGGCGCTGCTCGAAAACCTGCGCTTCCACCCGGAAGAGGAAAAGAACGATCCGGCCTTTGCCAAGGCCCTCGCCGAGTTGGGCGATTTTTATGTCGACGACGCGTTCTCGGCGGCGCATCGCGCCCATGCCTCGATCGAGGCCCTCGCCCACCTGCTGCCCAATGCCGCCGGCAAATTGATGCAAGCCGAGCTCGAAGCGCTGAGCGCGGCGCTCGAGCACCCGCAGAAGCCGGTGATGGCGCTGGTCGGCGGGTCCAAGGTCTCGACCAAGCTCGACCTCCTGAAATTCATCACCGGCAAGGTCGATTACCTGGCGATCGGCGGCGCGATGGCCAACACGTTTCTGTTTGCGCAAGGCCGCGGGGTCGGCCGCTCGCTGTGCGAGAAGGAGATGGCCGACACCGCGCGCGACATCCTCGCCGCCGCCGAGAAACGCGGCTGCACGATCATTCTGCCCGACGACGCGGTGACCGCCGAGGAACTGAAGCCCGGCGTCGTCACCCGCACGGTCGGGGTCAACGCGGTGCCGCAGAACGCGATGATGCTCGATATCGGCCCCGACAGCGTTGCCCGCATTTCCGCCGCGTTGGCCGAGTGCAAGACCTTGGTGTGGAACGGCCCGATCGGCGCGTTCGAGACCCCGCCCTTCGACCGGGCGACGGTCGCGCTGGCCAAAAAGGTCGCCGAGCTGACCCAGGCGAAAAAGCTGCTCAGCGTCGCCGGCGGCGGCGACACCGTCGCCGCGCTCGCAGCGGCCGGGGTCGAGGACCAGCTTACCTATGTCTCGACCGCCGGCGGCGCCTTCCTCGAATGGCTCGAAGGCAAGGAGCTGCCGGGGGTGGCGGCGCTGTCCTCGGGCTGATCCACCGCCCGTCCCTTCCCGCTGCTCCCGCTGTTTCTGCAGCGAATTTACAGCGACCTTTTTGTCACATTCCCGGCTTTTCGTCCTACACGCTCGAAGAACATATAGTGAATAAATAGTCAAGCGACGACGTGGTGACGCGCCCCTGCGCCACGTCACCGGAGTGGCGGGGCCAGAACCTGATCCGCTTTGATTGATGCATCCCAATCTTGCTTCCTCCGGACTTGATCCGGGGGTCCCGTATTCATGGGCGATGACGATCAAAAGACGATGAAGGAAGACGTGGATGGCCGGACAAGCCCGGCCAAGGGCGATGGGCGAGCCGATTTCCAGGATGAAAACCAGACCCTGGGCGGCCCCCTATCCGGGGAAGGCGCAGCCTCGCTTTGACCTACTTAACGGCCCGCGCGCGAATCTCGGAGGAGGAGGTGTCAAAGCGGAAACGGAGCTCGGGGATTTCGGTAAAGAGACCGGCATAGCGCGGCGGCACGGGGATGTCGTTCAGCGCGCGTACACGCCCCGCCGCGTCGATGCGCACGGCCACCAGAAAGCTGCACCCGGAATGAGCGATTTCATCGAGCGCGTCGTGCATTCGAGCTTCGTCATCGCCATAATATTTCGGCGCAAACAGCCGCTCTACCGTATCCGCGCCGACCACGAACATCGTCCCCGGAAACAGGCGCGACTTTTCGACGAAGGTGGGCGCTCTGGTGAGCTCCACCGGCGACTTCCCGGCGAATTGCACGAGCCGGCGTCTCACCGTCTCGGCCGCCAGCGGCGGCTTGTCGACGTTGGTGACAGAGATTTCGAACGCCAAGGGCTGCTGCTTGAGCTCTTCGGCGACCCGCGCCAGCAACACATGTCCCTCGTGCAGCGGGTTGAAAGAACCCGGGAACAGCACGAGGGGCGGCGGCGCCGACAGCATCATTTGGCCGTCGGGCTGGACGGTGACGCGATCGAGCTCGCCCGCCAGGAGCCGATCGATCGCATCCACGGCGACGGCCGTCTCCGCATAATGCTCATCCGCATCGAGCAGGCTGCGCGGCGACGGTGCAACAGCTCCACATGCGCGGGCCAGCCACAGCACGATCGCGCGCGAAACCAGGTCTTCTTCAGCGCCGCGATCGCGCCGGCCCTTGGCCAGCACGCCAGTGCAATGCGCGATGCCGGCGGCGTTGGCGACCGCGATGTGAAACCGATGCTCGCCTTTACGCGGGCGATCGCTCACCAGCGCCGCCGTCGCGCCCAGGCCAACCAAATCGGGGCCAACCAAATCGGGGCTCACCAGATCGGTGCCCGCCGGCATCAGCCTGGCGGCGCGCGCCCGGGCGGCTTGCGCCATTGCGATCGCGGTGTCGGCGCTGCTTGCCTGCGCCGGTGCAAAGCCGAGAAACGCCGCAAGCGCCCGCTCGTCGTAGGGAATTTGCGCCTCGATCAGCAGCCGAGAGCCGCCGGGAACACGCAGCAGCTCGCCGACCGCCCCACTGCCGCCCCCGGTGATCGCGAGCACCGCCTTGCGGCCGGACCCGTGCACCGTGGAGATCAATTGCCGCCACGCGGCATCCGACAGGCTCATGGTGCGTGTGTGGTCCGAGGAAAAAAATCCCACACGAACCGTGAGAGACGGTTCGGACAGAGTCAACAGAATGCAGGGGCGTGCCGACAAAGATGCCGCTAGTGGTGAAAATCAAACGGAAGAGTCCGCCGCAATTCGAGGCATTCTGCGGCTTTTCAGCTCATTCGCCGGGTTCCATTTGTCAGATTCGCTCCACTAGTGAATTGTCAGCATGATCGGTATGGCGCGCGTTGATGCACGATCGGGCGAATAACCCCAGAAGCGGACGTGCGCTACATCGTCTCTGTTTCGCTCTTTCTGCGCCCGGCTCTACGTCTTCGAGCGGTTTCTTTAAAAAGTAATTCGACCATCGATTCCTGCCCACCGATGCGCTCTTCATTGGCCGCTTTGCAAGACCGCAACTCTCGAACAAGGTTGCAGATCGGCTTTCCCAATTGAAGTTGAGCGACACTGTGGGGTGTTATTTCAACTATAAGCTGCCAGGATGATTGATTTTTATCTTTTTCCGTCCGGCCAATCTCATTTAAGATATCTATTATGTCCTGTGGACCCTGAAGTCTTAAAGCGTCTTGAATTTTCCTTTCTATGGAATCACCCAGCCGAAACTCAAAAGCGGTTAACTTGGAGTATAACTCATTTATAAAATAATAAGCGTAGTATTTTGATCCCATCGCGATCAAACTCAAGCGCACGGCATTCCCTTTATCCGTATGCATTATGTTGAAACCTAACTGCTCGACAAATCGCCGAGCTATCAAAGCGCACGCCTCTTGGTCTTCTAAATCCGTCCACTCTTTTGTTAATTCGTCGATGTGCGGATTTGTCCATTCTCTGTCGAGTTTATCTCGCGCCATTTCAAATATCATGGGAATAACCTGATCACGCCCGCGGTTTGCAAACGTATCCAACATAGGTCGTAACTGGCCGCCATGGTATGTAGCTGTAAACGAAGCACAAAAATATTCTTGAAATGACCGATGGACAAAAACGGTTTGAAGGCCATCTCGCTGAAGCATACACACGCACTCATATAAATCTCGCAGAACGTCGTCTACTTTGGCCTTGATTCGAGTATATCGAAGCGCTTTTGACCCAAGTGTACGGAGTTGAGAGTCCGAAAACGAGAAACGTTCCTCAAGATAGCTGAATGCGCAGAATGCGGCAAAAAACTTTTGGAAGTCATCTATAGCTAAACCGGAATAAGTTTTCCGAACAAACTGCGCCTTTTGCGCTCATATGTCAAAAGCATTATTGATGACAACAACGGTGATTGCAAAAAACTAGTGTGCGACTCGTACAATTTGTCATCTACTTGCCTGCTAAAACGCTGCTTGACCCCTAGGTCATAATCAACTTTATCGATTAGCTCAAACACCTGTTTTTTTGTTAAAGGTTCAACCTTAAACGTGAAAAAATTTTGCCAGCTAGCAAATTTATTATCGGGTCTACTTGATACTACGATGGGCGCTTTTGGGTATTTAACGGAGATTTCAAGTATCTGTTTGCTGATCGAGTCTCGATGCGTAAAGTCAACCTCGTCAAACCCATCTAGCATGAGGAGAAGGCCACCGGTGCGTAATGCCAACTCGAACTGATCATAAGTGACGATGTTACCCGCATCCGCACATGACTGGTGGATATAAGGAAGCAGATTTTTTGTTGTGAACGAGTTAAGCTGGCGTAGTTCGACAAATATAGGAATAGTGCCGCGGCCATTCTCGAAACGGCAGATAGTCAGGTATTTACCAAACATACTTTTACCAGATCCAGCGAGACCGGTGATAACAACACGCCGATAGACCTCAAGCTGGCTTATTAAATCGTCGTCTGCTAAGGTGCTTTCCCCGCAGGTAAGATTAAGATGAACGTAGATATCGAGTAAGGGTAGCGGGCGCTCTTGACTTAGGAGCGTTTTTACTGAGCCACAACGGTCGTAAGATGTCCGCAGATACGGGGCGAACCCGATTTTAAGGTTGGCTATGGCTTTGTCGACTAAGGTGCGTGTTATTGATCCTGCCTCCCGCCTAATGGTCGGGCCAAGACCTTCCAACGCTTGCCTCACAATGGGGCCTGCTGCTCCTAATAGGTCTGGAGGGATGAGATCGGTCATCAGATTCTGCAGCCAAGGATTGTGAGTAAGGTACTATAAGCCCATGGGGATCACATAGGAGTACGCGTTACACCCGCTCGTTCGTCATGATCACGGTGCCGCTGGCGGCGAACATGCCGCCGACGCCGTGGCAGACCGAGATTTTTGCGCCCGGGACTTGCGCCGGGGCGGTGCCGCGCATCTGGCGGACGCTTTCTTGCAAGGCGTACATGCCGTACATGCCCGAGTGCATGTAGGAGAGGCCGCCGCCGTTGGTGTTGAGCGGCAGCTTGCCGCCGGGCGCGGTGTTGCGTTCCCAGATGAAGCCCGCGGCCTCGCCCTTGTTGCAGAAGCCGAGGTCTTCGAGCCCGTAGATCGGCAGATGCGCGAAGGCATCGTAGATCATCAGATGGTCGACGTCGGCGTGCTTGATCCCGGCCTCGGCAAAGGCGGTCGGTCCGGCGATGCGGAAGGCGCGCGAACTGGTGAAATCTTCCATCTGGCTGACCATCGGCGTCTCGACGCTTTCGCCGGTGCCGAGCAGGTAGACCGGCTTTTGCGGGAAATCCTTGGCCCGGTCGGCCGAGGTCAGGATCAGCGCGCCGCCGCCGTCGGTCACCAGGCAGCACTGCAAGAGCCGGAACGGGTAGGCGATCATCCGCGAGTTGAGCACGTCGTCGACGGTGACCGGGTCGCGGAAGGTGGCGCGCGGGTTCTTCGCCGCCCATTCGCGCTGCACGACCGCGACCATCGCCAGCTGCTCGTGGGTCAGGCCGTAGGTCTTCATGTAGCGCAGCACCGGGATGGTGAAGAGCGTCGGCGGCCCCATCGGCCCGTAGGGCTGCTCGAACTGGCCGGGGAGGCTCGACGCCGCGACGGGGGCGCGGCTGCGCCCAACACCGGAGCGGCCGCTTTCGCCGTGGGTGATCAGGATGGTCTTGGCCATGCCGCTCTCGATCGCCGCGGCGGCGTGGCGGACGTGGATCATGAACGAGCAGCCGCCGACCGCGGTGCCGTCGACCCATTTCGGGGTGATGCCGAGGTAATGCGCGATCGAGGTCGGGGTCTCGCCGGCGGTGGAGACGCCGTCGATGTCCTTCGGGCCGAGGCCGGCGTCCTTCATCGCGTTGAGCGCCGCGTCGGCGTGCAGCATGATCTGCGACATATCCGGGATGCGGCCCAGCTCGGTGGTTTCGGCCGCGCCGACGATGGCGATGCTGTTGTGCTTCATCGGGGCTAGCCTTTCGCCGATTGGCTTTTAGAGGGCCGGAACAGGGGCAAGGTGATCTCGTCGGTCTGCTTCGCGAAGGCGACTTCCAGCGGCATGTCGAGGACGAGCGCCTCGGGGGTCTGCGGGCAGTCGACGATGTTGGTCATCATCCGCGGCCCCTCGTCGAGCTCGACCACGGCGATCGCGTAGGGCGGGTCAAAGCCGGCGACCGGGCGGTGGTGGATGACGTAGCTGAACAGGCGGCCCTTGCCGCTTGCCTTGAACACGCTGACCTCGCGCTGCCCGCAGGCCGGGCAGAACGGGCGCGGCGGGAAATAGGCTTTCTGGCAGGCGTTGCAGCGCTGCAGGCGGAGCTCGCCGGACTGCGTCCCCTCCCAGAAATGCCGGGTCTCGGGCGTCGGCTGCGGCAGCGACCGCTTTCCTTCGGGCATCGTCTCGACCTCTTGGTTGATTTCAATTCAAGTTTGACGCGCCGGAAGGCTTGCGGCAAACAGGACGTGTGCTGCATTGCACAAAAAGGAGGCCGCCGATGATCACTTCCGCCTATTGCCGCACGATGGCTGCCTATAACAGCGAGATGAACCGCCGGCTCTACGCCGCCGCCTCGCGGCTGTCCGATGCCGAGCGGCGCAAATCGCATGGCGCGTTCTGGGGCTCGCTGCACGGTACGCTGGTCCACATCCTGTGGGGCGACAGCCAGTGGATGTCGCGTTTCGACCACTGGGAGCAGCCAGCGACGCCGATCAAGGAAAGCGACCATTTCATCGAGGACTACGCCGAGCTCTGCGCCGCCCGGGTCGAACGCGACGCCGATATCGAACGCTGGGCGGCGAAGGTCGACGACGCTTGGCTCGACATCGACCTGACCTGGTTCAGCGGTGCGGCCAACCGCGAGATCACCGCGCCGAAGCGGCTGCTCGTCACCCATTTCTTCAACCACCAAACGCATCACCGCGGCCAGGCGCACGCGCTGATCACCGCCGCCGGCGAGAAGACCGAGGACACCGACCTGTTCCTGGTGGTCCCGCGGATGATCGCCTGAGCCCAGGCTGTCTGCATAACGAAGCACTTGGCGGGTGCCGGCGGGCGGTATAAACGCTAAGGTTGGATACGGCGTACCGGCGAGCGGGAGCGGCATGCCAGACGACGCCCTTAATCTGGCGCAAATCCTGTGGGACGAGCGGTGCGCGCTAAATGGCGAGGCGCTGCCTTCCGCCGCGGTCCCGACCGACTACCGTTCGATACCGCAGATCGCGCGCCGGCCGCGCGCCTTCACGGAGCTCGGCGAGGACGATCTCCCCGAAATCTACCGCGCGTTGCTGGCGAGCAAACGCCATGCGCTGTGCCTTTCCGGGGGCGGCATCCGCAGCGCCGCCTTTGCCCTGGGCGCGATCGAATGTTTGGCAAGTTATGCCGCGCCCACGCCGGACCGGTCGCCCGGCGGCGACTACGCTGCGCAGCCTCCGGCCGGCGCCGCCCGCGTTCCACTGCTGCAGCAGTTCGATTACCTCTCGACGGTCAGCGGCGGCGGTTACCTCGGCAGCTGGCTGTCGGCTTGGCTGTTGCGGATACGGCAGGCCGAACCCGCCGGGACCGGCAAGGCGGATCGCGTGATCGCCGCGCTCGCAGCGCCGCCCAATGCGGGCGAGGCGATCGAGCCGGTGAGCAACCTGCGCCGCGATACGCACTATTTGGCGCCGAAATTCAGCGCTTTGTCCCCCGATTTATGGAGCGGCATCGCCACGGTCGTCCGCAACCTGCTGCTGAACTGGCTGGTGGTGCTGCCCCCTCTGGTGTTGTTGGTGCTGTTCACCAAGTTCACGCGATGGGGTCTGTACACCGTTCACCACAACGACTGGATCAGTTCCGGCTTTGCCAAGGCGCTATGGCTGGCCACGGCGGCGATGTTTTTGTTTGCGCTGGCGTTTACGGCCGCCAATCGCCCGACCCGGCGCATCGCCAATTGCTCTCAAGCACGGTTTTTTTGTTGCGATTTCGGCGTGTTTCTGCTGGGCGCGATCTGCCTGGCGACGGTGTTGCCGAGTTACGCCGGCTTCACCCAGGCCTATGCTTTTGTCGCCTGGGTTATCGCCTGGCTCAATTCATTGATACCCGGCGGACTGTCCGTTGGACCGCTTTACCAGCAATACATCGCCGGCGCGGTAACGGGCGCCGCGCTTCATTCTGTGGCCTGGATCGCCGCCTATCTGGGTAAGCCTAGCCGCATCGGGAGAATCCTGGTTTGGAGATCCCTCCGTTGGCTGCTGGCCGACCTCGCCGGTTGGATCGCGGCGGGCGCCATTTTCGGGGCGCTCATTGTCGCCGGGTGCGAGCTGTGGCTCGCCCATGTCGCGTCGCACGACCACTCGATGACGCGGTTCCTGATCTTCAGCATCCCGGCGATCCTGCTGGCGCGCCTCATTGCCGACGCGGCGCTTGCCGGATTTACCGAGGTCATCCCGTGGTCCGACGGCAACCTCGAATGGGCCGCCCGCGCCGGCGGCATCTATGCGCTGTTCCTGATCGGTTGGCTCGTCTGGTTCGCGCTGATCCTGGCCGGCGGACAGGCGGTCGCCTTGGCCGGCCCGGGGATGCTGAAAGCGGTGTTCGGCGTCACGACAGTGAGCGGGGTCGGCGCCGCCCTCCTCGGCAAGAGCGTCTGGACCAAGACGATCGGCGATATCCAGGAGGCCCGCAATTTTCTTGGCCTGAATGGCCTTGCCCTGGTCGGCGCGGCGCTGTTCGCCGCCGGACTCACCATCACAGTGGCGTCGCTGCTCGACAACATGCTGGAAGCCCAGATCTTCATGGTGCTGCCGGGCTATAACGTCAAGCAATCCGCGGCGGCGGCGCTGGCTGCGGGCACCCAGCAATGGTCGATCGGACTTCTCCCGCTGGCGCTGCTGCTGGTGACGATCGCGGCCTCGTTGCTGATCAACGTCAACCGCTTCTCGCTGCACGGGGTCTACCGCAACCGCCTGACCCGCGCCTTCCTGGGCGCGTCGCGGCTGGCTACGGATCGAGAGCGGACGCGTAACCGGTTCACCGATTTCGACAGCGCCGATACCCCGCTGATCGCCGATCTGTGGGTGCATAACAGAGTGCCGCAGGGCGCCGATTGGCAGCCGCTCCACGTCGTCAACGTCACCGTCAACCTGGTCTCGTCGAAAAACCTGGCCTGGCAGGAGCGGATGGCGGCGCCGTTCCTGTTTTCGCCGCTGCACGCCGGAAGCGGCAGCTCCGCATTCACCTCCGCCGGGTCCTTTCGCCGCTCTTATCCGATGCCGGACCATCGCTGGCCCCATGGCGGGCGCTACGGTCTGTCGCTCGGCACGGCGATGGCGATCTCGGGCGCGGCGGTCAGCCCGTCGATGGGCTATCAGACCTCGGCCGGCGTCGCCTTTTTGATGACGATGTTCAACGTGCGGCTCGGGTGCTGGCTCGGCAACCCGCAGCCGCACAGTTGGAGCTATGCCTTCACCGGCCCACTTTTCGCGTTGACGCCCTTGGTGCGGGAGATGTTGGGCCTGACAACCGAAAAGAAGCCCTGGATTTATCTTTCCGACGGCGGGCATTTCGGAATCTCGGGCTTTATGAAATGGTGCGGCGGCGCTGCCGGGTGATCGTCGTTTGCGACGCGGCCTGCGATCCCGATTACGCCTTTGCCGACCTGGGCAACGCCCTGCGGAAGATCTGGCTCGATCTGGGCATACGCATCGACATGGTCGGGCTCGACAACCTCAAGAAGCGGTTCAAGGAACGTCCGACGCCGGCTAACGAGGCGGCCTACTGGGCGACCGGCCGTATTCGCTATCCCGAGGCCGGGGGCGAAGCCGAAGAAGGTCGGCTGCTCTACATAAAGGCCGGAATCCACGGAACCGAACCGATGGATGTGCTGAGCTACGCCCTCGAACATGCCGATTTTCCACACCAAACGACAGCCAACCAGTTTTCACCGAATCGCAATTCGAGAGCTACCGAGCGCTCGGCTATGTGGCGGTGTTCAAAGCCCTGGCCACCGCTTCGCAGGCGCACGCGCGGGCAGAGGAGGTCGTGCCGGCCCTGCCGGAGAACGGTCAGCCGCGGACACTCGACTCCTATCTGGAGAACCCGCTGCCGATGACCTTGCCGCGCATCATCGAACTTCTGGAGAGCACTCTGTTGGAGCATCCTGCGGCAGCGCCGGCCGCGGGTTAACTCCGGTTTGTCCCGGGCTCTGAGCGAGCACCTGGGCCATCTTGGCGGCAAGGTCGTCAGATCGGAACGGCTTTTGCAGCACCGTCGCCGAGACCGTTTCGCCGAAACCCACGGCATCGGCAAATCCGGTGACAAACAGGATCGGCAGGTCCGGACGATTTAGCAGCGCCGCGCGAGCCAGCTCGATCCCGCTCATTCCGGGCATCGCGATATCGGCGATCATCATGTCGATCGCCGGCTTGTTCCGGTCGAGACATTCGAGGGCGGCGCCCCCGCTGCCGGCCTCGATGACGATGTGGCCGGCATCGATCAGCATCGCCGCGGCGACGGCGCGCACGTCGGGATCGTCGTCGACCAACAGGTCGGCGGGGATGCCGACTCCGGTGTCGGCGACGGACACCATCGCGAATTCGCCGGCGGGCGGTTCTTCTGGGCGGCTCGGCGGACCCAGCATGACATTGCCGGTCTCGATCCTGATCGTGCCGCCGCCCGGCATCGCATCGCGCGCATTGATGGTCAGGTTGAGCAGCACCAGCTCGACCTGGGTGATGTCGGCAAGCGCCGGCCATAGTCCCGTGCCTGGACTGACCTCGATCTGTAGGGACGCGCCGATCGTGCTGTGCAGCAGCGAGGCCATGCCGGCGACCACCCGGTTGAGGTCGACGGCCTCGGGGTTCAGCCGCTGCTGCCGCGAAAATGCGAGGAGTTGCGTGGTCAGCGCGGCGCCGCGCTCGGCCGCCGAGAGCGCGGCGGCAAGCTGCCGCTTGGTGCGGTCGTCGATCTTGCCGAGCCGGGATTGCAGCAATTCGACATTGCCGATGATCGAGGTCAGCAAATTGTTGAAATCGTGCGCGATGCCGGCGGTGAGCTGACCGATCGCCTCGATGCGCTGCGCCTGATGCAGCTGCGCTTCGGCCTCCTCGCGCTCCTCGATCTGGGTCGAGAGCTGGCGGTTCGCCGCTTCGAGCTCGGCGGTGCGCTCGGCGACGCGCTCCTCGAGCCGTTCGTTGGCGCTGCGAATGTCGTCGATGTCGACCGCGGTGCCGAGCCAGAGCACCAACTTCGCGTGGAGCCGCATCGGCCGATTATGGATGCGGTGCCAGCGATGGACGCCGTCATGGCGGCAAATGCGGGCCTCGACGCTGTATTCGCGCCCGCTCCTGAACCCCTCGGTCCGCGCCGCAACGACCCGTACGCGGTCGTCGATATGGAGCAGCGCGTCGCGCGCCGCGGGACCGGGGCCAACGGGCCGGCCGATGTACTGGTGGAATTGCCGGTTGTAGTAGACGACGTGGCCGTCGCCGCGGAACACATAAGCCATCAACGGCAGCGCTTCGAGCATCGCGCGAAAGCGCCGGGCGGTGGCGCGCAGTGCTTGTTCCGCACGCTTGCGCTCGTCGATGTCGCGGCATACGACGACCAGCCCGCCATCCGCGGCCGGATGCACGTCGAGGCCAATCCAACGATGGTCTAACCCCGGCGCCACGGTCTCGACGCGGACGCGCACGCGCGTCGTCAGCGCGAGCTGGCAGGCGCGATAGGACTCATCCGCCTCGACGCCGGGAAAGGCGTCGCGCAGCCGCTGGCCGACGATCTCCTCGGCGCGCTTTCCCCATAAATCGAGGGCTTGGCGGTTGGCGTAATAGACGCGCTCATGGCGATCGATCGCGTAGACCGCATCGCCGATCGCATCGAGGATTTCGCTGAGCATCCCCGGCTGCGATGGTTTGGTCTTCGACGCCGCCAAGCCGTCGCTCCCAAAATCCCCGAACGCCAACATTTTATAAAAGCGCAGAGTTCCGCGGCGCGGGGCGGTTTCCCATATCAGTCGGGCGACGCCTCTTCCCTATCGGAGCGCAACACATGGCCAAGATGCGGCGGGAGCACGATAGCCTCGGCGAGATCGATGTCCCGGCGGAACGGCTGTGGGGCGCGCAAACCCAGCGCTCGATCGAGAATTTCCCGATCGGCGGGGGGCGCTTTGTGTGGGGCCGCGCGGTGATCCGCGCGCTCGGCATCGTCAAGAAGGCGGCGGCCGAGGTCAACGGCGCGCTCGGCGAACTGCCTGGCGAAAAGGTAGCGGCGATCGTCGGCGCCGCCGAGGAAGTGATCGCGGGGAAGCTCGACGGCGAGTTCCCGCTGGTCGCCTTTCAGACCGGCTCCGGCACGCAGACCAACCTGACCGCCAATGAGGTCATCGCCCATCGCGCGAGCGCGCTGGGCGGCGCCGCGATCCATCCCAACGACGACGTCAACCGCAGCCATTCCTCGAACGATGCCTTTCCGGCGGTGATGCACATCGCCGCGGCGGAGACGATCCACAATGCGCTGCTGCCGGCGGTGCACGGGTTGCGCAATGCGCTCGCCGAGCGCGGGAGGGCGCTGGGTGACATCGTCATCGCCGGGCGCACCCACCTGCAGGACGCGACGCCGATCACGTTGGGCCAGGTATTCTCCGGCTGGGTCGCGCAGCTCGACCAGGGGGTAACCGGGGTGCGCACCGCGCTCGATCCGCTTTACGAGGTGCCGCTCGGCGGCACCGCGGTCGGGACCGGGCTCAACGCCCCTCCCCGCTTCGGCGTGCTGGCGGCAGACCACATTGCCAAGGAAACCGGGCTGCCCTTTCGCCCGGCCGCCAATTTGTTCGCCGTGGGGTCGTCGCACGACGCGATGGTCGGCGCCAGCGCCGCGCTGCGCACCTTGGCGGGCGCCCTCTTCAAGATCGCCAACGACATCCGCTGGTACGCGAGCGGCCCGCGCGCCGGGATCGGCGAATTGACCATCCCCGAGAACGAGCCGGGCTCCTCGATCATGCCGGGCAAGATCAACCCGACCCAATGCGAAGCGCTGACGATGGTCGCCGTGCAGGTGTTCGGCAACGACCACGCCGTCGCCTTTGCCGGCAGCCAGGGCAATTTTCAGCTCAACGCCTACAAGCCGATCATCCTGTTCAACGTGCTCGAATCGGCCGAGTTGCTGGCCGATGCCTGCCGCTCGTTCACGGCGCATTGCGCTCGCGGCATCGGCGCCAACGAGCCGCGCATCCGCGAGCACCTCGACCAGTCGCTGATGCTGGTGACAGCGCTGTCGCCGCATATCGGCTACGAGAAAAGCGCCGCGATTGCGCTCCTTGCTCATCGCGAGGGGCTGAGCCTGCGAGCGGCGGCGCTCAAGCTCGGCTATGTCAGCGGAGCCGATTTCGACGCCTGGGTACGGCCGCAGGAGATGGTCGGGCCGAACTGAGCGCCATCAGGCCGGGAGCTGCGAGAGCTCGGTGGTTTCCCGGATCATCAGCTGGCCATAGGTGCGGCCGTGCGAGGAACGATAGGCGCCGACGGGGTCGCTGTCGTCGCCCGGCGTCACGGCGCCGCAGCCGGCGATAATCAAGATCACGGCAAGGATCGATGCCAGCCTGAGCATGTGTTTCTCCCCGAGAGACAGTGATTTTGCTCGGCAGAATGTGGGGCTGGGGTTGCCTCGCCGAAAGCGCTATGCAATTCACAAATCCGCGACGCGGGTGGTGCCCGGCGGTTAGCCGCGGCTACGAAACATTTGGAGGAAACCGATGCTGTTCACCTGCACCCCGCCCGGCACGCGGATCGATGGGCATTTCCCGGGACCCAAGCAGCATCGCGGCAAGTGGTTCACGGTCGACATCCACTGTCATGTCCATCTCGACAAGGCCGACGAGATGGTCAAGCCGTTCTGGAACCCGGAGCGCGACGCGACGATGAAGTTCGCCAACGACCGCACCCGCGAAGTCCAGCGGCTGCAGATGGAGCGCACCCACAGCCAGCTGACCTCGGTCGAGAAGCGCCTCGCCGACATGGACGAGATGGGCATCGACATGCAGGCGATCTCGCCGGCGCCGGTGCAGATGTTTTATTGGACCGACTCCGAGCTCGGCCTCGCCTCGGCTCGCCTGGTCAACGACAACCTCGCCGAGATCGCCGCGCGCCACCCCGACCGCTTTACCGCGATGGGGACGATCCCGTTCCAGGCGCCCGAGCTGGCGATCCAGGAGTTGGAGCGCATCACCAAATCGCTCGGCATGCGCGGTATCGAGATTTCATCGAATGTCGACGGCACGGATTTCTCCGACCCGAAATTTCGCCCGATCTTCCAGAGACTGGAGGAGCTCGGCACGGTGATCTTCATGCACCCGTCGGGCTTCACCGAAGGGCGGCGCTTTGGCGACCACTATTTCAGCAACGTCATCGGCATCCCGCTCGAATCGACGATCGCGGTGCATCACTTGATCTTCGGCGGGGTGCTCGACGCCTATCCGGGGCTGAAGCTGGTGATCGCGCATGGCGGCGGCTATCTGCCGGCCTATTCGGGGCGCATCGACCACGGCGCCTCGGCCCGGCCGGATTGCTGCGAGCACCTGAAGGAAGATCCGACGACCTACCTGAAGCGGCTGCATTTCGACACGATGGTCTTCACCCACCACCAGCTTGAATATTTGGTGCGGCAATACGGCCCCGACCATGTGCTGATGGGCACCGACTATCCCTACGACATGGGCGAGACCGACCCGATCGGCTTTGTCGAGGGCGCCCCCGCGCTCAGCGATGCCGAGCGCAAACTGGTGTTCGGCGGCAACGCCGCGCGGCTGCTGGGGCTGGAGGTGCCGGCAAAGCTCCGGTAGCGCGCCGTTGCGCGAGGTGATTTGACGCCGCCGAAACTATTGGCCGGAACGATCCGTGCGACCCGCCGTTCAGCGAGCACACACGTTCGGGAGTTGGATCATGGACAAAGAACGCATCGCCGGCGGAGTCAAGAAAGCCACCGGCGCCGTCAAGAAAGCCGTCGGCAAGGCGACCGGCGACCGCCGGCTCGAAGCCGATGGCAGCGCAGACAAGGCCGAGGGCCGGGTTCGCTCGGCGGTCGGCCACGCCAAGGACGCCGTCCGCGAAATCACCGGCAAGCGGTAGTGCAAAGCCTCCTCGGGAACATCCTTAGTCATTTCCGACAAGAAACGGGACGACGGCCATGCGCCTTTTGCTTCTCATCGTTCTGATCTTGCTAGTGCTCGGTGCGCTGCCGCTATGGCCTTACAGCGCCGGCTGGGGCTTTTATCCCTCCGGCGGATTAGGCGTACTGGTGGTGATCCTGGTCGTCGTCCTGCTGATGGGATGACCCTGACGCCTAGCGGCGTTGCCGACAGGCGGCGTTGACAGCCCTGCCCTTCCCCCGCAACCATCCGCAGTCGAGCGGTGTTGCGGGAGGAAGCGGTGGCTGCCGAAGAAAACAATTTCGTCATCTACGAGTGCGCCGACCGGATCGCGACGATCTCGCTGAACCGGCCGGAAAAGCTGAACGCCGTCAGCGACGAGGTCGTGCGCCAGCTGTCCGAGGCCTTTCGCCGCTTCGACCTCGACCCCGAGGCTGATGTCGCCATTCTTACGGGCAAGGGCCGCGCCTTTTCATCGGGCGCGGACGTGCATCAGCGCCAATTGCGCAGCCGCGACGAGTTCGAGAAACTGGGCGGCCCGCAAGGCTGGGGCACCAATTCGGCCGATTTGTTCAGCCGGTCGGTCAATTGGAAGCCGATCATCGCTGCTGTGCATGGCTATGTGCTGGGCTTGGCGCTCGGCTTGACCCTTGAGGCCGATTTGATCGTGGCCGAAGCCGGTACCCGGCTGCAGCTCACCGAGACCTCGCGCGGGCTCGGCGCATCGCGTTATTGGGCCTTGTTCCACTACCGCAACGCCGCGGCGTTCGGCGAGGAGATCGCGCTGACCGGCCGGTTCTTTACCGCCGAGGAAGGGTTTGCCGCGGGCATTTTCAACCGCGTCGCCCCGGCCGGAAAAGTGCTCGAGGTCGCGCGCGAGCTGGCCCTTCAGGTCGCCAAGAACCCCCCGCTCAGCGTTCGCACCACGGTGCGTACGCGGCGCTGGTATCTCGACCGCCTGATCCGGGAGGCGCAATTCATCGCCGCGCCGTTCCAGCTGTACCTGACCGAGGATTTTCAGGAAGCCGCGCGCGCTTTTGCCGAAAAGCGCCCACCCCGGGGGTTCAAGGGACGGTAAATGCGGCGATCAAACCCTTCTCCCCTCTCCCGCTTGCGGGAGAGGGTGGCGAGCGCCGCAAGGCGCGAGACGGGTGAGGGTTTGCACGCACCGACCCTCACCCTCCCATCCCCGCGGGTCAAGCCCGCGGGCTGCGGCTTACGGCGCGATGGGCCCCTCCCTCTCCCGCAAGCGGGAGAGGGGTTTGACGATGCGGGCTCGCGATGACAGTCAGCGCCAACATGCCGCTGGCTGGCGTCACCGTGCTCGATTTCGGGCAGGTCTATCAGGGCCCGTACGCGACCCTGCTGATGGCGACGGCCGGGGCGGACGTGATCAAGATCGAGCCGCCCAACGGCGAGCCGCTGCGCCGCCGCGCCCCGCCGGGCATGAGCACGACGTTTCCGATCGCGATGCTCAACTCGAACAAGCGGGCGATCACGCTCAACCTCAAGGACGAGCGCGGCAAGCAGCTGCTGTTCCGCATGGCCGCGAAGGGCGACGTGCTGCTGGAGAACTTTGCGCCGGGGGTGATGGACCGGCTCGGGGTCGGGTTCAAGGTGCTGCATGAGATCAACCCGCGGCTGATCTACGCCTCGGGTACGGGGTATGGCTTGAGCGGGCCCGACCGCGACAATCTGGCGATGGATCTGACGATCCAGGCGGTGTCCGGCCTGATCAGCGTCACCGGCGAGCCGGATAGGCCGCCGTTGAAGGCCGGGCCGGCGGTGGTCGATTTTCTCTCCGGCATCCACCTCTACGCCGCGACGATGACCGCGCTGTACGAGCGCTCGGTCACCGGCATCGGCCGCATGGTCGAGGTGGCGATGCAGGAGGCGGCCTACCCGACCCTGACGTCGCAGCTGGAAGCCTACTGGCGCAGCGGCAAAGTGCAGCCGCGCACCGGCAACGCCAGCCACGGGCGGGTGCCGATCAACGTCTACCCGGCCAAGGACGGGTATGTCGCGATGAACCTCGCGGTCGAGGCGCACTGGCACAACCTGCTGGCGGCGATGGGCCGCGAGGATTTGCGCGACGATCCGCGCTTCTCCACCCCGGCGGCGCGCGTCGAGAACCGCAAGCTGGTCGACGGCGTCATCGCCGCCTGGACGCAGTCTCTCGGCAAGATGGAGATCTTCGCCGTCGCCAAGGAGCGCCGCATCCCGCTCGCGCCGGTGCGCGAGGTCGACGAGGTGATGCACGACCGCCACATGCACGAGCGCGGCTTTCTCGACGACATCGAGCACGACGAGATCGGCCCGCTGACGGTGCCGACCTCGCCGCTGCGCTTCCACGGCGCCGAGCGCCGCAACACCAGCCCGAGCCCGAAGCTCGGCCAGCACAACGAGGAGATTTACGGCGGCTGGCTCGGCCTGTCGGCGATCGAGATCGCCGACCTGAAGGTTGGCGGCGTGATCTGATTTTATGGCGGTGATTCCGGGGCGCTGCGGGGCAGCGAACCCGGAACCTATGCACTCAGCCGGATCAAGATTGGTGTGGGCGCCGAAGCTAAACTACGATCGGCCCGTGTTCATAGGTTCCGGGTTGCCTCGCTTCGCTCGGCCCCCGGAATGACAGCCAGGGAAGGGAAATATCTGATGCCCCTGCTCCACGAAAAGCGCGGCCCCGTCGCCATCATCACCCTGTCGCGGCCGCAGGCGCGCAACGCCTGGGGCGAGGATTACAATACCGGGCTCAAGGAACTGCTGCCGCAGCTCGAGGAGGATCGCGAGGTTCGCTGCGTGATCCTCACCGGCGACGATAGCGGCAATGCTTTCAGCGCCGGCGCCAACATCAAGGACCCGAAGACCCACACCTCCAACTCGATCGCCGAGTTCATCGAGGATCTGCCGCGCCGCCGGCGCTATCAGGCGATGAACCTGATCACTGATTTTTCGAAGCCGATCATCGCCGCGGTCAACGGCTATGCGGTCGGGATCGGCTGCATCGTCACCTATTGCTGCGACCTGATCGTCGCCTCCGAGAAGGCCGAGTGGCGGCTGCCGCAGGTCGGGCTCGGCATCTTGCCGGCACAGGGCGGCACGGTGCGGCTGGCGCGCTGGATCGGCCGCGGCCAGGCGATGAAGGTGGCGATGGGTTTCCCATTGAAGGCCGAGGAAGCCTACCGCACCGGGCTGGCGCAATGGCTGGTGCCGCACGGCGAGCTGATGGCGCAGGCGATGGAGGTCGCCGAGCACATCGCCGCGTTGCCGCCGCTGGCCACGCGCCTTGCCAAAGAAGCGGTCAATTTCGGGCTCGACGTGCCGTTGCGCGAGGCCGCCAACGCCGACCTCTACCGCTTCATGGCGCTGGAGCTGACCGAGGACAAGGCCGAAAGCCACCAGGCCTGGCGCGAGCGGCGCAAGCCGGTGCTGAAGGGGCGCTGACCCCTCGCCTCGCGGCTACGCCCGCTTAGCGCGCGGGATCTTGAACCGGCGCAGCGAGATCGTCAGCGGCCGCCGCTTGCGGCGGCGTGCGTGGAGCATGAGCTGCGCGCGCCGCTTGGTCACCAGCTTGGCGCCGCCGACCGACTCGACCAGGGTGAGGGTGCGGTCGTGGAACGCGTCGAGCCCGGCGCGATGGGCGATCGAGACCAGGGTCGTCCCCTTCAGCTCGTGCGAGAACAGGCTCATCATCGACGCCTGGGCTTCGTCGTCGAGGGCCGAGGTGGCCTCGTCCATGAACACCCAGTCGGGCTTGTGCAGCAGCAGCCGCCCGAACGCGAGCCGCTGCTGCTCGCCGCCGCTGAGCACCCGGTCCCAGCGCTCCTCGTCGCCCATGCGCGGGATCAGGTGGTCGAGGCCGCAGCGCTTCAAGGTGGCCCTTATGGTGGCGACCGGAAACCGCCGCACCGGCGCCGGATAGGCGAGCGCCTGCCGCAAGGTGCCGAGCGGCAAATAGGGCCGCTGCGGCATGAACATCATCTTGCTGCGGTCGGGCAGGATGATCTTGCCCGCCCCCCAGGGCCACAGCCCGGCGATGGCGCGGAACAGCGTGCTCTTGCCGCTGCCGGACGGCCCGACGATCAGCACCTTCTCGCCCTTGGCGATCTCGGTATTGGCGTCGCCGATTACGACGTTGCCGTCGACATGGGTGATGCTCAATTCGCGGAACCGCAGCATGTCGGCGCCGCCTTTCTCGGCCTCGGCGGCGGCTTCGGTGAGGAGGATGGTGGTCACCTCGCCGGCCTCATTAGTGGCCTCGGCGGTCAGCCCCAGCGCTTGATCGAATTCGAGCAGACGCTCGGAATGCGAGCGCCACTCGGCAAGCTTGGGGAAATTATCAACAAACCAGTTGAGCGCGGTCTGCACCTGGCCGAAAGCGGCGGTGATCTGCATCAGCACGCCGAGCGTGATTGCGCCGGCAAAGAATTTCGGGCTCGCCACCAGGGTCGGATAGACCCAGCCGATGCTGGTGTAGAAGCTGGTCAGCCACATCAGCCGCCGCTGCGTGCGCATCACCCCCATCGACGAGGCCAGGACTTCGGTGAAATAGGTCGAGAGGCCCTTTTCCTCGTCCTTTTCGCCGTGGATCAGCGCGACGGCTTCGCTGCTTTCGCGCAGCCGGACGAGGGCGAACCGATAATCGGCCTCGCTGGCGCTCTGCTGCATGTTGGCGGCGACGATCGGCCGGCCGACCAGAAAGGTAAGCCCCGAGCCGATGCCGGCGTAGAGCAGCGCAGCGAACACCATGTAGCCGGGAATACCGAAGGTTTTTCCCGAGACGGTCACCTCGAGCGTACCCGAGAGCACCCACAAAATTCCGATAAAGGACACCAGGGTCACCAGCGAATTGAGCAGACCGAGCATGAACTCGACCGACATCTCGGTCGCGTGCTTGGCGTTTTCGGCGATCCGCTGGTCGGGGTTGTCGATGCCGCTGTCGATGAAGTTGAGCTGATAGTGCCGGGCGTCGGCGAGCCAGCGGCTGACCAAATCCGCGGTCAGCGGCGCCAGCGCAATTGCAGCAGCTGCTTGACGTAGGCCTGGTAGACGGCGATGCCCATCGCCGCCGAAACCAGCAGCGCGAACATGCCCATTTGGCCGATGAAAACGTGCCAGTCGCGCTGTTCGAGGGCGTTGAAGAAATCGCGGTTCCAGACGTTGATGCGGACCTGAATGCCGACCTGGATCAAGGTCAATGCGATGGTGCCGATCAGCAGCGCGCGCGCCATCCAGCGTTCGTCGGATTTGAAATACGGCCCGGCGAGGTGCAGGAAACGGCGGAAGAACCCGGTTGGCGGCTCGTAAATAATCTCTTCCGGATCCTCGCCGTTCTCGCCGTTCTCGCCCGCCTCAATGTGCTGCTGGATCATGGCCTAGCGCCGCGCCGCTGCCGAAGAGGCTCGGCTTGAGACTCAATCATCGATGCAACCCGCGAAAGCCGCACTAACGTAAGCGGGTAACGCCGCGCGAGGCCGGTAGTTGCCAGCCCTCGTGGCGGCAGCCGTCGCCGCCGGCGTTTTTTGCGGTCAACCAACCCTATTTCGCGCCAGGAGAGGCTCTGTTACGCTCACGATCAAAGACAAAAGATTTAATCTCGGAGGGGGGGACGCCACGATGACCGACGTTACCGCGACCCGCACAATGTCGGAGCAGGAGCACCGGGGCCATCTGAGGCGCGCGGTGATTGCCAGCACGGTCGGCACCACGATCGAGTGGTACGACTTCCTGATCTACAGCACCATGACCGGGCTGGTGTTCGGCAAGGTCTTCTTTTCCGGCTCCGACCCGCTGACCGACACGCTTAAGGCGTTCGGCGTCTTCTTCATCGGCTTTGTCGCACGGCCGATCGGGGCGGCGATCTTCGGTCATTACGGCGACCGCATCGGCCGCAAGGCGACGCTGATCGTGACCTTGCTGATGACCGGCATCGCCACGGCCGCTGTGGGCCTCGTTCCCGGATACGACTCGATCGGCCTATGGGGCGCGGTCATCCTGACCCTGCTGCGGCTGATCCAGGGTATCGGCGTTGGCGGCGAGTGGGGCGGCTCGGTGCTGCTGGCCATGGAATGGGCCCGCACCAACAAAAACCGCGGCTTCATCGCCTCATGGCCGCAATTCGGCGCCCCCGCCGGGTTGTGCATCGCCAATCTGATGGTGCTGCTGTTCAGCGAGATTTCGGGCGACCAGTTTCTCGTCTGGGGCTGGCGCATCCCATCCTGATCAGCATCGTCATGGTCGCGGTCGGGCTGTGGATTCGGCTGGGCATCCTTGAGACCCCGGTGTTCCAGCGCGTTCTCGACGAGAACAAGGTCGCGCGGGCGCCGACGCTCGAGGTGATCCGCAAGCAACCGCGCGAGATCGTGCTGACCGCGCTGCTGCGCCTCGCCGAGCAATCGCCGGGCTACATCTTCAACGCCTTCATCTTCACCTATGGCACACAGGTGATCGGCGCTTCGCGCGACCTGTTGCTGACGGCGCTGATCGTCAGTACCGCACTCGGGTTCTGCTGGGTCCCGATCGCCGGCGCGCTGTCGGACCGGATCG
This sequence comes from Alphaproteobacteria bacterium, assembly GCA_038228485.1. Taxonomy (GTDB): domain Bacteria; phylum Pseudomonadota; class Alphaproteobacteria; order ATCC43930; family CGMCC-115725; genus DATARH01. The sequence goes on from JBBRPG010000006.1 coordinate 41,097, forward strand.
GCCGCCGGCAGATGTACATTATCGGCTGCGTCTTCGTCGCGTTGTTCACCTTTGCCTATTTCGCGATGATCGACACCAAGTCGACGGTGCTGATCTTTACCGCGGTGGCGCTGTCGTTCATCCCGGTGATGACGATGTACGGGCCCGAAGCGGCGCTGATCGCGGAGGCGTTCACGCCCAGGCTGCGGTATAGCGGCGCCTCGCTCGGCTACCAGCTGGCGTCGATCATCGCCGGCGGCCCGGCGCCGTTCATCTCGACCTGGCTGTTCGCCACCTATCACACGACGTTCCCGATCGGGGTCTATGTCTGCATCTGCGCGGTGATCAGCATTACCGCGACCTTGATGCTGCCCGACTACACCAACAAGGAAATCTCGACGGAAGCGGGATACGAAGCCGCCGATTGATCCATCGAGTGTCATTCCGGGGCGCGGCCATGCCGCGAACCCGGAACCCAGGAACACGAGCTTTAGCCAGGTTCAACCAACGTCGGCAGCGAGTTGGCGTTGTCGGTGTTCATGGGTTCCGGGTTCGCGGCTGCGGAGCACCCCGGAATGATAAAGGAGGGAGGAATAGCCGGCCCTCGCCGACGTTGTGTGCGGGGCAATAGTACAGAGCAATTCCCAGGCGATGTCTCGGCTCAGGATCATCGTGGCCGGGATGGCCGCGCAGTACCCGGTCGGCGGCGTCGCCTGGGACTACCTGCAATACCCGATCGGATTTGCCCGGCTGGGCCACGACGTCGTCTATCACGAGGACACCTGGTGCTGGCCGTACCATCCGCCGCAGCGGACGATGACCGACGACCCGGCCTATTCGGCCGCGTACTTGCAAGATTTTTTTGCCCGCTACGCGCCCGAATTGAGCGAGCGCTGGCATTACCTGCATCTGCACGAGACCAGCTGCGGCATGAGTCGGGCCGCGTTCGACGCGTTCGCGCGCAGCGCCGATCTGTTCCTCAACGTCAGCGGCGGCAGTTTTTTCCCCGACGCGCTGTCGCCGCATTGCTTGAAGGTCTTTCTCGACAGCGACCCCGGCTACAACCAGATCATGCTCAGCGAGCGCCCCTCCTGGTCGGAAAATGTCGAGCGCTGGTGCGCCGGGGTGCGCGCGCACGACCGTCATTTCACCTATGCCGAGAATTTCGGCAGCCCGGATTGCACGATGCCGAGCGCCGGCATCGCCTGGAAGAAGACGCGCATGCCGGTGGTGCCCGAGCTGTGGCCGGCACGCCTCGATGATGTCCGGCCGGCGTCGCCGTGGAGCACGGTGATGACCTGGAACGTATTCAAGGGAAAGCTCGAATACCGCGGCGCCGAATACCGCGGCAAGGCTGGGGAGTTCGCCAAGATCGCCGGTCTGCCGCGGCGGCTGGGCGGCGGGTTCAGGGTCGCGGTCGGCGGCACCGAGGCGCCGCTCGCCGAACTGGCGGCGCAAGGGTGGACCGCCGAGGACGGCCCCACGGCCACGCTCACCCCGGCCGATTACCAGAGTTACCTGGCCGCTTCGCGTGGCGAGGTGTCGGTCGCCAAGCAGGTCTATGTCGCGCTGCGCACCGGCTGGTTCAGCACGCGCAGCGCCTGCTATCTCGCCGCTTCGCGGCCGGTGGTGGTGCAGGATACCGGGTTCGCGACGCTGCTGCCGACCGGGCGGGGGCTGCATGCCTTCGCGACCGAAGACGAGGCCGCCGCGGCGATCGCCGCGGTCGAGGCCGATTACGATCGCGAGGCGCAAGCCGCCCGCGACATCGCCCTCGCCCATTTCGACGCGCGGCAGGTGTTGCCGCAGCTGATCGAGGATGCGTTCGCGAAGGGTTGATGGGTTTCACGGCGTTCAACCCATCCTACGATGACTACTGTAGGATGGGTTGAGCAACGCGAAACCCATCACCGCATTAATACCGCCCGCCGAGCTTGCTGTGGTCCCAGCTGGCGATCTTGTGCGGGGTGACCTTGAGCGCCACGCGCTTGGCGGCGCTGTCATTGGTCTCGCGCCGGCGCGCGGCGCCGCCTTCGCCGGAGATCACCGCCCAGGCCTCGCGCACCGCGTCCGCGCCCGCGGCGATTTCGCAATCGCCGCGCACCATCACCCCGCGCAGCTCGCTATAGGCGCCCCCGGCCTCGATCATCAGCGCGACCTTGGGATTGCGCTGGATGTTCAGCACCTTTTGCGCCTTGGCGTAGGAGGTCATGTAGAAGACACCGTCCTTGACCCCATAGGTCATCGCCACCAGGTGCGGGAACCCGTCCGGGTCGAGCGTCGCCAGCGCGGCCTTGCGGTTGCCGGCGAGGAATGCCGCCTGCTCCTCGTCGGTCAGCCGGATCTGCCGCCGGCGGGGTTGCGGGTCACTTGGCATCGCACGGTCCCAGATACCGGCCGGTCATGTGCTGCGAGGTCTCGTTCGGCCGCCCGCCGGCGTTGCTCACGATGGTTTTGATTGTCGCCTCCATTTTGTCCCCGGCGTAATGCGCGGTGCCTTTGGAATGCACGGTCGCGTCCGGCGTCTTGCAGGTGGTTTCCCAATTTACCGTGCCGGCTTGCTTATCGAGCTTTTCGATCTTGCAGTCGCCTTTCTGCTCGTGCGGCGGACGGATGTCGTCGGGCACCGGTTTGCTCTCGGTGAGGCAGGTGGTGCGGGTAACGTTGACGCCGCCCGGCCCCATGCTGATCCCCGGAGGCAGGGTGATGCCTTGCGGCAGCTTAGGGATGTTGGGCAGCTGCACCTGCGCCGAGATTTCCCATTTGCCGGCGCGGATGGCTTCGGCGCCATGAGCCGCCCCCGCCGCGACCGCGACAGCCAAAAGCGCGCTGGCGAACTTCATGTCGATTTCCTCTCCTATCGGCGCACCGCGCCCCTATTGTTGCCGACCCCACAGGACATAGGAAGCCCATGAACGGCAGCAACCGTCCCGTCGCCCTGGTCACCGGCGCGTCGAGCGGGATCGGCGCGGCGCTGGCGCGCGAGTTCGCCCGCCACGGCCACGACCTCGTGCTCGCTGCGCGCAGCATCCCGCCGATGGAAGCGCTTGCCGCGGAGTTGCAAGCGGATGGCGCGACGGCGACCGTCATCGCCGCCGACCTCGCGCAGCCGGGAGGCGCGGCGGCGCTGGCCGAGCAGCTCGCCGCGCGCGGGATCGAGATAGAGGTGCTGGTCAACAATGCCGGGCTGGGGGCCTTCGGCCATTTCGACCGGATCGACCCGGCGCGGCTCGGCGAGATCATGCAGGTCAACATCGTCGCGCTGACTGAGCTGACGCGCGTGCTGCTGCCGGGGATGGTCGCGCGCCGCCGCGGCAAGATCCTGCTGGTAGCGTCGACCGCGTCGTTCCTGCCGGGGCCGGGCATGGCGGTCTATTCCGCCAGCAAGGCCTATGTGCGCAGCTTTGGCGAAGCGCTGGCGCAGGAGTTGAAGGGCAGCGGCGTCACCGTCAACGTGCTGTGCCCCGGTGCGACGGTCACGGAATTCTTCAAGGTCGCCGGCGGCGAGAACACCGTGATGGCCCGCCGCCTGCGCCGGTGGATGAGCGCGGAGGCGGTCGCCCGCATCGGCTATCGCGGGCTTATGAGGGGCGAGCGCGTCACCGTCGCCGGCGCGCTGAACCGCGTCCTCGCGTTCGCCGCCAGCCATGCGCCGCATCGCCTGATGCTGCCCGTCGCTGAGCGGCTGATGGCCGAGAAATAATCTTGCGAAGGAGAAGAAAGTGGCCTCCGACACCTACCGTATCTACGCCGTCAAATACGCCCACCACGACCGGCGGGCGCACGAGAATTTCCTGCAGGCCGACCCGCACGACAGCGGGCCGATGCCGCTCGACTATTTCGTCTGGGCCATGGTCGGGGAAAGCCGCACCTTCATCCTCGACACCGGGTTCGACGAGGCGATGGCGCGCAAGCGGGGGCGCGAGTTCATCACCCCGCCGGGCGAGGGCCTGCAGATGATCGGGGTCGACCCGGCGAGCGTGAAGGACGTGGTCATCAGCCACATGCCGAAGATTCTATAAATCAATGAAAACATTCAATATTCCTGAGAAATGTAGGCCATATCGCTATTTAGGCACTCGCCAGGCACTCAAAAGAGAACCCCGCCCGACCGGAGCCGAGCGGGGCGCAAAGCAAGTGGTGAAAATCTAACGCTTGATACCCAGCGGCTACGGTGGGAGTCGACCCCAAAGCGGACTATCGCGGCCGTCGGGTTGGGCGGCAGCCCATGCCCCTAAGCCGACCATCAGCCTTGCAGTTGGGAACGAGTCTTTATGCCCGAGGCTGTGGAAAAACGCGCCACAGGACATGGGCGACGCGCTGTGTTTCGCAGGCGTGAGGGTCGAGAAGCCTTTGGATCGACTGTCGTGCGCGGCTTGAACGAGGCGATCAGGTTCTGATTGCCGCCATCAGCG